>CANKWX010000018.1 GCA_947487165.1 Burkholderiales bacterium
ACCTACAGTACGCGGATATCGCCTCTTTCGTCTGTGTGGAGCCGCCCGCTCACCCTCTCACCCTTTGGCGCCGGCACTACGAAAAAATGCGCCCCGAGCTGCGCAACCTGGACGCTTTCAACCGTCTGGTCAGGGAACTGCCCAAGGCATACGGCCCCATTCCTGGAATGTGGGTGGCGCAAGCTGATCGGAAACGGTGGCGGAATTGATTGGAATATGTACTCAATCATCAGAAATGCTGGTCACAAATTTTGAGCAAACTGTTCGGTTGTCAAAAATATTACCCCCCCCCACTTGATTGAAGCCACCGACCGTTCGTCGGCACAGCCATAGACAGGAATTTATATATTTGCAGAATTGAAATCAATACAAGGGAATTAAGTAAATGAGATAAATATCACACAAATGCCCCTGTTTTAATCCTTAATAATTAGCGATTGACGAGACCTGTCGATTGCAAGCACCGATAGATCAAAAACTCATGAAAGTCAGATTTTTTGCGACAGCCCTCCTACTCTTTGGATGCGCCAGCGACAAGCTTGCGAGCGATGCCGCTACGGGATCGGTTAGCGCCCGGATAAAGTTTAGCGATGCGGTCGCCGCGAACGATGGAGAAAACCTAAAAGGCAGCGACACCATGGTGCGGGAAAGCGGAAACGCGACGGCGCGCCTCCAAGCCGAAAGCACTCGCAACAACGCGGAAGGAAAAATCCGCGGCAATTAAGAGAAAGACGCGGGCCCCGTCAATGCGCGAACCGCCATCGTGACGATCCTCTTGGACAAAAACTCCAAAAACAGGACCAAGTAGATTGAGCTCCTAAAATACTCACCCGCAAATCTTCGCTTTACGTCCGGTGACGCGCCAATTTACTCTGCACAAGATATCAAAAAGCTAGGGGAAACTCGCGGTAGGATACGCACGCAGTCTAATGTGCGTATTGTTTAAGGCCTGATTGCAAATCAGCGGCCGGCGCGGACTAAAATGATTTATTAGGTCAAAGAGATTTGATCTCAGTGGTTGCTCACCCAGTTTTCAACGCGCAGCCCGGCATAATTCACAAAATCCGCTTCGTTATTAGTGACCAAAGTCACCCCTAAAGCGACAGCGTGGGATGCGATGAGTTTGTCCAGGGCATCGCGGTTGCGATCTTTATAGGCTGCACGGATAGGGCCATAGGACTTTGCAGCGTGTGCATCAAAGGGCGCAACCATGATGTCGTCGAGCAAGCTCTCCAATGCCGACCGGTTGGCGGCTTGCACTGCAAGGCTTGAGCAAGCGATACCGAATTCCAGTTCGGCCAAGGTCACCGCAGAAATGACAACGTCGCCTACAAAGCACGCCGCAAAGCGCTCGCGCACCTCAGACGGCTGGTGCTTCATGAGGTAAATGCAAATATTGGTGTCGAGCATGTACTTTGGATTCATAAGGCTTCGCGCTCGCCCTCGACGTTTTCACCTCGCCCTTGGGTCATGAAGTCTGGCGAGAATTTAGCAAACTTGCCCAGTACATCGCCCATGCGCCGCTGCGCCGGACGGATGCGCAGCTCGTCCCCCTGGCGCTCAATGACCAACTCAACATCCCACGTGCTGTAGGCAAGTTCGGCAGGAATGCGAACCGCCTGCGAGTTGCCGTTCTTGAAAAGTTTGGTGCTGGCCATAGTGAACCTCATTAGGATGTACGCGTACATCCTAGCCCAAGAGGAAGTACATGTAAACACATGGATGTACGGCCTAGCGAGGATGCTAATAGCGTCACGATCGCAGCCGGTACAAGGCCACGTTGCATAACTAGTTTCGCGAGCCGGCGCTTGTGTAGCCCTGTTTGCGCATTCCAGACCAAAAGCGCGAGGGTTTCGGATCCAAACCCGCCACCATTTCCGATTCGATAGCGCCACCGAGGTGGCGCGTTGAGGGACCGCGACGGAGATCGGATGCTGCAGCCTCACAAACCCCTGCCAGGTAAACGTCAGCTTGATGCGGGAAAGCGACCGTTCAAGCGCGCGGCTCGAAGGCCCGGATCCGACCCGAAGCGGAAGTTGGTTTAGGCGAATGAATCGCCCGAGAGCTGCCGTTCAACGTAAACGCTCAGCCGACGGCAGGCAGCGTAGCTGGCTGACGGTCGGCTGGAGCAGATGGTTATGGGCGAATTTCAAGCAGGCCCCTCAACTCAACTTCAACCTCTGTAGGTATGTGCCAGAAATAGTTGCCACGCTCTCCGCCAACAGTTGCAGCAACACTAAGCCAGTCCGGCCCAAACCAAATAACAAGTGGAGCCGAACCGTTTGCCGTCCAAAATACCGCTGATGCGGATGGAGTAGGAAACGTAAATTGGGTCTTGCTCAAGTTCGATTTATTTTCAGAAACAAGCCTAATTGCGTGCTCAATAGCCGCTCTGTTTTGAACAATACGTTTGGATTGTTCTTTCCCCCTCACGGACACAGTAATTTGCAGGATGTCATCAGGCAATGGAACCGTGAATGCTTGCGGAGCCCGTGATGATTGCGAGCAACCCGCGATCAATACTGTGGCCAGTAAAAACCAGAGGAGGTTTCGGAGACTAGTTTTTAGACGCATAACGTTGAAGGTAAGGGGCTGCGGCGCAAAACGATGGAGGAAACCAACCACGCCGGTTCCGCAGTCCCGCTTGACCGAAGGGTTAGTTGCCATTTTGCGCGCCAATAATTGATTGAAGTACTTGGCTCTCGGCTTCCGACAGGCTCCGTTGATATTTGCCAACAATGAGCGTCTTGTTCATTAGGTTTGCTGAGGATGATGTGCCGTCAACGTGTGAAAGCGATAGCAGCGTTACTGGTAAAAATGTTCCGGTCACAGGATGCCAACCCCACTTATGGTTTTGGAGCCAGTCCGAGAGTTTTGCGATTTGTTCGGTGGTCAGCTGTTGAGGGGCACCTACGGATTTACCCGATTGCCAACGAGTAAAACTTCCGGCCTGGATTGGCGAGAAACTTTCGTAGCACCCACCAAGTGCCAAACAAACAACAGCGATTGAGGCAAAGCGCAAGAGCTGATTCATGGCAACTAACTAGTAGTTTATCCAGCAGGTCGTGCCGCATAACTCCGGTGACCGCTGCTTAACCAAGTCGGCGAAATTCACGACTAGACCTTGTCCGGCATGGAGAATCTGGCCAGTAGGCCGGATTTCAGTGCCATTAAATTGATGCAGAAAGCGGTATCCATCATCACGAGTCTGCCAGCCGCTCGCAACTGGCGCAACGGTGGAAATTCCCGGTCCGTCGTGTGGCAGACGAGCCCCATTCAAGTGGCCATGCTGGTTGCCGCATAGCAGCCGTTTGCCGATGACCGCTTCTGGCCGGGAGCCGTCATCCAACCGCAGTCGACAGGCCCCAATACGAACAACATCAGCGTCTGGTCGGCGAGACGATCGCCAGCAGTCCGGTGAGGGCCACTGCAGCCAACACCACCGGGAAGGCCAGTGCGGGTGACCAATCGAGCAGGACACCACTCGTGGACGAAGCGGCGAGCGCCCCGAGCGTGTAACTCAGCACCAGGACCGCCGTGCTGTTGACCAGCGAGATGCCTTTTTCGCGAGCCGCAATATCGGTCATCGTCAGGGTATACAAGGTTCCGCCAGCACCGCCCCAGATCAACGCCGTCGGCCAGACAAGCTCGGGAAAGTCAGGCAGTGCGAAGACGAGGCCCGCTGAAACCAGCAGTGCAAACGCAAGAATGCCCATGAAAAAGCGCCGTCCGCGCTCGGGGTTGGCGAAGCGATCGGCCAGCATGCCCGATGGAATCGCCAGCAGGATGACACCGAGACCGCTCACCGCCACCAGAAGCGCCGATGCCCTGGCGTCCAGATTCAGGTTCAAGCCGACCAACGGCAGAATTGACGACAGTCCGAGCTCGAAAAAGCCGCCGACAAAGCCCGCCAGCATGATGAGCGGATGCAAGGACAGCGCATGCCACAAGCCCTTGAAGCCAACCAATGTGGTGTGCTGATCCGCCGCTGGCTCAATCGCCGGCACCAGCGGCATCAGCGCCGTGCCCGCTGCAAGCAGTCCGATCACAATCCAGAACGCGGTGTGATCGGCGGTACCCACCCAGGCCAGCACGGCCGGTCCGATGACGAAGGTCAGGCCCATCAGCGTGGCATACATGCCGACATATCGCCCCATCTGCTCTGGCGGTGCAAATTCGGCGATATAGGCCTCGGCCAATACCCAGCGCAATCCGCCGGCGACGCTGGCGATCAGTTTCAGCGCAAACCAGACCGCCAGATTGTCGGTCAGCAGAAACCCGATCGATGTCAGCAAGGGCAAAACCGTGGCAATCCACAGGCATCTGCGGCGCCCGAGCGCCTGGGTGATCAGCGAGGCAAACGGCGTCACCAAAAATATTCCCAGCCACGCGCACGCCGCGAAGAGTCCGGCCACGGTGGTCGACACGTCCGCCTGCTTGAGCAACAGAATCAGCAGCGGCGACAGCATCATGACGCCGGACATCTCAAACAGCGTCGATCCGAAGATGGCGATCAGTCCCCGGCGTGCCTGTGACCTGGAGAGCGATGCTTTTTCGGCGCTTTGCGATTCAAGGGAACTTCTCAACTGATCGCCTTGTCTGATCGTGCAGTCGGCAGCACGCGCGCCCCGAAAAGCGGCCCATCCTCATAGTCGAGCACCAGCATCTCCACCGGCTGGTCCAGGTGCTGCGTGCTCACCTCGCCGATCATCCGGCACATCAGGCGCGGGCCGTCATCGAGATCGACGATGCCGATCGCATAGGGCGTATCCCCTCTGAACGCACCCGGCGCCACATGCACGCGGGTGAAGCTGTAGAGCGTGCCGCGTGAGGCGAGCTCGATCCAGGGCACGTCGGTGGCCCAGCAGGCACGACACAGATTGCGCGGCGGAAAACTCACCACACCGCACTGCGCGCATTGCGTACTCAGCAGGCGCCCCTCACCCAGGCCCTCCCAGAACCGGCGCGAAAAGGCCGACACGCGAGGCGCAAACGGACGCACACCCGGCATCGACACCCGCGCAAGCGTCATGCCTGCCCCTCCAGGATATGCACCAGCGCAGCGTTGTAGTTGCCCAGTTCACAGACCGTCATCACCAGCCCGCGTCGGGCCACCTGACGGCCTTGCGCACGGCCATGCAACTGGGTCACCGCCTCGACCACGTCATAGAGCGGCGTGACTTCCGGCGGATGTCCGCGCGAGAGACACCCACCACAGGTATTGACCGGATAACGGCCATCGAAGCGGGTCTCGCCGGCGGCCGCGGCATCGGCGCCCTGCCCCCGCGCAAACATCCCGAGCGATTCGGTGCCAAGCGCCTCGACGATCGTGCAGGGCGAATACACCTGAAAGCTGCCGATATCGGCGAGCGTCACACCGGCTGATTCAAGCGCCCGACTGCCTGCAGCCCGCAAGCTGCCATAGGACAGGCTGTCACCCGGCCGATCCGAGACCTGATGCAGGCCTTCATGCTCGAAGCCGCGACCGCGCACCAGCGCATAAGGCCGCCCACTGGCACGGGCCATGTCTTCCGAGACGATCATCAGCGCCACCGCGCCATCGGCACGACCCGGCACCTCGAGCAGACCAAGCGGCTCGACGATCGGCCGGGCATTGAGCACCTGATCGATCGTGATCGGCTCGCGAAATTGCGCCAGCGGATTGGCCACCGCATGAGCACGGTTCTTCACCGCAATCGAGGCGAGCGCCGCTCGACTGACCCGATGCTCATGCAGATAACGCTGGGCGTCCATGGCATACCAGGCAATCGGCACCGCGCCGAATACCGACTGAAAATCGACATCACCGGTCAGCCGGATGCTGTAGTCCAGATGCTGCGCGGTCGGCACACCGGTCTCGAAATGCACCCCGACCGACAGCATGCAATCGGCCTGGCCTGAGATGACCTGCTGCAAGGCCATATCGAAGGCGTGCCCGCCGGTCATGCCGTTGCCCAACACCTGAATGACCGTGGCACGAGCGCGGATGCCCAGATGAGCGGTGAGAAAGGTATGGAAATAGCCCTGGCGTGTGTGGTCGCCCGGATGGGCCACCACCACCCCATCGATGTCGGCCTTCGAGAGCCCGGCCATCGCCGCGGCCTCAAGCACCACGCCGGTGGCCAGTTCATGCTCGAGCACCTCACGGCCCTCGGCGGCCCGCTGATAGGTGCCCACCGGCACCGCGCCGTAGCCGAGGATGGCGGCCCTGCGCTTCATCACCAGCACGGCCTACCGCGCAATGTGAATGCCCTCGCGCTCGCGATCCCAAAGTGCGCTTCGGCGCTCCAGCGCGTCCTGCTTGAGCTTGTACTTCTCGATTTTCTCGGTCGCGGTCTTGGGCAACTCGGCAATGAATTCGACGAAGCGCGGCACCATGAAGTAATTCATGTGCTCGGCGGCGAAGTGAACCACCTCGGCATGCGTCATGGACATGCCGGCGTTGAGCACCACATAGACCATGACCTCATCTTCACTCATCTCGGACGGCACCGGCACCGCGGCCACCTCCAGAATGGCCGGATGTCGCGACAGGATCAGTTCGACCTCATAGGCCGAGATGTTCTCGCCGCGTCGCCGGATGGCTTCCTTCTTGCGATCGATGAAGTAGAGATAACCGTCGGCATCGAGATAGCCCCGATCGCCGGTACAGAACCAGCCCTCCACAAAGGCGCCCGCGGTCGCCTCAGGCATCTTGTAGTAGCCATTCATCATCGAGCCTTCATAGCGCGGGCGCATCCGGATTTCACCCACTTCGCCCGGGCCCATGATGCGACCGTCATCATCAACAATCAGCAGGTCCGAGGCGCCCCGGGCCGAGCCTGCCGAGCCGGCTTTGTCGGGTCGGTCGTCGGGCACGAAGGTGGTCACCGCATAGTTTTCCGACATCGCAAACAGCGAGGTGACCGCCACCCCATACCGGCTTTTCAGTTCGGCATAGAGCGCCTGCTGCATCGGCACTGCCATGATCTGACGCAGAGCATGATCGCGATCTTCAGGGCCCTTGGGCAGTTGCAGCAGGATATTGGTCATCGCGCCCAGCGAATTGAACTGGGTGGCGCCGCAGGCGCGGATCTCCTCCCAGAACCGGGTCGCAGAAAATCTCGGCGACAGCGCAAAGCTGGCTTCGGCCCACAGCGCCGCGGCGCACGAATACCAGAGTGCATTCACATGAAAGAGCGGCAGGCAGGCATAGATCACGTCATCGGACTGATAGCCGTAGTCGGTACTGATCGAACGCCCCACACCCAGCCCCTGCGAATGGGGACACAGCACGCCCTTTGATGGGCCGGTCGTGCCCGAGGTGTAGACGATCAGATGGGCGTCGTCATGGCGAACACGATCGACCGGTGGCGCAGTCTCATCGTCTGATTCGAAGGCCTTCAGCGACAGAAGCTGCGCGGCCGACCCGAACCGAGGCGCCAGCTCATTCGGTATCGGGCCCATGAATACATAGGTGCCGAGCTCGGGCAGTGCGCCGGCAACCGCCGCAATGCGATCGGCCCACTCACTGTCGGCGATCAGCATCTTCGAATCGGACTGCCTGATGAAATAGGCCAGCATGTCGCCCTTGGCCGCGGTGTTCAGCGGCACTGCCACGGCACCGAGTTTGCCCAGACCCCAGACCACCCATAAAAACTCGGGGCAATTGGGCAGCAGCACCGCCACATGATCGCCATGACCGATGCCATGCGCGGCAAAGCCGTTGGCATAACGGTTGGTGATCGCCTCGAGCTCGGCGAAGGTGTAGCGCTGGCCCTGCCACAGCAGGAACGGGTGCTCGGGGATGCGCCTTGCTTTGTCAGCGAGGATCCGGCCGATCGTGCGTTCACCAAGTGGATAGTCAGGAAACGCCATTCGACCGAACCCTGCCTTGTCAGGATCAGAGTTTCGCGAGCGCGGCATCAACCTCGGCCAGCAATGCGTCGGTGATTCTTCCGCCGGAAAAGCCGGCCACCATCTTCAGCGACATGCCACGGGCCATGTCGATCTGAGGATTGGTCGCCAATTGCGGCATGATCTTGTCGAGCACGGCGCGCGGGCCAGGATTGTCGAGCAGGTCGCCCACGGTTGATTCGATGCTGAAAGCCATTGTCAGTGTCCTTTGAATGAAGGTTGGTGAGGCCACCGTGATGATACCCATGCCCGCTGCCGGCCTGCTTGTCTGACGGTCGATCAGCGTCCACTTGACCGCCTGCCCCAGGACGATTGTTCTCGTGAAGCCGATTTCGTCACGCCGCCGCTGGATGGCACAAACCCTTGGCCTGGCCGGCTCCACAGCGGCACTGGCCTGTGCGCCGGCGAATGCGGCTGCAGCCGCAAACACCGTTTTCACCTCTGACCCCTTCACCCTCGGCGTGGCCAGCGGCTGGCCGAATGAGCAAGGTGCGGTGATTTGGACGCGACTCGCCCCGCAGCCGATGCAGGACAATGCCGGGCTCGACCCGGTGCCCATCACGGTTCGCTGGGAGCTCACCGAAGAAGGCGCAACATCGCCGGTGCAAAGCGGGGCGGTCGAGGCACTGCCCCAGTGGGCGCATTCGGTACGCGTCGAGCTCAAGGGATTGAAACCCCATCGCATCTATCGCTACCGCTTCCTGTGCGCCGGCGCAGTCAGCCCGCAGGGGCGCTTTCGAACCGCACCGGCTCCCGACCAGGCTCAGAGCCTTCGCCTGGTCTTCGCCTCGTGCCAGCAATACGAACAGGGCTTCTTCGGTGCGTGGCGACATGCGGTCGCCGATTCGCCCGATCTGGTGGCCTTCCTGGGCGACTACATCTACGAGTCGTCCTGGGGCCGCAACCATGTGCGCAAGCACGATGCCGGCGTGCCCCAGACCCTCGAAGCTTATCGCCGGCGTCATGCGCTTTATCGAAGCGACCCCGACCTGCAGGCCGCACACGCCGCCTGCGCCTGGCTGCCCACCTGGGACGACCATGAGGTCGAGAACGATTACGCCAACGATCTGTCCGAGCGCGGCACGCCATCCGATCGCTTCCTGCTGCGCAGGGCCGCCGCCTATCAAACCTATTTCGAGCATATGCCCCTGCCCTGGTCGATGGCACCGAAGGGCCCGTCGATGCCGATCTTCGGCACCCTCGACTGGGGCTCGATGGTCAGACTCCACCTGATCGACATCCGTCAGTACCGCTCGCAGCAGGCCTGCTCCGCACCCGGATTTGCCGGCTCACGCGTGGTGGGCGACGACTGCCTGGCGCTTGCCGACCCGAGCCGCACCCTGCTGGGCGCCGAGCAGGAAGCCTGGCTCACGCGCGCCTTCGTCAGCAGCAAGGCACGCTGGAACCTGCTGGCGCAGCAAACCCTTATCTCGCGTGCCGACATAAGGCCCGGCCCCGAGCAGGCCTGGCGGACCGACGGCTGGGACGGCTATCCGCCGGCGAGGCGCCGTCTGCTCGAAATGGTTCGCGGCAGTGGCGCCGCCAATCCGGTCGCAATTGGTGGTGATGTCCACATCTTTTATGCCGGCGAGTTGCATGAAGACCCCGACCGTCCCGGCGACAAGCCCGCCATGGTCGAGTTCGTCGGCGGCTCGATCACCTCGCAGGCCCGGGCTCAGAGCCGCATCGACAGCATGCTGGCCGAGAACCCCCAGCTGAAATACGGAGAGGGCCGCTTTCGCGGCTATGGCCTGATGCAGATCGACTCGGGTCGGGCGCGGGTCACGATGCGGGGCATCGACGACCCGACCAGGACAGATACCGGTGTGCGCGATCTGCGCAGCTTCGAGGTCCGCGACGGTGTCGGGCGGCTCGAAGGCTAAGGAGGGTTTCAAAGAAGCGTATTCCGACTTTCCCTGCACGACCAAGCGCGGCATTAGCGCATGGGCGATGATGCGCCACTGGCTTGCCACAGGACACCTCATGAAATTCAGCTTCTCATCCGAACAGGAAGAATTCCGGGCGGCCGTGCGCCGCTTTCTTGCCGATCGCTCGCCGACCAAGGAAGTCCGCCGCCTGATGGAGACCGAGTCGGGCTTCGATCGCGACGCCTGGAAAGCGCTCAACAGCGAACTCGGCTTATGCGCGGTGCGCATCCCTGAATCGATGGGCGGCCACGGCTTCGGTTTCAGCGAGCACTGCATCGTGCTCGAAGAAATGGGCCGGGCGCTGCTGTGCGCGCCCTACTTCGCTTCCACCGTGCTGGGCGCGGGTGCCATCCTGAATGCCGGCACGCCGATGCAGCAGCAGGCGCTGTTGCCCGGAATCGCCTCGGGCGAAACCATTGCCACCCTGGCAAGCACTGAAGAAGGCGGCGCCTGGGACGCTGCCGCCACGACGCTTACCGCAATGAAGTCAGGCGGCCGCTGGCAGCTCAACGGACACAAGCGCTTCGTGCTCGATGGTCACAGCGCCGACCTGATCGTGGTGCTGGCCCGCGCCCCCGGGTCATCGGGCAACGACGGCCTGTCGCTTTTTACCGTTCAAGGCGCGGCGTCGGGCCTGTCGCGCCGCGTGCTCACCACGCTCGATCCAACCCGCAAGCTTGCGCACCTTACCTTCAACGATGTCGAGGCCCAATTGCTCGGCGAGGAAGGCCAGGGTGCTGCGCCCTTCGAGAAGACCATGATCGAAGCCGCGATCTGCCTGTCCAACGAGATGGTCGGCGGTGCGGCGCGCCTGCGCGAAGACGCGCTTGCCTACGCGATGATGCGCATGCAGTTCGGCCGCGTGATTGGTGCCTTCCAGTCGATGAAGCACAAGCAGGCCGACATGCTGCTAGAGGTTGAGCTCGCCAAATCGGCGGCCTATTTCGCAGCCGCCGCACTCGACGAACAGGATGCCGACATCGCGGTCACCGCATCGCTCGCCAAGGCCTGCGCGAGCGACACCTATCTGCAGACCGCCATCCATGCCATCCAGATTCATGGCGGCATCGGCTTTACCTGGGACAACGACACGCACCTGTGGTTCAAGCGAGCCAAGAGTTCGGAGGCGCTGTTCGGCGATGCCCATCTGCACCGCGAACGCATGATGGCGCAGATGGCTGCGCTCGCCCCTGCAAGCAAGCTTGCCGCCTGAGGAGACATACGACATGACTGAACAGACAGAATCCTCGGTGCGCGCCGAAGTGCGTGCCTGGCTCGAGGCCAACTGGAATCCCGACAGCAGCCTGGTCGACTGGCGCAACAAACTGATGGATAACGGCTGGGGCACACCTCACTGGCCGACTGAGTGGTATGGCCGCGGCCTGCCGGTCGGGCTGCAGCCGATCGTCGAAGAAGAGTTCAAGCGCATCGGTGCGGTTGGCGTGGCCCGGGTCGGCATTCGCGTGCTGGCGGCCGCGACCATCCTCGCGCACGGCACCGACGAACAGAAAAAACGTTTTTTACGCCCCAGCATGACCGGCGAAGAAGCCTGGTGCCAGCTCTTCAGTGAACCCGGCAGCGGGTCGGACGCAGCCGGCGCAGTCACCCGCGCCGATCGCAAGGGCGATCACTATGTGATCAACGGCCAGAAGCTCTGGACCTCGGGCGCGCAGAAAGCCGACTTCGCTCTGCTGCTGGCGCGCACCGACTGGGACAAGACCAAGCATGCCGGCCTGTCCTTTTTCATCATCGACATGCATCAGCCCGGCATCACGGTGCAGCCGCTCAAGCAGATGAATGGCCATGCCACCTTCAACCAGGTCTTCATTACCGATGCGACCGTGCCCGCCGACTGGCTGGTGGCAGGCGAAGGCAAGGGCTGGGCGGTCGCCACCACCACGCTGATGCACGAGCGGCGCGCCGCCGATTCGCTGCGCTCCTGGGGTGCAGCGACCTCGGATCGACCGGGTCGCATTTATGACGAAGAGCGCGCCGAAGCCGAAATCGCGCTCGCGCCCTACAAGTGGTATCCCAATCGCGCCGGCCGGATCGATCTGATCATTCCGCGGGCCAAGGAAACCGGCAAGCTCGATGACCCGGCGGTGCGCCAGGAAATCGCGCGGCTGCTGACTCTGTCGAAGTCGGCCGAATGGACCGCGCGGCGTGCGCGCAGCGCGCAGGAACAGGGCCGCCCGCAAGGCCCCGAGGGCTCGCTTGGCAAACTCGCGGCCAGCCATATCGCCCGCGCCGCAGCGCGGGTACATACCCTGCTGAGTGGCGCCGACTCCCTGTTGGCCGGCGCTGATAGTCCGCACGCCGGCACGATCGCCGAGATCCTGGTGTCAGTGCCGGCCACCTCGATCGCCGGCGGCACCGACGAGATCCAGCGCAACATCATTGCCGAGCGCGTACTCGGCATGCCAAAGGAGCCTAGCATCGACAGCGACAAGCCCTATCGCGACGTGCCGCGCAACGGCGCGGGATGAGCCTGGCGCGCTTCACCCGCGCTGACTGCGAGACCCTGGATCAACAGGACTCGCTCTCAGCGCTGCGCAATCAGTTTTCACTGCCCGAGGGCGTCGTCTACCTCGACGGCAATTCGCTCGGACCGCTGCCGGTGGCCACCCCCGGGCGTGTCGCACGCACGTTGAGTGAAGAATGGGGCAAGGGCCTGATCACCAGCTGGAACACCGCCGGCTGGCTCGATCTGCCGCAGCAGGTCGGCGACAAGATCGCGCGTCTGATTGGCGCGCACCCCGGCGAGGTGGTGGCTGCCGACAGCACCTCAATCAATCTCTACAAGACGCTTAGTGCGGCCCTGAACATCGCCGCCGATGATCCGCGCCGAACCGCGATCGTGAGCGAGCGCGGCAATTTCCCGACCGACCTCTATATCGCGCAGTCGCTGTGCCGGGATCGCGGACTGGCGCTGCGACTGGTCGAACGCGATGAGCTTGCTGTCGCCTTGCGCGACGACGTCGCCGTGCTGATGCTCACCCATATCGACTACCGGACCGGCGCGATGCACGATATGGCCGCGCTGAGTGCGCAGGCGCATGAGGCCGGCATCCTGACCGTCTGGGACCTGGCCCACAGCGCCGGCGCGGTGCCGGTCGATCTCAATGTTGCGGGGGCCGACTTTGCAGTCGGTTGCGGTTACAAATACCTCAATGGCGGCCCCGGCGCCCCGGCCTTTTTATGGATGAATCCGCGCCATGCCGATCACATCAGGCAGCCGCTGACCGGCTGGTGGGGCCATGCGACGCCCTTTGCGTTCACGACTGATTACATCCCTGCTGCCGGTATCAATGGATTTCAAAGCGGCACGCCATCGATCCTGGGCCTTGCCGCACTCGATTGCGGACTCGACACCCTGCTTGCGGCCGAAGCCTTTGGCGGCATGACAGCACTGCGGCAAAAATCGCTCGCGCTGACATCCCTTTTCATGACACTCGTGCAGGAGCGCCTGCAGGGTCATGGCTTTGAGATCGTCACGCCCACCGATGAGCCACTGCGCGGATCGCAGGTCAGCCTGAGCCGTGCGGATGGCGCCTGGGCCATCATGCAGGCGCTGATCGAGCGCGGCGTGATCGGCGACTTTCGCGCGGGCGATGGCGGGCAGCAGCACGACCTCCTGCGATTCGGATTTGCGCCGCTCTATACCAGTCATGCCGACGTCTGGCAGGCGGTCGATCAGCTGCATCAGGTGATGCAAAGCGGACAGTGGCGCGAGCCGCGCTTTGCCCAGCGCCGCGCGGTGACCTGACCGGACTCGAAAGGGGTCAGCCGGGCGCGTCGCGCCAGATCGGGCCACGTGCACGAACCGGATCCAGAAGATCGTAGTCGCCGGCAGGCACCTCGAAGCCTTTCGGAAAGGGCGCTCGCGCCTCCATGCCAAGCGATCGCATCACCCGGTCATCGCGGTAATAGCACTGCACGCACAGGGTCACAAGCAGCGCGAAGTGCTTCATGTCGGTGCGCCTGAAATCATCGAGCGCCTGCGGTTGCGCATCGGCGGCGAGTGTGTGAAAGCTCTGCCCGCACAGCGCATCGAGCCGATCGAGTGCGGTCATCAGTGCTGCGGCCTGCGCCTTGAGCGAATTGAGAAGGTCGGCCACGATCAGCGGATCATCGGCGCCCGGCACGTCGAAGGTCTCGCTTGCCGGAATCATGCAGCCCAACACTGCCAGCAGCGAGCGGCGCTGGCCCGGTGACAGCGGCGAATCGATCGCGGCGCTTTGAATGGGTACAGGCGTCATGAGCTCAGTCGAAAAGATTGGCCAGCCGGCGCTTGATGTTGTCGGCGACATAAAGGGCCAGCGCCTGGATCGTACTGGTCGGATTGACACCGGCCGAGGTCACAAAAATGCTGCCGTCGACGATGAAGAGATTCTTCACATCATGGCTGCGGCCCCATTCATTGACCACCGACCGCTCGGGGTCGGTCCCCATGCGCGCGGTGCCCATGTTGTGCCAGCCGCCGATCGACAGCGGCGAGGTCACCGAGACATCGACCGCGCCGGCTGCACGCAGCACCTCGGTGGCCCGCGCCGCGCTGTGCGCCAGCATCTTCAGGCTGTTCTCGCTCAGGGTGTAGGTCACTTTCGGTGCCGGAATGCCGCTCGAGTCTTTCAGTACCGGATCGAGCGTGACCCGGTTATGGGCTTCGGGCAGGTCTTCGCAGATGGCGACAAGGCCAGCGATGCGATCGAAGAGACCGCGATAGGCGCCATGATGGCCGGCACCCATCGGGACCTTGCCCGAAAGCATGCCGATCAGGGCGGTCTGCACCGGGCCGCGGCCGCGCGTGGTCTCGAAGGTATAGCCGCGCACGAAGCCGCGCGATGGGTCGGTCTCATAAAACTGCTGACTCCAGACCGCATCGATCGGGCCGCGATGGCCATCGAGCGCCGCCTCGAAGCGGCCATAGACGCCGGCATAGGGATGAAACATCAGATTGCGCCCGACCATGCCGCTCGAATTGGCCAGGCCGTCGGGGTGCCGTGAGGAGGCCGAGTTGAGCAGGATGCGCGGCGTGCCGATGCCGTTGCAGGCCACGATCACTACCTCGGCCGGCTGGAACTGCTCGATGCCGTGCTCGTCGAAATAGATCACCCCGCTTGCCATCCCGGCGTCGTTGGTGGTGATCTCGCGCACCCGGCAGCGGGTACGCAGCATCACGCCCGCCCGCAGGGCCTCAGGCCAGTAGGTGATGTCGGTGCTGGCTTTGGCGCCCTGGGCGCAGCCGGCGATGCACTGGCCGAGATTGATGCAGGGCGCACGCCCGCCATATTCCTGCGTGGCAATCGTGCTGTCGGACGGCCACCAGTGCCAGCCGAGCTGGTTGAAGCCCTGGCCGAGCGCCATGCCGGTGCGACCCAGCGGCAGCGGTGGCATCACCGGCGTCTTGGGCGGATAGGCCGGATCACCCGCCAGCCCCGAGACGCCCATCATCCGGTCGTTTTCAGCGTAATAGGGCTCGAGCGTGCGGTAGTCGATCGGCCAGTCGTCGGCCACGCCATCGAGACTTCGCACCCGGAAATCGGAGGGGTGAAAGCGCGGAAAATGGCCGGCATAGAGCACGGTGCCACCGCCCACGCCATTGAAGTTGGCGACCTTGATCGGCGAGTCGTCTTCGTTGACCGGATAGTCGACGTCGCTCGCGCGACGGTTCGGGCTGAAATGGAATTCATCCATCTGGCGCGCTTCGTAGTCGCGGCCATTGCTCGGATAGTCGGTGGGCTTGACCCAGTCGCCCTGCTCCAGACACAGGATGCGCATCCGTGTCTCGGCAAGGCTCCAGGCCACCGCCGCGCCCGACGCCCCCGCACCGATAATCAGCACATCGACCGGTGCGTTCACTGCGCTCATCGATTCACGCTTCAGCGGCCGGTGAACTGCGGTTTGCGCTTCTCGACAAAGTGGGCAACACCCTCCTTGAAGTCCGCCGAGGCGAAGCTGCCGGCCATGTCGCCATTGGCCTCGTCGATTGCCTGAGCCAGCGTCTGGAACTGGGCATGCCACATCTCACGCTTCATCTCGCGCATCGAGCGCGGCGACGCCTCGGTGGCCAGCATGCGGGCATAGGCCATCACCTCGGTCATGAACTGGTCTTCCGGGATGACCCGGCTCACCAGACCCATGGCCAGCGCCTCAGGGGCGCGCACCGTGCGGGCCGAATAGAGCAGATCGCAGGCATGGGCCATGCCGACCAGACGGGGCAGCAGCCATGACACGCCATGCTCTGCGATCAGGCCGCGTCTTGCGAAGGCGGTAGTGAAAACCGCCTTGTCGGAGGCAAAGCGCATGTCGGCATAGAGCGACATGATCAGACCAAGCCCCGCGCAGGGGCCGTTGATGGCGGCGATGATCGGCCGCGGCACCGACGGGAACCAGGAGTACTGGCGCTTGAAGTCTTCGCTCGCCGACGCATCGAAGGGCTCGGGCACCGTCGGGCGCGGGCGCGCCGCGCCGTCACTGCCACTGCCGGCCAGCGACTGCAGATTGTTCATGTCGGCGCCGGCGCAAAAACCGCGCCCTGCGCCGGTCAGCACGATCACCCGCACTGCCTCGTCAGACGATGCAGCCTTCATCGCGGCCCGCACGTCGCGGTCCATCTCGGCGCGCCAGGCATTGAGCCTGTCGGGGCGGTTGAGCGTGATCACGGCAATGCCGTCTTCAACCCGGTACAGCACATCTTCGTAGTTCATGGGGGTCTCCTCCTCGTCCTCGTATTGGGGTCAGCCCCGAACTGCGCCGGGGTCTGCAAATGGATGTTCTCAGGCGCCGGAAGTTTCCAGCGCCAGAAATGCCTGAAGCTTTGCCTCGCCTTGCGGCATGGCGCGCAGCGTGGCTTCAATGGAAGCGCGTGCCTGCGCTCGTGTGTGCTGCACGGTATCGACCGAATGCCAGCGCACGAAGCCCTGCCACAGCGGATCGAGCAGGCGCTCACCCGGAATACGTCGACCGTCATTGGCCTTGAAGGTGAAACTGCGCAACTCCGAAATCGCCGACTGCAGATAGGCCACATGGATCTGCTCGTCTTCGCGGATGCGCTCGACCATGACTGCGGCCTGCTCGGCGGTCTCGCGGCGATCGGCAAAGCAGGCCGGATCGCGCATGACCCGGGTGCAGAAGCTGAAGAAAGCCTCGGCGCGGATTTCGATCATGAGCACGTTCATCATCATGACAATGATCTGCTCATAGGGCGCATCGATCATCGGCAGCAGCCGGTCGCCGGCGGGGCGTGCCAGCGACGGCGGCACCTCGGGCATCGGCCAGGCATCGCGCCCGAACAGCATGTCGCGCACCGCAAACCACATGGTGTCGTGTCCGCCTATGCCTGATTCGGGCACGCCGCCCTCATCGAAACCGTGCGCCCTGAAGAGCCCCTTGCCCAGATGCCCGACGGTGGTCTGGCTGAGGTCTTCTTCGATGATGGACTGAAAATTCGGCACCGGGATCGTCGCCAGAATGCGTCCGCGCGCCTCGACCACGCCGGTCACCGTCAGCGAATTCCAGAGCGTCTGCCCGCACCCCCACTGCAGCAGCAGGCGCTGCTGCTCGAAGCTCGGATAGTTGCCCATGGTGAGCAGCGCACCCGAGGCATCGATCAGGGGCCAGCCGCGGGCGGCCAGCGACTGCTGCCAGCCCCGCACCGCCGGCCAGCGCCCGAGCGTGCGCGGCGACTGGTAGGCGCCTGCCGCATCGAAGCCGCCATGCAGGCGATGCCCCACCGCCTCCAGCGGGCGGGCATAGGGATGCTCGGACATCAGTTGTGCTTCGTCGAAAACCAGTGCTGCGCCCATCTTGCGGGTCCTTTGAAATCAGAGTGGAATCAGGCGACTCAGAGACGCTCGATGATGATCGCCGGAGCCATGCCGCCGGCGGCACACATCGTGACCAGACCGCGACGCAGATCGCGACGCTCGAGTTCGTCGAGGATGGTGCCGATCAGGATCGAACCGGTGCCACCGATCGGATGGCCCAGCGCCATCGCACCGCCATTCACATTGACCTTGTCGCGATCGAGCTTGAGGTCGCGGATGAACTTCTCGGCCACCACCGAAAACGCCTCATTGATTTCGAACAGATCAATGTCATCGAGGGTCAGACCGGCCTTGGCCAGCACCTTGCGGGCGGCCGGCACCGGGGCATTGAGCATCAGCGTGGGGCAATCGCCGACATTGGCCATCGCAACGATGCGCGCGCGCGGCTTCAGGCCCTTGGCTTTGGCATAGGCAGGAGATGCCAGCAGCACCGCACCCGCACCGTCGACCACACCCGACGAATTGCCGGCGTGATGGACATGCTTGATGTCGAGGCCGGGATACTTCGCCAGGATCAGGCTGCGGAAGGTATTGCCCTGGTCGTCGAGCGGCACATCGGCCAGCGCCGGAAAGGCCGCCTTGATTTCGGACAAGCCCTGCATCGTGGTCTGGGGGCGCGGAAACTCTTCATGGTCGAGTGCCAGCGTACCGTCGGCCTTGAAGGTCGGAATCAGGCTCTTCTTGAAATGACCGTTGGCGATCGCGTGCGCGGCGCGCTGCTGGCTGACCAGGGCAAGTTCGTCGAGCGCCTGACGCGAGATGCCTTCCATGGTGGCAATCGCATCGGCACACACGCCCTGGTGCGACTGCGGATGCGAAGCGCGCAGACGCAGATTGCCGGCATCCATCAGGGCCGGGCCTTCATCGGGCGCGCGACGGCCGGTCATCGACATCATCTCTGAGCCGCCGGCGATCATCAGGTCTTCCATGCCGGCCATGATTGAAGCCGCCGCCATACTGACCGAGGTGATGCCCGAGCCACAGAAGCGATCGAGGGTGACTCCGCTTGCGCGGATATCAAAACCAGCATCGAGTGCGGCCATGCGTGCCAGGTCCATCGACTGCGAACCCCGCTGCGAGCTGGTGCCCCAGATGATATCGTCGATTTCGGCGGTCTTGAGGTCGTTACGCGCGGCCAGTGCCTTGAGCACATTGGCGGCCACATGCTGCGGATGCATGTCGGCGAGTGCGCCTTTGCCGACTTTGCCAATGCCGCGCGGTGTGCGGCAGGCGTCGATGATGAAAGCTTCGGTCATGGGGGGTCTCCTGGTCTTGGATTGGGGGTCAGCGTCAGTCGCCGGACAGTGCCATCAAACAGGCGGGCAGCCTCGAATCATGCCACTGATGGCGCCGCCGGCCGCTCGAAGGAATCACATTTCGGGACAAACCCGGTTCAACCGGGAAAGAAGCGGTTGGCAGGCCGCGGCAGCCCGAGGTTTTCACGCAGGGTGGCGCCTTCGTACTCGGTGCGAAAGAGACCACGCCGCTGCAGTTCAGGGACCACCCGGTCGACCATGTCATCCAGCCCGGCGGGCAGGTAGGGAAACAGGATGTTGAAACCGTCGCTGCCCTCTTCTTCGATCCAGGCCTGCATCTCGTCGGCGATGCTGGCCGGCGTGCCGACGAAGGCCAGACCGGCATAACCGCCCAACCGCTGAGCCAGTTGCCGGACGGTGAGATGTTCACGGCGCGCCAGGGCAATCGCGCGCTCGCGCCCGCTCTTGCTGGCATTGGTCTCGGGAATGTCATCGGGCAGCGGCGCATCCGGGTCGAAAGCCTGGGCATCGTGGCCGAGTGCGATCGACAGCGAGGCAATCGCGCTGTCGTAGTGCACCAGGCTGTCGAGCAGCAGGCGCTTGTCGCGTGCCTCCTCGATCGTGTCCCCGACTACCACCAATGCACCCGGCAGGATCTTCAGATGCTCGCGAGGCCGCCCGATCGCATCCATGCGCGACTTCACATCCTGATAGAAAGCCTTGCCTGAGGCGAGCGTGGCCTGCGCGGTGAAGACCACCTCGGCGGTTTCGGCGGCGAGCTGCTTGCCGGCCTCGGACGCGCCGGCCTGCACGATCACCGGCCAGCCCTGCACCGGGCGAGCCACATTGAGCGGCCCACGCACTGAAAAGAATTCGCCCTTGTGATCGAGCACATGCATTTTCTCGGGGTCGAAAAAAAGCCCGGTCTTCACGTCGCGCGTGAAGGCGTCATCGGCAAAGGAGTCCCATAGCCCGGTCACCACATCGACGAACTCTCGTGCCCGACGATAGCGCTCGCCGTGTTCGAGGTGGTCCTCCCGGCCAAAGTTGAGCGCGGCATCCGGGTTGGACGTGGTCACCACATTCCAGCCGGCGCGCCCGCCGCTCAAGTGGTCGAGCGAGGCAAATTTGCGCGCCAGGATGTAAGGCTCTTCAAAGGTGGTCGAGGCAGTCGCCACCAGTCCGATATGCCTGGTCAGCACCGCCAGCGCCGGCAGCAGCGTCAGCGGATCAAAGGACGTGACGGTATGGCTGCGTTTGAGCGCCTCGATCGGCATATTGAGCACAGCCAGATGGTCGGCCATGAAGAAGGCATCGAATCGGCCGGCTTCGAGTTTCTGCGTAAAGCGGGCCAGATGCTCGAAGTTGAAGTTGGCATCGGGTAAGCCGCCCGGATAGCGCCAGCCGCCGGTGTGAATCGTGGTCGGGCGCATGAAGGCGCCGAGTCTCATTTTGCGCATGGCGTCGGTCTCCGGACGGACTCGAATGTCGGGCTGATACCGGGCTCATGCTGCGCAGATTGCGCAGCGTTCAGCCCAATGCGAGCTTGCGTTCGACCGCTCTCGAAAAAAACGCACCGCCCAGCGGGATTGCCTGATCGTTGAAATCGTAGGCCGGATTGTGAACCTCGCAATCACCGTCACCGTCACCATTGCCGATGTTCACGAAGCAGCCCGGCACGCGGTCGAGCATGAAGGAAAAGTCTTCCGAGGCCATGATGAGTGGCGGATTGCGATCGACCTTGTCGGCACCGACCAGCTCGGCGCAGACCGAGGCCGCGAAGTCGGCTTCATCGGTGTTGTTGACCGTTGGCGCAAAGTTCACGCGAAAGTCCACGGTCGCGGTGGCACCCATCGATTCGGCCACGCCGCTGGCAATACGGCGCATATTGTGCTCGACCAGCGCCATGACGTCCTTGGAGAAAGCCCGTACCGTGCCCGACAGGCGGGCGGTCTGCGGAATCACGTTGTAGGCATCGCCGGCATGAAACTGGGTAACCGACACCACCGCGGTATCGACCGGGCGCACATTGCGCGACACGATGGTCTGCAGGGTCGAGGCGATCTGTACAGCCACCATCAGCGAATCGATACCGGCCTCGGGGCGCGCGCCATGCGAACCAACGCCAGTGATGTCGATATCAAAAAAGGCACCGCCCGCCATCATCGCGCCCGAGCGCACGCAGAACTGCCCGATCGGCAATTTCGGGCGGTTGTGCATGCCGAAGACCCAGTCACACGGAAAGCGCGTGAACAGACCATCGTCGATCATCGCTTTCGCCCCGCCCAGGCCCTCTTCGGCCGGCTGGAAAATGAAGTGGACCGTGCCATCGAAATTGCGCGTCGCCGCCAGATATCGGGCAGCGCCAAGCAGCATGGTGGTGTGGCCATCGTGACCGCAGGCATGCATGCGACCCGCATGCTGAGAACGATGATCGAAAGTGTTGGCCTCCTGGATCGGCAGGGCGTCCATGTCGGCGCGCAGACCGATCGATCGCGTCGAGGAGCCGGCCTTCAGGACGCCAACAACACCTGTTTTGCCCACACCGCGATGAACCTCGATGCCATAGCTCTCGAGTGCCTGCGCAACCCGCTCGGCGGTGCGCGACTCCTGAAAACCGAGTTCGGGATGGGCGTGGATGTCGCGCCGAAAGGCGGTCAGCTCGTCATGAAACAGGGCGATGCGGTCGATGGCAGACATGGGAACCACGCTTGGGTTGATGGACCCTGATCATCCCCCAAGTCGGCGCGACCGACCAAGCATCTTCATCCGCGGTCGACGGATGCCTTACGACGACGCGCCATCATCGATGCGGTGACGACCAGCCCGGAAAGCATGAAGGCCAGATCCGAAGGCTCGGGAACCGGGATGATCTCGCCATAACCGGTCACCAGCGCGATGTCGCCGTTGCCCGACAGGGTGAAGTGTGCATACATCTGCATGGTGTTCCAGACGCCCAGCGGGCCTGCGGTGACACCCGACTCGACGGTGTTGATGAAGGCCACCGACCCGGGAGTGCCGGCTGCAATCGATGCTTGTGCACCGACATTCACCCCTGCATTCACGAAAGAAGCGTCACCCTGTGGCGCATTGACCAGCGAAGACAGCGCGAAACTCTGGAAGCTGCTGGTCCCCGGGCTGTAGGTCAGCGAGGCGCCGTTGCCGGTGGCATCGACCAGAATGCCGGATGCGCGAGCACTCACGGTATTGGCCTGTCCATTGATGCCAGGAATGATCGGCGACGTGAAATAGGCGCTGACCGCCAACGCCCCCGAGGTGTTGTTGGCGATGCTGTAGGCATAGCTCATGAACGGATCGACATTGCCACCGGTCGCGCGCTCAAAGACCCGGTTGCCTTGCGAATCGGTCGGATCGACCTTGACCACGAAGGCCGGCAACTCGACGCCATCGACTGTGACCCTGCGATTGGCCGAGTAGGAAAAGGGTGAGGCCAACGAAAAATCACCGCTGTTGCGGTCAAGCGTAAAACCGATGTCGGCGCTGGTCCAGTTGATCCCCGACTCGGTGCCGACGATATTGAACTTCAGGATCGGACTCGGTGTGTCCGACGGCAGCACCCCCGCCAACTCGGCTGACGCCTGAGCGGACACCCAGGAGGTCAATACGCCGACGGCGCTTCTCGCGGCAAGGTTGAAAGGTCGTCCCATGGAATCCTCAGTAGTCAGTGGAGGCCGCACTCGGCAATGGTGACGATTTTGAGCCGACATTGTTTCGGCACGTGACGAAACCCCCCTGGTAATTGACTCAAAAGGATTAACTACAACTCCCAGGGATCACTCCTTGGACCAGTGCCGGATGATTGTGTTGTCATAGTGTTTTTCGGGGCGCGAGATGACCAACACCCTGCCGAGCCTGATCGTCTACACCGACTACAAGAGTCCCTATGCCTTTGTGGCGGACGCCGCCATTCGGGCCACTGCCTTGCAGTACCCGGTCCATCTCGACTGGCGACCCTACACATTGCGCATCACCGAGTTCATGGGCAGCGTCGAAGCGCGCACGGCGCACAACTGGCGAAAGGTCCGTTATGGCTACATGGATGCGCGCCGTATGGCCAACCGTCAGGGCCTGATCATGAAAGGCCCGCGACGCATCTATAACGCCGAGCTCTCGAGCACCGGCATGCTGTTCGCTCAGGATCACGGATTTTTCGAGGCCTATCACGTGTCCACCTTCGAGCGATTCTGGCGGCACGACCTCGATATCGATTCCCTTGACGAGATGAGCCGCCATATCGATGCGCTGGGTGCATCAGGCGCCGACTTTGTCCGCTTCGCGCAGGGCGAGGGTGGCACACGTGAACGGCGCCTCGTGGCGCAAGCCGAAACGCTTGGCGTCTTCGGTGTCCCGATGATGATCTTCGATGATCAGCTCTACTGGGGCGGCGACCGGCTCGCGATGGTGCGCGAGGCGATCGAGCAGACCCTGAGCGCCGCCGGCGAGGCCCTGCGGGGACCGACCGGCCGCGCCGCACTGGGCGACACTCGGTCGTAAATGGCGTTGCCTTTTCGCAGCTCACGCCGTCTCAAGGTGACCCCTCCCTGTTGCGCGGCAGACTGGTCGCCAGCAACGCGCCCAGCAGATTGCCGACTGCCGCAATCATCATCGCCCCGTGATAAGCCTGCGTGCGGTCGAAGAGCCATCCGGCCACCACCGGCAGGCTGACCGCGGCCACGCACCACGCGATATAGAGCTGGCTGGCGACCCGACCGAACACATTCTTGTGCCAGTAGCGGGCAATCGCCCCGGCGGTCAAGCCGGAGACAAAACCGTAGCCCATGCCGATCAGCGTCATGGCCAGTACCGCCACCGCCGGCCCGGGAAACGCCAGCAACAGCAGCGAGCCCGACAGCGCAATGAGATGGGCGGTGCAGGCCACCCACGGCACCTCGAAGCGGTCGACCAGCCAGCCGCCGCCGATTCGGGCGGCGGCAATCGCGCCGGTGATGAAGGTCGTGCCGCCCAGGGCAAAGGCGGTGGCCGCGCCATAGGCCTGCAGGATGCCGGCCGACTGGCTCATCACCATCAGGCCGGCTGCGGCCGCCAGAAAGAACACGCCGAAAAGACGCGCAAACAGGCTCCAGCGACGGTCCTCGCTGCCCTGGGCGTCAGCCTGGCCGTCCTGCATGCGAATGTCGGCCAGGCGCAGCAGTCCGGCCGCGGCAACGGTGGCAAGCGCCACGGTGATGGCCAGCCCAACCAGAGTCGCTCGCAATCCGAACCCAGCGATTGTCCAGCCGAAAATTGGTGCGCCGATCATCGCGCCCAGGGGATACAGACTCACCACATAGCCATTGGCCAGGCCACTCATCGACTCGACGGTCTGGTTGAGGCCCTGCTGCATCATCACGAAGGCCACCCCGCCGCCCAGTCCGAAGAGCAGGCCGTAGCCCAGCATCAATTGCCCGATGCCGGTGGCGCTGGCCGCCACCAGCAGGCCGACCGCACTGCACAGGCCGGCGCACAGCAATAAGCCCACCGGTGCAAATCGCCGGTAGAGCACCGGCCCGGCAAGCATGCCGAGCGTCAGGCAGATCGAGGCCACCGAGAAGACCAGCGCCATCTGGGCGCGCCCGATACCGAGCATCGTCTCCATCGGCTTGAGGAACACGCTGAAGGCGTAAATCGTCCCGAACGGCAGATTGAGAAGGGTGGCCGCTGCCATTGCGCAAGCACTGCGCTGCCTTGGCGTCAGAGCCGACTGGGCAGGTCCGGAATGGGGGGGGCGGGCGGCGGACATAGTCGATCGACGAGAACCGATGCGCCGCGCCGGCCGACCTAAGCCTTGCTCGCCGGCTTTTTGCGCGGCGCCTGCATCGGCAGCCAGGTTGTCGCAAACGACTGGTAGTCGTCGCTGCCGGCATCCTCATGCAGGGTCGACTCGCGCTCGTCCCAGAAATCGTTCCAGAGCTCGAACAGCCCCGACTGATTCTGATGCGGCGCGTTGGCCTCCAGCCAGTCGGCAATAAGCCGATCGTCCGGCCGCTTGATCAGCACCGTATCGAGCAGACGCTTTGCGGTTCGCTGGCTGAAGGGTGCCTTGTCGGTCACATCGAGCACACCCTGCAGCATGATCACCAGCAGGCGCGCTTCATCGCTGGTGCCGCCAGTAAGCTTTTTCCAATGTGAGGTGGTGCGATCGTCGTGATCGTCGACATCGGCCAGTGCGTTTTCGGGCATCACCAGCAATTCGTGGAGCCGGTTGACCGACGGGTCGCCCGCGACCAGCACATGCAAAGGCGTTGCCGAATCGACGATCACGGCTTTGAGGGCCGGTGCACGTTCAGCCCAAACCGTCTCGATGATCGTGCGATAGCGTTCCGGCAGGCCCTCGGGCGGTGCGGCGAGTTTGCGCGGAGACTTGCGGATCGCTTCGATCAATTTTTCCAGACCCTGCTGATTCGCAATCCAGGTCATCTTGCGCGTATAGACCATGATCAGCAGCCCGGTCATGATGATCTGCTCGGGCTCGAAGTCGGTATCGGGCGCCTCGCCCTGCAGGGCCTGCGCAATCGCGCCTGCGGCATCACGCCTGCGGCGCACACGCTCGGCGTCTTCGTACTGCTGCATGAAGTCGGCAAAGGAATACTGGGCCCAGGACGAGACGACCGCCTCTTCGTATTGCTGCTTCTGTTCGGGGTCGATGTCCTCAAGCTCGACGCCATCGCGGGTCGCCAGAATCCGCTTGATGTCATTCGAGGCGCCACGGGTATGAAAGAGCAGCCCGTTGTCGGCAATCGAGCGGGCGGCCAGCCGGATGTCGCCCTGGCTGATCTTCTCGAGATGCAGATTGACCAGCCCGAGCATGCTGCGCATCGCGCGCTCGAGATCGGCCCGCAGATTTTCGGAGCCAAGGACGCTGGCGATCTTGCGGATCGCACGCGTGCCTTCGCGGCTGATCGCCTCCTGATTTTCAGGGGTGATGATGCCCGAGCCAATACCGTGCAGCCAGGCGCGTTCAAAGAGCGAGCGGGAATCCCGATGGGCGACCCAGTTCACAGCACGTCATCCTCATCATCATCGTCGTCGAGTGCCTGCGCCTGCGCCGACTTAGGGAGTGCGACCGGCACCTCGAGCGAGCGCTGGTAGCGCGCTCGCAGCACCTCAAGGACTTCGCGAAAAATTTCGTAGTGTTCGCAGCGAAGCCGCCAGGACAGCTCGCGCCAGTCCTGGTCCTGAACCTCGCGCAGCGCGACGATCTCGCCGCGCTGGTAGTCGCCGGGGTCGCCCAGGTCGAGATCGGCATTGGAGGTCGGAATGCCTGCCGAATCGTCGCCCTCAAGCTGGGAATAGGTGCCATTGCGAAAGAAGTACTCCACCTCTTCATGGCGCTCGGAAAAATAATCGGCGAGTGCGCTCACGCCATCGGCGGTGCTGCCCAGCGATTCGATGAATTCGTCTGTGCGGTCTTCGTCGGCAAAGACCACCGAATTGATCATTCCCTTGAGCGACTCGTGGTTGCGCTCGCGATATTCGCGCTCCAGCACCACTGCGGCCAGAAAGGCCTTGGGCGAGATCAGTTCGCTGATGATCGAGCTGCGTGAACTGTCGTGCTCGCGCAGGATGGCGACCACGTCGCGCGAGGGCATCTCGTCAATCACCCTGGCCAGGGCGTAATCGCCCTCGGCATCGGCCACTGTGGCCAGTGCGCGCTCTGCGCTGTCGATATTGCCTTCGTAGACCAGGCTCGACACCGTGCTGACAATCGCATGGGTCATTCGCTGCTCCTGCGGTCAAAGCCCTGCTGCTCGAGATAATCCTCGCTCAGCTGCTCGCCCTCGTCGCTGTCGTCGCGATCATCACCGTCCTCATGGCCATCGCGCTCATCGCCTTCGTCGTCGGCCTGCTCACCCCGCGGCCCGAGGCGACGCGAGAGCGCAAACTCGAGCGCCACGACAGTTGCCAGGAAATCCTCGCCATGGGCATCAGCCAGCACGGTATTGACCAGCGGCTGCGCCCAGGCGGCCACGGTCACTGCCGCCGCCACCTCCTGCCAGGGCGCAAATTCACCGGGATACTGGCCCAGCAGATCGGCAACCGTCTGGTGGCCACCCGCCGGAAATTCGAAGGCGCCATGAAAGACCGGCGCCACCAGCACCGGGTCGAGCCCGATCAGCGGCAGCAGCGCCTTCAGCTGACTGCGCTTGTCCTTGAGCCTTGCCTGCAGGACATCGCGGCCATCGGAATCGAAGCGCAGGTCATCAAGATCGGCACGATAGCTTTCATCAAGCTCGAAAAAATAGTCGGACAGTTTCATCGGATCTGCTCGAGATAGGTTTGGAACATGGCGCGCGCGGTCTCGAGCGGATTCTCGAGCAGATGCTTTCGCCGCTTCTGGTCGTGCGCCAGGCGCCGGCCCTCGTCGATCAGCAGTTCATAAGCCTGCTGCGCCTCGCGAAACCGCGCCGCAGCATCGGCATCAGGGTTACGGTCCGGGTGGAAAAAAGACGCCTTCTTGCGAAACGCGAGCTTGATATCGGCCGTGCTGGCACTCGATGGAACACCGAGGATATCGTATGGATCACTGCTTGATTCGAGCATGGGGTTGCCTCGACGGAAGGGAGTTGCCGCGATGTCAATCAGGCTGGCGCACCGCACCAGGGATGTCGAGCGTCGTTCTCAAGCCGACGCGAGCCGCGCCAGGCGGGCAGTCTCCTGCACTTGCGCATCCTCGATGACAGCGATGACATCATGCACATCGACCGGCCCGGTGCGATGCTCGAAGCGGCCGGTGAGCGACGGTTCGGGCGTGAGCAGGCCGCGCGCATAAAGATCCCAGATCTCATTGCCGTAGTCTGTCGTGAGCAGTGCAGGCTCGAAGCGGCCGAAAAAATCGCGCAGGTTTTCAACATCGCGCAGCAGCATCCGCATGGCGTGGTTGTTGCCCGCAGCATCGACCGCCTGAGGCAGATCAATGATCACCGGCCCGTCGGCCGCCAGCAGGATGTTGAATTCGGACAGGTCGCCGTGAACGATGCCGGCGCACAGCATCCGGACCACCTCGCCGATCAGGGCGCCGTGATAGACCGCGGCATCTTCTGGCGTGAAGATCACATCATTGAGCCGCGGTGCGGCATCGCCATGCTCATCGGTGACCAGTTCCATGAGCAGGACCCCCTCATAGAAATTGCGCGGCGCCGGCACGCGCACGCCCGCTGCTGCCAGCCGGTAGAGCGCATCGACCTCGGCGCTGCGCCAGGCCGCCTCCTGAGACTCCCGCCCGAAACGTGTGCCCTTGGCCATGGCCCGCGCCTGGCGGCTGTTCTTGACCTTGCGGTT
Organism: Burkholderiales bacterium; assembly: GCA_947487165.1. GTDB lineage: Bacteria > Pseudomonadota > Gammaproteobacteria > Burkholderiales > Burkholderiaceae_E > UBA4615. The sequence goes on from CANKWX010000018.1 coordinate 28,210, forward strand.
CTCGGTGTAATCGACTGCCTGCCGGAAGCTGCGCTGGGTGGCGTCCTTGTAGATCTTGGCGCACAGGGTTTCGCCTGCGCAGCGCACCACGTAGACCGTCGCTTCCTTGCCGCTCATGAGCTGGCGCACGACCGAGTCGATCAGCCCTTCTTCAAGCAGCGATTGCAGTCGCTTGGGTGTTTTCATCCCGCCATTCTGGGGCATCTGCCCGAAAGACTCAGGCGTCGACCGTCAGAAGGTCGGTGGCGAGCAGCACTTCACCGCCGAAATGAGCCTTGGCCAGAGCAATCCACTGCGGCTCGGAGCCGGGCTGTGGCGCCGGCACCGGATGGTTGAGCACGAGCGTTCGAACGCCGCAGTCGGCGGCAGTCTTGCCCGCCTGGGCGACATCGGAGTGGTAATCAAGCACGTCGCGAAAGCGCTTGAATGGCGCCTTTTCGATGATGTCGCGGCGGATGACGGTCTGCACATAAACATCGGCGTCACGGCAAAGCCGGCTCAGCCCTTCGCAGGGCACGGTGTCACCGGCGATGGCAACCACCTTGCCTTGTGCCTCGATGCGAAACCCCATGGTCGGATGAACCGGGCTGTGATCGGTCGGCTCAGCCGTCACCCGAATGCCGTCCGACTCGAAGACCAGCCCGGGACTCACCTCATGCACCGTGACTTTCGGTGCTTCGCTGAGATCGTCGTGGTGCGACATGCGGTAATGCACGTCGGTGTCGAGCATCGCCAGCGTCGCCTCGGTGAATCGCCTGAATCCGGCCGGCCCATAGGCCACAAGCGGGTTCGACTGCGGGCTCGAAATCCAGCGGGTGGTAATCACGTCGTTGTAGTCGGTGGTGTGATCGCTATGCATGTGCGTCACGAAGAGCGCCGTGAGATCACGCGCATTCATGCCGACCGCCGCGCCACGCATCAGCACCGCACGGCCGCAATCGAAGAGCAGGTCGGTCTTGCCGATGCGCACCAGCGTCGACGGACCCGCGCGATCGGGTGTCACCAGCGGCGAGCCGCTGCCGAGGATAATGACTTGCATATCGGCGCCTCAGCTCAACCGGGAATACGGACGGCCAGCTTCGTAAAGCCACGCACGAAGGGAGACCGAACCCGTACCGGCTCACCGACCACTTCGATGACCGGAAAGCGCGCAAGCAGCTCTTCCCAGAGGATCTTGAGCTGGAGCTCGGCCAGTCGATTGCCGACACAACGATGGATGCCAAAGCCGAAGGACAGATGCTGGCGGGGCCGCTCACGATCAACGATGAAGCGATCGGGCTCGGGAATGGCGGCATCGTCGCGGTTGCCCGACAGGTACCACATCGCCAGCTTGTCGCCCTTGCGGATCTGCTGGCCGGCGAGCTCGGTATCCTGCAGCGCGGTGCGGCGCATATAGGCCAGCGGTGTCTGCCAGCGGATGATCTCGGGCACGAGACTGTCGATCAGGGCCGGATTGGCGCGCAGCTTGGCCATCTCCTCGGGGAATTGATGCAAGGCCAGCAATCCGCCGGTCATGGAGTTGCGGGTGGTGTCGTTGCCGCCCACGATCAGCAGCACGAGATTGCCCATGAATTCCTGGGGGCCCATGTTGCGGGTGGCCGGACTGTGGGCCAGCATCGAGATCAGGTCGGTCTTGGGCGGCTCATTGACCCGCTCGTTCCACAGGCGCATGAAGTAGCCGAGCATATTGCGAAGCTCGGCCATCCGCACTTCCGGCTCCGGCGCATCAGGGTTGGTCGCCTTGTTGGCGGTGGCGATGTCGGACCAGAAGGTGAGCAGACGCCGGTCTTCGAGCGGAAAATCGAAGAGGGTTGCGAGCATGAAGGTGGTGAGCTCGATCGAGACCTTGTCGACCCAATCGAAGGTCTCGTTACGCGGCAGGCTCTCGAGCACCCTGATCGTCCGTTCGCGGATCAGGTCATTCCAGTTGTTCAGGTTGCTCGGCGCGACGATCGGGCTGACCGCCTTGCGCTGATCGTCGTGCTTGGGCTGATCCATGGCAATGAACATCGGCAACTGCTGCTCGCCGACCTGATCGACCAGCGTAATGCCGCCATGGGTCCACTCTGACGAAAAAACAGCATGGTTGGTGTCGACCGCCATGATGTCCTTGTAGCGGGTGACCGACCAGTAATCGCCGATGCCCTCGATCGGGCTGCGCGAGCGATGCACCGGCGCCTCGCGACGCAGGCGCTCCAGCGTAAACCCGACGGTGTCGTCGACGAATCCCTGTACATCGGCGGGATTGAGCTGATCGAGCGGGAGCGCCTGGATCCGTGCTCGCTCGGCGGCTGCCTGGGCGGCCGAACGGGGGAGTGCAAAGGCGGGGGTCTCAAGGACTGAGCTCATGAGGGCGTCTCCTGATTTTCAATCCAAAAATACTAGCACGCCGACCAGACACAAGTGTCTAGAAAAAACCTTTTCGCCGAACTCTCACCGACTTCCCGACCGCTTGCAGGCTCAAAGCAGCCGAACGCACGGTCGAAGCGTACGAGTCCGGCACACAGTACTTAGGATTAGAGCCCCCCGGTCAAGGTGTGAAAAGACGCTGAGCATGGCTTCGCCAATTCCCGACGGTCCAAAGCAGACCACCTCTGCGCCATCACGGCGCGGGCTGGTGCCGTACGTCTGGCTCGTCATTGTCCTGGTGGCACAAACAGCGCTTGCGACCTTTCTGATGCTGGAGAACGAATGGGGCACGGCGTCGCTGGTCAGTCTTGGTTTGGGTGCGGTTGCCGGCGGCCTGATTCTGCTGCGCGTCTTCGAATCGCGACTTGCCCAGGTTCAGCGCAAGCTCGAGACCATCCTGTCCGAAATCGAATATGCGCGTCCGAATACCCGCACACACGCAAGCGATGCCAATGTTTTCGAGTTGATCGACTGCATTGCCGAACACACAAGCAGCCTGATCTCGGTGACCGTCGAGCGCGAGAAACAGCTTCTCACAGCCGCCCTGAAGGACCCGGTCACAGGGCTTGGCAATCGCTCGGTACTCAGTCACCGCATCGGCGTCGCCATCAGGACTCACGCCGAATCGGCCGAGCGCTTCTGCGTTGCAATTGTCGAGATCGGCCGATTCAAGGAGATCGCCGAGATGCTCGGCACCGACCAGATCAATGATGCAGTCAACCAGATTGCGCGCCGGCTGCGGCGCGAACTTCGCAAGGAAGACACCGTCGTTCGTCTGGGCGACGAGCGATTCGCCTTGCTTGTCAGTGGCGACCGCGAGATCGCGGAGCAGGTCCTGAACCGGATTGTCGAGGCGGCCAAGCTGCCGTTGACGATCAGCGGCGAGTCGGTCGACATCAAGGTGCGCCTCGGTGCCGCGATGTATCCGGAAGACGCAAACTCCGAGACCAATCTGCTGCTGCATGCGCAGATCACCGCCGAGCGTTCGAGTCGCCTTCGCACCGCATCGGTCTTCTTTGAAGCAAAGCGCGATGCGAAGCTCACGACCCATCTGAATGATTCGCGAGAAAGTTTGTCGCTGCAGTCTGATCTGACCCGGGCGATTGCCGAACGACAATTGTTTCTGGTCTACCAGCCCAAGCTCGACCTGAAAACCGGTCTGTTCACCGGCGTCGAAGCGCTGATTCGCTGGCAGCATCCGAAGAAGGGCCTGGTGTCGCCCGAGCAGTTCATTCCGATGGCCGAGGAAAACGGCTTGATGCAAAGCATCACCGAGTGGGTCCTGACCGAAGGCGCCGGCTTTGCAAAAACACTCTGCTCACGCAGGCCGGAGATGTGCGTCTCGGTCAACATTGCAGCCCAGGACATCGAACGACCAGGCTTTTCAGACTTTGCCAATCGGGTCATTCGCGACCAGGGCATCCTGCCCAGCCAGTTATGCCTGGAAGTCACCGAAAGCGGGCTGTTTGAAGACACCGATAGTGTGATTGCCACCCTGTCCGCATTGTCGAAATCCGGGCTCAAGCTCTCGATCGATGACTTTGGAACGGGTTATTCGACCCTGAAGCAATTGCAGCTCCTGCCCGTCAACGAGATGAAAATCGACCGCACTTTTGTGGGTGGCCTGGCGTCGAGCGACAAGAATCAGGCACTCGTCAAATCGATGATCGACATGGGCACCCGCATGGGTCTGCGGGTGGTCGCCGAAGGGGTCGAGTCGTTCAGAGAGATGCAGTTTCTGCAGAAGCTCGGATGCGATGAAGTACAAGGCTTCTTTATCTCGCGCCCACTGCCCGCGCAGGAGACCCTGTCATTCATCGAGCTTCGCCACGCACTGTACGACTCATCCCGGGAAGACGCACAGACACTGGCGTCGCAGCACTGAGCCAGCAGGATCGATGCCATGCCGGGCACAGATTCGACCAGACAGCGGCTAACCCTTGCCGATCTGTAGCGTTCGTCATATAAGTGCCGAACCAGCATGCTGCATCGCAACGATGCCGCCGACAACAACGATTCAGGGCGGGCCGCAATGAAGGGCATGATCTTTACCGAGTTTCTCGAACTGGTCGAAAGGACCCACTCGGCTGAACTGGCCGAAACACTTGTTGCCAATGCCGACCTGCCTTCGGGCGGCATCTACACCTCGGTCGGCAGCTATGATCATCGCGAGATGGTCACCCTGGTGGTCGCCCTCAGCCGACAGACCCGACAACCGGTGGACGAGGTGCTCCACTGGTTCGGCGAGAACCTGTTCATTACCCTGTCGACGGCTTATCCCGGTTTTTTCGCCGGGAAAGACGACGCCTTCAGTGTGCTGGTCGGCATCGAGTCGGTCATCCACACCGAAGTGCGCAAGCTGTATCCCGATGCCGAATTGCCGTCCTTCGAAGTGATGCAGCATGGCCACGACGAACTGATGCTCGACTATCACTCGCCGCGCTGCATGGATGACCTCGCGCACGGATTGATTGACGCCTGCATCGCGCATTTCAATGAGCCGGTCACTCTGGCTCGGCGGCCGCTCGGCAAGACACAGGCCGACGGCACGCGCTTCACCCTGACACGGGCGTGATCCAGGACCCAAATGTCCTGAGGCAGCGCGCCGATCGAGAGCGCGCGGCACGCAAGCAGGCCGAAGCGCTGCTGGAAGCCAAGAGTCTCGAGCTTTACCAGGCCAACCGCCATCTCGCCGAACTGGCCGGATCACTTGAACAACAGGTCGCGGACCGCACCCGTGAGTTGGCGGCTGCGCTGGATCAGGCTCAGGCCGCCACCCGTGCGAAGTCGGCCTTCCTGGCGGCGATGAGTCATGAACTGCGAACACCGCTCAACGGCGTGATCGGCATGACGCAGTTGCTGCTCGATGGCACGCTCGCACCTGAGCAGCGCGAGCGTGCCCTGGCCATCGAATCGAGCGGCGAGCTGCTGATGTCGATCATCAACGATGTGCTCGATCTGTCGAAGATCGAAGCCGGTCGCATGGTGCTGATCGTCCGGCCTTTCGATATTCGTGTCGCAATGAATACCGTTGCCCGCATGCTCGAAGTGAGCGCGAAAGACAAAGGCCTCGACTTCGAGGTGAGCTGCGATGACGACGTGCCGGCGATCCTGATCGGCGACGATATGCGGCTGCGGCAGATCCTGTTGAATCTGACCGCCAATGCGATCAAGTTCACCGCGGCTGGTCGCGTCGCGGTGCGACTGCAGGTGGTGCGCCAGCTCGACCATCCACGCGTTGACCTGCGCCTGAGCGTGACCGATACAGGAATCGGTATCGAAGCGAATCGCCTGCAGGCGATCTTCCAGCCTTTCGAGCAAGCCGACACCGACACGACAGTCCGTTTTGGTGGAACCGGCCTTGGCCTGGCGATCTGCAAGCGAATCGCCCAGATGATGCAGGGCCAGCTCACGGTTCAAAGCACGCCGGCGCAAGGATCGGTCTTCGCGCTTGATTGGAGTACTGTCAGCCATCAGACCCTGGCGCAGCCGGCAAGCCCGCAACCTGAAGTCACCGATGCCCCGATCGAGCAGCTGAGGGTCCTGGTGGCCGAGGACAACCTGGTCAATCAGACTCTGATCTGCGCCCTCCTCAAGCGACTCGGGATCACGCCTGATCTGGTCGGAGACGGTGAGGCCGCCTTGAACCTGCTCGCGTCAAGGCCCTATGACCTCGTGCTGATGGATATCCAGATGCCTTGTCTGGACGGCATCAGTACAACCCGCGAGTTGCGCAAATTGCCGCTCGCCTATCAACCCAGGGTGATCGCGGTAACCGCCAATGTGCTCGATGACGAACGGGCGGCTTGCATGGAAGCCGGAATCGATGACTTCCTGGGCAAACCTTACCGGGCTGCCGAACTCAGCCGCCTGGTGAGGGCTACACCCTTCGGTCCTATTTGAGGACCTTCACCAGATTGTTGAAATCGTCGGTCCAGGCGCTCAGCCCTTCGATGCGCTCGATGGGGCTCACCGCATCCTGAATCGCCTTGGGCGACAGGACTTGCGGCGTGCGGGCCATCAGCACCCAGTCGGTCCGATAGAGATTGGTGCCGGGCGCTTCGTCATGGATCAGCACGCAATGCAACCCAAGCCTGGCAGAAATCCGTTCGAGCACTGGGGCCAGCGAGAGAAAGCGGTTGGTCACATGAAACGCCAGCACGCCGTCGGGCTTGAGATGTTTCAGATAAAGCTCGACCGCCTGCACCGTGATCAGGTGCACAGGGACCGAGTCGCCTGAGAAGGCATCGATGGCCAGCACATCGAATTCATTCGCCCCTTCTTTCTCGAGCATCAGACGCGCATCGCCAAGCACGACATCGACCTTGGCGCGACTGTCGGCGACGAAGGTGAATTCGGTGCGCGCGACCTCGATCACATCGGGGTTGATTTCATAAAAGCGCAGAGAGTCCCCCTCTCGGCCATAAACCGCCAGAGTTCCGGTGCCAAGACCGATCAGCCCGAGTCGTCGAGGGCCACTCGCAGCGTTATCGATGGCCAGGCCGACACCTGAGGAGCGGCCGTAATACTTGGTCGGCTCGCTGCGGCGCTGCGGCGACAGGTATTGCTCACCGTGGTTCACCGAACCGTGATACAGCTCCCGGACCTCATCCGGACCGCCCTTGGTGCCGGCGTCGTTGGTGTGCAGGGTTCCGTAGAAACTGCGCATGAGCACGCGTGCGCCATCGGTATCGCCGATGATCTGGAGCGTAAGGAATACGCCGCTGGCCAGCGCGCCGGCGCCGGCCGCAATCATTGACACCGGCTGCTTGCGGGTCAGACCCATGGCGAGCAGCAAGACAATGACAAAACCCAGACCCAGTTCGTAATAACCGACGAAAAGGCGCGGCGCAATCAGGCCGACCGTGATGCCGCCGAGCGCGCCGCCCAGCGAGATCATGAGATAGAAGCGTGTGAGATAGCGGGTTGCCGGGCGCCTGGACGCCAGCTCGCCATGCAGAAACATGCACGCGACGAACAGGCCGACAAGGTAGAGCGGAATACCGGTTTTCGTGTCGGGCCAGCTCGATGACTGCAGCCCGAAAGCGCAAGCGACAACCAGCACCAGCATGACCGGCAGATAGCCTTTTCGGGCATACCAGCGGTCGCTCTCGAAGGCCATCGTGAAGGTCATCAGGTAGATGCAAAGCGGCAGCAGCCACAGCAGCGGGACTGGCGCAATGTTCTGCGTCAGATGATTGGTCACCGCCAGCAGCAGCCACGAGCCCATGCCCGACAGGGCGATCCAGAGCATCTGTTGCGACAGCGTGGGCGGCGCATCCGCCGCATCGTTTGGCATCACCACCGAGGCATCGCGCTGCGGCGATGCCTGGCGGTCGGCGGTCAGACTGAAGCGGATACCCGCCAGGATGCAGAAAGCGGCGAACACCACATAGACCATCGACCAGACGCTTGCCTGTGTGGCCAGCGTCGAATTCGGCTCGATCAGAAAGGGATAGCTCAGCAAAGCCGCGAGCGATGACAGATTGGAGAGCGAAAAGTAGCGATAGACCTCGGGCCCCGCGCCGGCGCGCGATGCCCAGCTCTGGATCAGCGGACCGGTGGTCGACAGCAGGAAATAGGGCAGGCCGATGGTCGAGGCCAGCAGGATCAGAATCGAGAGGGTTGGATCCTGGAGCCCGTCGGGCTTGTCGCCGACATCGGCCAGGATCTTCAGAGTCACCAGACTGAAGAGGATCAGCCCGCCGTGCAAGGCCAGCTGAACCGGTGGGCGCAGGGTACGGCTCACCCAGTCGGAATAGGCATAGCCCAGCAGCAGGATGACCTGGAAGAACACCATGCAGGTCGTCCAGACGGCCGACGACCCGCCGTACCAGGGCAGGATGTACTTCGAGACGATCGGCTGAATCAGAAAGAGCAGGAAAGAGCTCGAAAAAACCGTCATGCCGAATATCAGACCGTCAGATCGCCTGCTCATCGCCTGTCACATCAGTTCGAAAAATAGACATAGAGATCATCCGGCGCCTGCGGCGTCTTCAGGGTCTTGTCGACCGGCACCGGCGCTTCGATCAGTGCAGGCCATGAAGGCTTGGCCTGGGCCTTGTTGAACTCGACGATCGACGCTCGCAGACGTTCTACCCGTTCGGGATGGGCGGCGGCGAGGTCGCTCTTCTCGCCGGGATCAGTGGCAAGGTTGTACAGCATGGCGCGCTTCGGTGTCGCGGTGACCTGCAGCTTCCAGTCGCCCTCGCGCACCGCGGCATAGTCGCCGCCCCGCCAGAACAGCCGCTCATGGGGCGCGCCGCCCGACTCGCCGCGCACAAAGGGAGCCAGGTTCACGCCGTCGATGATCCGGTCGGTGGGCAGCGCCACGCCGGCAGCCGCAGCGGCGGTCGCAAAAATGTCGAAGTGACTGATCGGCTGCGCGTAGTTTGCGCCGGCAGGCATCGCCGCGGGCCAGCGCATGAAAAAGGGCACCCTGACGCCGCCCTCGAAATAGGTTGCCTTCCAGCCACGCAAGGGGCTGTTGAGCCGATCGATGCCGACATAGTGCGCACCACCGTTGTCGCTGGTGAACACCACCAGCGTGTTGTCGTCGAGCCCCTGGTCCTTGAGCGATTGCATCACGCGTCCGATGTTGCGATCGAGCGAGCGGATCATTGCCGCATAGACCCGCGTGGTGTGGTCGGCAATCTGCGGCAGCGCATCGTAGTCGGCCCGGGTTGCCTGCAGCGGCGTGTGCGGCGCGTTATAGGCCAGATACATGAAGAAGGGGCGGTTGCGGTTCGCACTGATCGCCTTGATCGCTTCATCGGTCATGTAGTCGGTGAAGTAGCCGCGCGGTGCGAAAAGTTCGCTGTCGTTGAAGCGGACACCGAAGGGATGCGCGGCATAAAGAAACTTGTCGATCGGATCAAAAGGCTGGTGGGCATTGACCACGCCCGGATCCTTGGCGTCAATCATCATCATCGCGGCATGCTGCATCGCCAGCGACTCGTCGAAACCGTGCGAATTAGGACGAAACTGCGGGCTGTCGCCGAGATGCCATTTGCCAAGATGCACGGTGTGATAGCCGGCGCCCTTGAGCATGCGGGCAATCGTGATCTCGCTGGTCGGCAGGCCCTGATCTTCGTAGGGCGGCATGTCGCGTTCGCGATCGGCGTGATAGATCAGTGACCGCAGCGCGCCATCGACTTTATGTCCGCCCACCATGCGCGAGAACTGCACCGGCACCGGTGTGAACTCGAACCCGAAACGGGTTGCATAACGACCGGTCATCATTGCGGCCCGCGACGGTGCGCAGGTGGCATTGCCGGCATACCCGGCCGTGAAATTCACGCCGCCAAGTGCGATCGCGTTGATGTTCGGCGTCGGCACGGTGCCGTCGGCGATGCCGCCGCCGGCCAGGCTCAGGTCGTTGTAACCGAGGTCATCGGCGACGATGACGATGATGTTCGGCGGCCGTTTCTGGCCTGATGCGAGCGGTGCCGGCTCGGCGGGCCCCGCCTTCCAGGTGACCTCGCGATTGGGTGCAGGGTCTTTGCGAAGAAAGTATTTGACGACCAGCACCGCAACGCCTTCGCGGCCACCAGCGGCCACAAAACCGATCGCCGCCAGCAGCGCAATCGCAACAAGGCCAATCGCAATTCGTTTGATCATCGCAAAGAAAGCTCCAGTAATGACCGCGGGTCAGCGGTCGGACTTGGCACTCGCCGCCGGATTGTCCCGCACGAGTGCGATCAGGCGTCGGGCAATCTCGTCCGGCCGATCCTGTTGCAGAAAATGGCCGGCACCCCGAATCAGGTGGTGGGGCTGCCCGGTTGCACCGGGCACACGGCGCTGAAAGAAGCGCTCACCACCTCGGGTGATCGGATCGCCGGTACTGAAAAGGGTCAGAAAGGGCTTGTCCCAGGCCTCCAGCACCGCCCAGGCCGATTCATTGGCCTGGTGCTCAGGATCGGCAGGCGTGCCCGGTACCAAGCGCGGCAGCGCCCGCGCACCGGCCTTGCAGGCATCGGTGGGGAAAGGCGCCTCGTAGGCAGCGCGCTCAATGGCGCTCAGTTTCCGGCGCGTGCCGAGGGCCACGATCGCACCCACCGGAAACATCGGGCTGTAGCGGGCAAAGGCGCGCCAGGCCCGAAAAGCTGCCGGCAAAGGCTGGCTGCCGGTCGGCAGGCCACCATTGGCGATCGCGATGCGGTCGAAACTATCGGGATCATTGGCCACCATGCGAAGCCCGATCAGCGAACCCCAGTCCTGACAAAAAAGCGTGATGCCGCGCAGCTCAATGCCGCGCATCCAGGCGGTCATCCAGTCGACCATGCGGCGATAGCTGTAATCGGCCATCTTCGCGGGTTTGTCGGATCGACCGAAGCCCACCAGATCGGGCACCACCACCCGCAGGCCGGCGGCAAGCAGCGGCGGGATCATCTCGCGATAGAGGTAGGACCATGCAGGCTCGCCATGCATCAGCAGCACCACGGGCGCATCGGCCGGACCTTCGTCGAGATGCGCGATGCGCAGGCCGTCGACGACGCTGTAGTGCGGCGTCCAGGCGAAGTCTGGCACCTGCGCGAAACAGGCCTCAGGGGTGCGCAGCACACCGGCGCGCAGCGGCGCATCGCGCGAACCGGGATCGACGCTCACGGACGACGTCCGACATCGATTGCAATGCTGCCGGCAGGCAGGTCGAACCAGTCGCCATCGACGCCGATCACGATCGGACCGCTGAACAGATCGGGCGCTCGCCCGAGGAAGGCCGGCTCGAGGGTCTTGATCGGCAAGGGCGGGACGATATGGTTGAGCAGCAGCATCCTGACACCCGACTTGCTGGCGATCTCGGCAGCCTGTTCCGGCGTGGTGTGGTAGTTCAGGACGTCATGCATGATCTTGGCCAGATTGCCGCGATTGGCCTTGCGAAAGCCGTCTTCGACCACGCGAAGCAATGTGGGCGAGAGGGCTTCGTGGATCAGCAGATCGGCCCCTTTGGCTTCACGCTCGACGGCCGGACTCGGCGTGGTGTCGCCGCTGATCACGACAACGCGGTCCTTGTAGCGGATGCGATAGCCGACCGCCGGCTCAATCGGCGCGTGATTCACCCGGAAGGCGACGATCTCGAGATCGGGCGTCGCTATCAGAACCGCGCGCCCGGTATCGGCAGGCAACTCGAACATCATCGGTGAGGCGCCGAAACCAGCCGGCGCCATGATCTGTTCGTTGTGGTGCGCGATGCGATAGTCTCGATCAGGCGTATAGGCCTGCTGGAATCCCTGCACCACCTGATCGAGCCCTTGCGGGCCATAGATCGGTACCGGCGTGCTGGCACTGCCGGTGCCCCAACGCTGCAGGAGCAGTTCACCGAGACCGTCGATATGGTCGGAGTGATAGTGGGTCAGAAAGATCGCCTCGATCTGACCGTTGTTCAGACGCATGCGCGTAATGTTTCGGGCCGCACCCGAGCCGGCATCGAAGACAAACATCTGGCGCCCCGCCACCACGACCGTACAAGGGCCGCTGCGACGATCGTCCGGGAACGGCGAGCCGGCACCACACAGACCGACGTGCAGGCCATCGTTCATCAGTGCAACCGGATCGGCATTGGCAGTGAGTTGCGTGACCATGCGCGACATGGCCCACAGGCTCAAGGCGCCCCGCTGCCACCACGCAAGGGCCGCGGCAATGACCAGCAGCGCGACCAGCGACAGGACGAACTTGGAGAATCGGGACATAGGCGCCTTGGTTTCAGAAGCAGCTGCGGGTGATCAGGCCAAAGCGCCGAGGCTCAGGAATAGCGGGGCAGATTGTCGCGAGGGGAATGGGAAACCGCATCGCCCGCACCGTCGTCGTGAGTGCACTCACGTTCAGGCGATTGGCAAATCATTACCATACATTAGTGTATGCAACGGCGGCCGTCAAGCCACTGTGCAAACGCCCTGCCGCAGGCAGCGGCAGGGCGTCGGTCGTCAGAGCCGATTGAGTTCGAGACTCAGTTTGCGGCTTCTTTGGCCTTCTTCAGCATCCGCACCTTGATCTTGGTGCTGGCCGGCTTGGCGGCGAAGGTCTGGGGTTCTTTGGTGAAGGGGTTGATACCTTTACGGGAGGGCTTTGCCGGCACCGACACCACCGTTGCCTTGAACAGGCCAGGCCACACGAAATTGCGCGCACCCTTCTTGTGAAGCGACGCGAAGATGGTCGCTTCGAGGTTGGCCACGACCGCCTTGACCGCCTTGAGTTCGACCGCAGCGTGCTCGGCCAGGTGAGCGATCAGCGCTTGCTTGCTCAGCGCCTTGGGGATCGGCTTCATGGCGGCGGGCTTGAGGTTCGGCGCTGCGGTCTTGGTGGCCGGCGCTTTTGCAGCGGCAACAGGCTTCTTGGCGGCGGGCTTTTTCGCGGCAGCGACTTTGGCTGCAGGCTTCTTGGCGGCTGCGGGTTTGGCAGCGGGCTTCTTGGTTGCGGTGGCCATTGTTGGTTTCCTGTGGGTATTGATGGGACGAAAACGGCTTGCTTCGTGACGCCGGCGAGCGCGTCGCTGCGCGCGGTGTGCGATTTTAATCACGAAAACAAGTACGAGGGTGAGGTTTATCGCTTGAAAATGCGGTCAAAACGACGTCCTTGTGCCCATCGCCTCGCCCATGCGAACACTTCGACCCGCATCCCACCCCTGCGCAAACGCCATGTCGGCTGCCGGCCAGAGCATGATGACGGTCGAGCCGAGCAGGAACCGGCCCATTTCGTCGCCCTGCTTCAGATCGATCGGTGACTGCTCGTAATGCCAGCTTCTGATGGTGCCGGGCCGTGGCGGATTGACCGTTCCGTGCCAGACCGTCGCCATGCTGCCCACGATGGTCGCGCCAACCAGCACCATTGCCAGCGGACCGTGTGCGGTATCGAAGGAACACACCACGCGTTCGTTGCGGGCGAACAGGCCCGGAATGGCACGAGCGGTGGCCGGGTTGACCGAATAGAGCGTGCCCGGCACGTGGGTCATCGCGGTCAGACGGGCATCGCAGGGCATATGGATGCGATGGTAGTCGCGCGGGCTCAGATACAGCGTGGCGAAGCGGCCACCTACGAATCGAGCAGCCTGCTGAGCATCGCCCCCCAGCAATGCCGCCACCGTGTAGTGATGGCCCTTGGCCTGAAACAGTCGATCGTGGTCGATGACGCCGCACTGACTGATTGCACCGTCAACCGGGCAGATCCAGTCTGCCTTGGCAAGCGGTCTGGCCCCATCGCGCAAGGCACGCGTGAAAAAGTCGTTGAAACTCGCATAGTGAGCGGGATCGGGTTGCGCCGCTTCGGCCATGTCGACACCGTAGCGATTCACGAACCAGCGGATCAGGGCTTGCGTCAGTTGCCCGGCGCGCGTCGACGCGATCAGCCCGGCAAAAATCGTCAGGAGATGCTTGGGCAGCAGATACTGCAGCTGCACGGATAGGGGCGTCATAGCGCGCGATTGTGCCCTTTGTGCGACGCAATCGACAATCGGCAGGCCGACGTTTGCTGCCTTTGCCACGCGGCCGCGTGATAGCCTAAGCCCGTTGGTGCCTGAACGACGCATCGTCGTCGCTTGGGGTAAACGGGAAGCAGGGGGGTGCGTCTTTCACCGAGACTCATCCAACCTGCGCTGCCCCCGCAACGGTAAGCGGACGGAACATCACATCGTTCCAGCGCGTGCAAACCGGTCACTGGAGACTCGCTCTCCGGGAAGGCCGCACGTGCCGATCCGCCAGCCCGGATACCGGCCAACACAGGTGGCGATCTGCGCAAGCGATCGCCTGAGGCTCCATGCAGCGGGGAAGCTGCGGGGAGCGCTGTCCGGAGTCCTTCCATCATGCGTTTACGCCTGCCTGCGCGTCGCTTCGCGCTGAGTGTGAGCATCGTGCCGATGCTTCACGCCACTGCCGTCATGGCTCAAGCACAACCCGTCTCACCGCAAAACCCTTCGGTTCCCGCTTCGCAAACCGACACCAGTCGGCTCGACCCGGTCAATGTGACCGCCACCCGCATCCCGTCACGGGTCAGCGACACCATCGCTGAGACCACGGTCATCGATCGCACCGACATCGACCGGGCGACGGGGCGCACTTTCTCCGAGCTGCTGTCCCGACAGCCCGGCATCCAGTTCACCAATACCGGTGGACTCGGCCAGTTTTCATCGGTCTACATCCGCGGCATCAGGGCGCAGAACACACTGCTGCTGGTCGATGGCGTACCGATGGGTGACGTCGACTTCAATCTGCCCTCGATGTCGAACATTCCGCTCGACTCGATTGATCGGGTCGAGATCGTGCGCGGGCCGCTCTCCTCGCTGTATGGCAGTCAGGCAATGGGCGGGGTCATCCAGGTCTTCACCCGCCAGGCGCGCGAGGGCTTTTCTCCCAATGCCAGTGCCACCATCGGATCGAACCAGTACTACCAGCTCAGCGGTGGCGCGGCATTCGGTCAGGGACCCTTCAATGGCGCGGTCCAGATCTCGCGGGTCAGCACGAATGCGTTTTCGGCAACAGCCCCCAACGAACTCTTCGGCTACTACAACCCCGATCGCGACCCGTTCGTCCAGAACAGCGGCAACCTGCGACTCGGCTGGCAACTGAACAGCGACTGGCGCATCGAGGGGTCGGCGATGAGCGCGCAGGCAACCCGGCATATTGACGATGGCCCCGATGTCGATTCGAAACAGAAGATCACCAACGCGGTCCAGACCCTGGCGCTGAACGGCAGGCTCGCCGACAACTGGCGCACCCGGCTGAGCGTGGGTTGGTCGTCGGATACGCGAGAGGCGCTTGCCACCGCGAACCCTTATGAATACCCGGGAAAGTTCAAAAGCGATCAGCGCCAGTACACCTGGGAAAACACCACCCTGACGCCGCTTGGGACGGCACTGGTGCTGCTCGAACGCACCACGCAGACCCTGACGCAGCCGGTGCAGCTGTACGCCGTCACGCAGCGAAATATCGACGGACTCGGCGTCGGACTCACCGGAGAAGCCGAGCGGCACTCCTGGCAGACTGCGGTGCGCCGGGATGTCAATTCGCAATTCGGCGGCCAGACCACCGGCAGTCTCGGCTACGGCTATGCCCTGACGCCCCAATGGCGACTCGGCGCGTCCTACGGCACCAGCTTTGTTGCACCCAGCTTTGCCGACCTCTACTACCCGGGCTACAGCAATCCGAACCTCACGCCCGAGCAGGGCAGGAGCGCCGAGGTGAGTCTGCGCTGGGCCAGCGGTGGACAAAGCCTGAGGACGGCATGGGTCGATACCCGAATCCGGAATGCAATCGTGCTGAATGCCGACTTCCTGCCGGTCAATGTCGGCGCCGCCAGGATCGACGGTCTGGTCATGGCCTGGCAAGGCAACTGGCCAACGGTGTTGGCCAGTGCGTCCTACGAAAACCTGAATCCGCGCAATGCGACCGACGGTGACTTGTACTACGGCAACCAACTGCCCGGTCGCGCGCGCCAGGCTTTACGCGGCAGCATCGACTGGATGGTAAGTGTCTTCAGCATCGGCGGTACGGTGTCAGCCTGGTCGTCGCGCTTCAGCGATCTGGCGAACACCTATGAAGTCGGCGGGTTCACCACGATTGACCTGCGTGCCGATTACCCGATCGACAAGTCATGGACGGTCGGAGTCAGGCTCAACAACCTGACCGAGAAGTCCTATCAGACGGCGTATGGCTACAACCAGCCGGGGCGCGAAGGCTATCTGACCTTGCGCTGGCAGCCGCGCTGAGGGCAGGCCAGCGAAGTGGCCGGCGTCCGGATCAGAAATCGAATCTGATCTGGACTCTGAATCCGTCGACGCGGTCGCGGTAGGTGATCGGCGCGACCGAGAACCACTTCGATGACATCGACCCGGCCGCTGCGCCCAGAAGATTCCAGGCCATGTCCTTGATTGACGCCGTCGACCCGGGACGGCCGATGTCATAGATTTCCTTGGCCAGCCCCGGCAGCGCGCCGATCAGCGTGCCATAGAGAATCTGGTCGGCGCTGTCGGCCGACTTGCCGGCCATTGACGCCCCGAACATGCCCAACTGCGCGGAGACGCCAAAGTGATTGGCCTTATCCATGCCAACCCATGCATCCTGACGAATCTCGGCCATCGCGATCGAAAAAGGCCAGAGTGCAGCAACGATCAACAGCGCCAGCGTGCGAGAAAACAGGCCCGGCGCAGACCGACCGTCAAAGCATGAATTTTTACCCGATGAACGGAATTGACCGACCGTTCGTCGAAAATTTCTTGATGCGGCTTGAAAAAATCCGGGCTTTTTCATGGCGTTCCTCACGTGAACGCAACTTTAGCCTCGAAATTTCCAGTTGCCGTGACGAAAGTCACGAACCGCTCAAATCCGTAAATCGACCGTTCGTCGGCCGGCAGGCGTCTCGCGGATCAAGAGTCGTGTGCTTGCGACCCCTTCGATGACTTGGGTCGACTGCAACGCAGCCTAAGGCCAGGTGGGACCTCAGGCTGCGTTCGCACAGGAGCGTCGCTGCGCGCACCGCAGCGACGCACGCGTCTTACTGAACCGTCACGCGCCTGGGTCCCACGCCCGCCTTGCGGGGCAGAGTCAGCTCAAGCACACCATTTTCGAAGGTCGCGGTGGCGGCAGCCTCGTCGACTTCGTCGGCCAGCACCACACTGCGTGCCAGCGCGCCGACATACCGTTCACTGCGCAGGACGCGTTCGCTGCCGCCGGCAGCCTCATCGCGCTTGATGTCGGCACGAATCGTGACGCGCTTGGCTTCGATATCGATGTTGATGGCGTCTTTGGCAACGCCGGGCATATCGGCACGAAGCAGGTAGCCGCCTTCCTGCTCGATGACATCGATGCGGGGAGCAGCGGCCCGCGCAGGCGCTGTCGCTGTCGCTGCGTTCTCACGGGAAAGCGCAGCATCAGTCAAGAAGCTGCGAAACAGCGTGGGGAAAACCTCGGACAAAGGATCGTAGAGAGAAACTCGGGTCATGGCGATGCTCCTGAATGAGTGGGGCAGCAGATGTGCTGCCCGTCTCACCGAGTTAGGCGCCATGGCCCTGAATTTCAAGCGCTCTGCGGGAACTTCGCGCGAATGCGCCAACAGGAGCAGGCGCACGCGTCACGATGCGAGCGCCATCACAGCAGTGTGCAGGCCTCGGTGAAGTCGAATCGGGGCAAACGCTCCATGACCTTGGCCGCATCGCCATAGCCGATGTTGCACAGGAAGTTCGATCTGACCCGTCCGTCAGGGAAAAATTCAGCATCGACCTTGGCATTGTCAAAGCCGGACATCGCCCCCACATCGAGGCCGACCGCACGCGCCGCAAGCATCAGATAAGCCCCCTGCAGCGAGCCATTGCGAAACGCGAAACGCTCACGCATCGCTTCCTTGTCATCGCCGTCGAACATCGTCTTCATTGCGGGCGCATGCGCAAACAGTCGCGGCATGTGCTCATGAAAATCGACGTCGTAGGCAACGATTGCCACCACCGGGGCTGACATGGTCTTGTCGACATTGCCTCCCGACAACGCTGGCCTGAGCCGCTCACGGGCAGCCGGCGTACGCAGAAATACGAATCTTGCGGGCTGAGAGTTGGCCGAGGTAGGCGCCATCTTCAACAGGTCAAACATCTGTTTGAGTTGATCGTCGCTCACCGGTTTGTCGAGCCAGCCGTTCTGGGTACGGGCCTTGGTAAACAGAAGTTCAATCGCTTTCGAGTCGATCATGTCGGCCTCTCAGGTCTGCGGCAGAAGGACTGACTGCAGGGCGGCGAGCTGCCAGCCCGACGGACTCCGGCGCCATACCTGCAGATAACGGCTGACAAACGCCTTCGGCGTGCCGCGAACGATCACGTCGATCTGCACGTCGCCATTGCACATCGCCACATCACCGGCGATGCGCCACTCACGCTTGAGCGACTTGAGGACGCGGTAGTCGTACCAGCCGGTGCAGGCACGTTCGATATAGGTATTGCGGTCCTCGAGCGTGGCCGAGGTATGGACGTACTGCAGGTCGGGGGCCAGGAGGGCCTCGAGGGCGGCGCGGTCCTTGCCGATGGCGGCGGCACAGCGCCGGTCCTCGGCCGCGTCGAGTTCGGCCACGAGGGCCTGGTCATTGCTCATGGATCTGCTCTCCGTTATCAGTGGCCCAGTCGAGCCCTGTTGTTGATGATTCAGCGTTTGCCACCCTCGGCGCGATGCAGCGGCGCGTCGGTGAGATCGCACAGCGCCTCGAAGGTGAGCCCCTCGGCCCATTCGATGACACTCAGGCCTTCAGGCGTGACATCGATCACTGCGAGGTCGGTGTAGATGCGCTTGACGCAGCCAATGCCGGTCAGCGGGTAATTGCACTGGCGCACGATCTTGGGCTCGCCGCTCTTGGTGACGTGTTCCATCATCACGAAGGTGCTGCGTGCACCGATCGCCAGATCCATCGCGCCACCGACCGCAGGAATCGCATCGGGTGCACCGGTATGCCAGTTGGCAAGATCGCCGCTTGCAGACACCTGAAAAGCGCCCAGCACACAGATGTCGAGATGGCCGCCGCGCATCATGGCAAACGAGTCGGCATGATGAAAATAGGCGCCACCGGTCAGCAGCGTGACCGGCTGTTTGCCGGCATTGATCAGGTCCCAGTCTTCGGCGCCGGCGGCGGGCGCCGGGCCCATGCCGAGAATGCCGTTCTCGCTGTGCAGAAAGATCTCGCGATCGCGTGGCAGATGATTGCCCACCAGCGTGGGCAGGCCAATGCCGAGATTGACATAGGCACCCTCGGGGATGTCGCGGGCCACGCGGGCAGCCATCGCATCGCGTGAGAGTCTCTGAACGCTCATCGGGTCGACTCCTGTGAGTGGTCGGGCAAGGCAGGCGCCGGCGCGGCTCGGGATACAACACGATGAACGAAAATGCCCGGTGTCACGATGTGCTCGGGGTCGAGCGCACCGAGCGGCACGATCTCATCGACCTGAGCCACAGTGCAGGCAGCGGCCATGGCCATGATCGGATTGAAATTGCGCGCCGCCTTGCGATAGACCAGATTGCCCCACCGGTCACCACGCTGCGCTTTGATCAGCGCGAAGTCGGCCTTGATCGGATACTCGAGTACATAGTCGCGACCGTTGATGTTGCGGGTCTCCTTGCCCTGCGCGAGCTGCGTGCCAAAACCGGTTGGGGTGAAAAAGCCGCCGATGCCGGCGCCGGCCGCCCGGATGCGCTCGGCCAGATTGCCCTGCGGCACCAGCTCGAGCTCGATCTGCCCGGCGCGATAAAGGCCGTCGAACACCTGAGAGTCGGCCTGGCGCGGAAACGAGCAGATGATCCGGCGGACCCGACCGGCCTTCATCAGTGCAGCCAGACCGGTCTCGCCATTGCCGGCATTGTTGTTGACGATGGTGAGATCACGCGCACCCTGCTCGATCAGGGCATCGATCAGATCGGCAGGTTGGCCCGCGCCGCCAAATCCGCCAATCAGCACGGTGGCGCCATCGGGTACGCCTGCCACGGCATCGGCGAGCGTGGAAACAGTCTTGTCGATCATCAGTGGACTCGCTATGTGCGATGCATTGGGCCGACCCGACCCGAGAGCCATTGCGCCCAATCGGAAAACCCTTCGCGTGCCGCCTTGTCGCGAGCAGCATGCCAATCGTAGTCGACCGCTACAAACGACACCGAGATGGTGTCTCGCCCGATTTCAACCAGCGCATAGCGGGCGTGGTGACTGCCGTTCTCGTGGCGACGCCCGACGGGGCCTTGCGCATCGAAAAACGCCGGCAAACCGACACTGCCATCGTTGACCGCCATCCGGCCATCGCTGAACTCGACCAGACGCGGCAGATGGCTGTGCCCGCCGATGCAGACCCGCGCGGTAACGTCGGCAAGGTCACGCTCGATATCGGCGGCCGGCCGCAGTCGGGCATCGCCATGCGGGGCTTCGTCGAAGAGGTAGTAGTTGGCCGATTTTGGCGACCCATGAAAGAGCAGTGCATCGCCGCCGATCGGCAAGGCTGACGGCCAGCTGCGGATCCAGTCGAGGACCTCGGAGGAGAGCTCGCCAAGCGCAAACCGGTCGGCATCGACCGGCGGCTCAAGCGTGGGATCGATCAGGGCGGTATCGTGATTGCCACGCACATGCACTGCGTCAATGCCGTGCAGCAGATCGGCCGTCTGACTCGGCCACAGCGGGCCGGAGAAAGCGTCCCCGAGCTGCGCGAGAAGGTCGTAACCCCGCCGGCGCGCATCGGCCAGGACTGCCCTGAGCGCCGGCGCATTGCCATGGATATCGCTGACCGCTGCAATTCGGATCCTGGGCATTGCGTACTCGGCGTCAGCGTCGCAATAAAGCCGGTCAGTCGAGCGTCGTCAGGACCTGACGCAGGCTGGCCGCAATGTCATCGATCTGGGCCGGCTCGATGATCAGCGGCGGCGACAGGGCGATGATGTCGCCGGTGATGCGGGTGAGCAGGTCCTGTTCGTGAAAGGCACGGGTGAAGGCATCGAAGGCCCGGGTGCCCGGGGCGCCCGCACGCGGCGCCAGCTCGATGGCACCGATCAGACCAATGTTGCGGATATCAACCACATTCGGGCAATCACGCAGGCCGTGCATGGCCCGCTCCCATTGCGGCGCAAGCTCGGCAGCACGGGTCAGCAGCCCCTCGTCGCGATAGACATCGAGTGTGGCCAACGCGGCCGCACAGGCCAGCGGATGCGCCGAGTAGGTATAGCCGTGAAAGAGTTCAATCGTTTTTTCGGGGCCCTGCATGAAGGTCTCGTAAAGGCCCTTTCGCGCGGCCACTGCACCCATCGGCACGGTGGCGCTGGTCAGGCCCTTGGCCATGGTCATGAGGTCAGGAACCACACCGAAATGTTGGGCAGCAAAGGGCGAACCCAGGCGACCGAAACCGGTAATGACTTCATCGAAGATCAGCAGGATGCCGTGCTTGGCGGTGATGTCGCGCAGCTTTTGCAGATAGCCGACCGGCGGGATCAGCACCCCGGTGGAGCCGGCCACCGGCTCGACAATGACCGCCGCCACGGTGGAAGGATCGTGAAGTGCGAGGATTCTTTCCAGGTCATCGGCCAGATGCGCGCCCCACTGCGGCTGGCCTTTGGTGAAGGCGTTGTGCTCGAGATTGTGGGTATGCGTCAGATGGTCGACGCCAGCAAGCATCGGTCCGAAATGCTTGCGGTTGCCGGCGATGCCACCGACCGAGATACCGCCGAAGCCAACGCCGTGATAGCCGCGCTCACGACCGATCAGGCGGGTGCGCTGACCTTCGCCGCGCATGCGGTGATAGGCGAGTGCGATCTTGAGTGCCGAATCGACCGCCTCCGAACCGGAGTTGCAGAAAAAGACCTGGCCGAACTCTGGCGGCAGGATGCCGAGCAGGCGATTGGACAGCTCGAAGGCCAGCGGATGGCCCATCTGAAAGGTGGGCGCGAAATCGAGCTTGGCGGCCTGCTTCTGGATGGCCTCGACGATCGGCTTGCGGCAGTGACCGGCGTTGACCGCCCACAGACCTGCGGTGCCATCGAGGATGCGCCGGCCTTCGGGGGTGTAGTAGTACATGCCCTCGGCGCGCTCGAGCATGCGCGGCGCCGACTTGAAGTGCCGGTTGGCGGTAAACGGCATCCAGAAGGCGTCAAGGTCGCTGCCGACGTCGGCTTGCGGCGAGAGGTCCTGGTGACGGGACATATCGTTCATGAGGGCTCCAGCGAGTCACTGCGGGGTGTGTCGAGACCAAGGATCTCGGGCCTTAGCCAATATAACAGCCCGAGCCCCGGGAGCGCGGTGGCAACCGTCAGCAAAAAGAAAGTCGGCCAACCGAAAGCCTCGACCAGAACCCCTGACGCCGGGCCGACATAGACCCGGCCGACCGCAGCAAGCGCCGACAGCAAGGCATATTGCGCAGCCGAAAAACGCCGATCGGTCAGGGCCATCAGAAAGGCGACAAAGGCGGCAGTGCCAAGCCCGCCGCAAAGGTTTTCGACACCGATCGCGCCGGCCATCAGCCAGTCGTTTTTCGGGCTGACCGCGAGCAGCCAATAGCCGAAATTCGAGACTGCCTGCAGGATGCCGAAGATCATCAAGGCCCGGTAAAGACTGATCTTGCTCAGCAGCGCGCCGCCGGCCAGCGCGCCGACAATCGTGGCGATCAGGCCCAAGACCTTGTTGACCGCGCCGACCTCGGTCGCGGTAAAGCCCGCGCCGCGAATCAGAAAGGCGGTGGACAGACTGCCGGCGAACGCATCGCCGAGCTTGTAGAGCACGATCAGACCCAGGAGCGCCAGGGCGCGCCGGCGCATGAAAAAAGCATCCCAGGGCTTGGTGAATGACGGGAACCCCGCCTGGCGTGCCGCCCACAGCGCGGCACCGAAGGCACTCATCAGCGTGATGGTGTCGGCAGCGAGCTTCAGGAAGCGATCGGGCTTGACCGGCAAGATCGCGCCCATCAGCCGGTCGAGCACAAACCAGGCAATGCCGCCGGCGGCAAGCATTGCCACGAACCCGACCAACTCACCGCGCGCATCGCTGCGGATGCGCAGGTCATCGACTGCGGTGCGTGGCGCCAGCAGCGTGATGCCGGCCATCAGCACGAAGAGGCCTGCCATCAGGCGATAGGCGCCCGGCCAGCCAAGCCACTGGTCGGCCAGGATCAGTGCAAGGCCGCCTGATACCAGCATGGCCAGGCGATAGCCGAGCACCGACACCGCAGCACCGGCGCCGCGCTCGTGGGCATCGAGCAGGTCGGTTCGGTAGGCATCGAAGACCACATCTTGCGAGGCCGAGAGAAACGCGATCGTCACGGCCATTGCACCGAGGGCGACGATCGAGGTCTTGGGATCGAAGTGGGCCATCGTCCAGCAGGCGGCGGCCAGCAAGAGTTGCGTGATCAGCAGCCAGGCCCGCCTGCGACCGAGCCAGGGCGGCTCGAAACGGTCGAGCAGCGGCGCCCAGACGAACTTGAAGGTATAGGGCAGCCCGGCCAGCGCAAAAATGCCGATGGTCTTGATGTCGATGCCCTCGATCGTCAGCCAGGCCTGGAGGGTGCCTGATGACAAAGCCAGCGGCAGGCCGCTCGCAAAGCCCAGCCCGAGCATCGCCGCGATGCGTGCCGAGACGAAGACCTGCGCAATCGCCGGCAGACTCGAAGGGGGTACGGGCAAAGGCGAAGACATATCAGGCAGCGAAAGACGATAAAGTAGCGAGCCTAGCAGGCATCAGACCCACTTCTCCCGCTGGCATCCATGAGAACAATCTGTTTCGTACTCGCGGCGCTCTTTGCCGTAGCTGCGCCCGCAGCCGCGCAACAGCAGCCGTTCGACACACCGGCCGCCAAATCGTCAACGCGATCGGCTGCGTCCGACAGTGAAGGCATTCCGGTACCCAAAAAGAGCCGCGTCGCATCGCTCGCGTCATCCGAGAAGCTCGAGCGCGAGGCGACTGCGCAATACGCAAAGCTGCTCGACTCGGCGGCATCGCAAAAGGCTCTGGCACCCGCCGACTTCCCGCAGCTGCAGCGGCTGCAGGCGATCGCCAAGCGCCTGATCCCCTACACCCACCGCTTCAGCAGCCGTGCTGACGAGTGGCGCTGGGAAGTCAATCTGATCGGCTCAAAACAGATCAATGCCTTTGTCATGCCGGGCGGAAAGATAGTTTTTTATACCGGGATCATCGACAGGCTCAAACTCACCGACGACGAGATTGCGATGGTCATGGGCCATGAGATGGCCCATGCGCTGCTCGAGCACGGGCGCGAGCGCGCCGGTCAGCAAAAAGTAGCGCAGGCGGCAACCATCGGCGCATCGGTGCTGTCCCAGGTCATGGGTTATGGCGACCTCGGCGGCCTGCTCGCTTCACAGACCTCGAAGTTCACCCTGCTAAGTTTCAGCCGGGGTGACGAATCGGATGCCGATCTGGTGGGCATGGACATCGCCGCGCGGGCAGGCTACGACCCGCGAGCCGGCATCTCGCTGTGGCAAAAGATGGCTGAGGCCTCCAAGGGCGAGCCGCCACAGTTCCTGTCGACGCACCCGTCGCATGCCAGCCGTATTGACAATATGCGTGGCTCGCTGCCCAAGGTGATGCCGCTTTACGAGCGGGTGCAGGCGTCGAAGGTCACCCCCCCGTCAAACCGTCCCAATGAAAATTGGGGGGATTAGCCTGGGTTCTCTCGGTGCGAGATGCTCGAAAGACATCTCGTCTTTGACAGTCTCCACGAATGCTCTCCAGACAAACAGCCGACAAGACTGTCGAGTGCTTCATTGTTTCCAGTCTGGGATCCGTTGATCATGTCCTGAACAGCGACTGATGCAATCGGTCCTCGCAGCCTTCCCGGCTCAGTAGCCGCGAGTCAGCTCAAATCTCGAAGTCGTAATCGACCGTCAGCGGCGCATGGTCGCTGAAGCGCGACTCGGTGTGAATCGCCACCGCGCGTGCGGTTTGCGCGATGCCCGGCGTGGCGATCTGGTAGTCGAGCCGCCATCCGACATTGTTGGCCCATGCCTGGCCCCTCGCGCTCCACCAGGTGTACTGATCGGGTCGCTGATCGAGCCTGCGAAACACGTCGACGAAGCCATGCTCATCGAAGATGCGCGTGAGCCAGGCCCGCTCCTCGGGCAAAAACCCCGAGTTCTTCTGATTGGATTTCCAGTTCTTCAGATCGACTGCCTGATGGGCGATGTTCCAGTCGCCGCACAACACGATCTCTCGCCCGCTTGCCTTCAAGGCCTGCAGGTGAGCATCGAAGCGCTCGATGAAGCGGAACTTGGCTTCCTGGCGCTCGGGCGAGGCTGAGCCCGAGGGCACATACACCGAGATGACCGTGAGCTTGCCGAAGTCGGCCTCGACATAACGGCCTTCGGCATCAAACTCATCGCAGCCAAATCCACTGCGAACCGCCTGCGGCGATTTGCGCGAATAGAGTCCGACGCCGCTGTAGCCCTTCTTTTCGGCGAAGTGAAAGTGGCCGGCAGCGCCCGCGAGCGTGCTGAGCGATTCATCGAGATCGGCCTGCTGGGCCTTGAGTTCCTGCACGCACAGCACATCGGGCGCATGCGCCTGCAGCCAGGGCTCGAGGCCCTTTTTATGCGCCGACCGGATGCCATTGAGGTTGAGAGAGACAATTCGCAGCATCTTGTATAGTCGCCAGCCATGAATGAACGAACCGAGTTTATCCGTTTCGCACTCGACGCCGGAGTGCTGAAATTTGGCAGCTTCCGGACCAAAGCCGGTCGCGATTCGCCCTACTTCTTTAATGCCGGCCTCTTCGACGACGGCACGCGCCTTGGACGTCTGGCAGGCTTTTACGCGCAGCGACTGCTCCAGGCCGAGCGCTCGGGCGAAGCGGCCTTCGACATGCTCTTCGGGCCCGCCTACAAGGGCATCACGCTGGCGAGCGCGACGGCGGTCGCCCTGGCTCAAGCCGGTCGCAACCTGCCTTTTGCCTTCAACCGCAAGGAAGCCAAGGATCACGGCGAGGGCGGCACGGTGGTCGGTGCGCCGCTGCGCGGCAAGGTGGTGATCATCGACGACGTCATCTCGGCAGGCACCTCGGTGCGCGAGTCGGTCGAGCTGATCAGGGCTCAGGGCGCCACGCCGTCGGCAGTCGTGATTGCACTTGATCGCCAGGAGCGCGGCGGCACGGCCGATGCTCCCGGACCCACGTCGGCAACGCAGGAAGTGGCAGCGCTCTACGGCATTCCGGTGCTGTCGATCGCCTCGCTCGACGACCTCTTCGGCTTTTTGCAGAACGATGCGCAGTTGGGCGAGCATCTGCCCGCCATCACCGAATACCGCCGCCGCTACGGCGTCAGCCGCTAAGCCTGTCAGCTGCCGAGCTTGCGACGCAGCAGGTCGTTGACCTGTTGCGGATTGGCTTTGCCGCGCGTGGCCTTCATCGCCTGGCCGACCAGCGAATTGAAGGCCTTTTCCTTGCCGGCGCGAAACTCTTCGACCGACTTGGCGTTGGCTGCCAGCACCTCGTCGACAATCCGGTCGAGCTCGCCGGTATCGCTGATCTGCTTGAGCCCGCGTGCCTCGATGATCAGATCGGCGGCATCCGGCTCGCTGCGTCGCTCATCGAAGATCGCCTGAAACACTTCCCGGGCCATCTTGCCCGACACCGTGCCATCGGCAATTCGCCGGATCAGCAAGGCGAGCTGAGCGGGTGAGACCGGGCAGTCATCGATCGAGAGCGACTCACGATTGAGCTGTGCTGCCAGATCGCCCATCACCCAGTTGGCGGCGGTCTTGGCCTGGCTTGCCGGATCGGAGAGGGCCGCTACCGTGTCCTCGAAAAAACGCGCCATCGAGCGGGTGGCGGTGAGGGTGACCGCGTCATAGGGCGACAGACCGAGGTCGCGGGTGAGGCGCTCGCGCATGGCGCCGGGCAGCTCGGGCATCGACGCCCGCACCCGGTCGATCAGCGCGGCATCGACCACCAGCGGCGGCAGGTCGGGATCGGGGAAATAGCGATAGTCGTGCGCATCTTCCTTGCTGCGCATCGAGCGGGTCTCGTCGCGATCGGGGTCGTAGAGCCGAGTCTCCTGAACGACCCGCCCGCCGTCTTCGATCAGCTCGATCTGGCGACGTACCTCGAATTCGATCGCCCGCTCCATGAAGCGAAAGGAATTCAGGTTCTTGATTTCGCAGCGGGTGCCGAACTCGGCCTGACCGACCGGGCGCACCGACACATTGGCATCGACACGAAACGAGCCTTCCTGCATGTTGCCGTCGCAAATGCCCAGCCAGGTCACCAGACCGTGCAGGGCCTTGGCATAGGCCACCGCTTCGGCTGACGAGCGCATCTCGGGCTCGGTGACGATCTCGAGCAGCGGCGTGCCGGCGCGATTGAGATCGATGCCCGACATGCCGGCGAGCGCCGCGCCGCCGAGCGTCTGCATCGCATCTTCGTGCAGCGACTTGCCGGCGTCTTCCTCGAGGTGGGCACGCGTCAGGTTGATGGTCTTTTCGCGCGGACCCTGATCGCCCTGCCAGACGATCGGCAGCGAGCCGCCCTGCACGACCGGGATCTCGTACTGGCTGATCTGATAGCCCTTGGGCGAGTCAGGGTAAAA
>CANKWX010000019.1 GCA_947487165.1 Burkholderiales bacterium
AGCAGCAGTTGGAAGTTGCCGTAAAAGCGCTCGGCGAGTCGTCCGGTATCCCAGAGCGCCCACATGTTGAAGGCCAGATGGATGATGCCGCCATGCAGAAAGACCGACGACAGCAGCCGCCATGGCTGCTGGACGGTCGCGGGAAGGAAGTTGCCGCCCCACATCAGCAGATCGATCGGGCGCGGCGACATCACCGACATGCCGCTGGCGATGTTGAGCAGCCACACCAGCACGCACAGCCCGACCAGGGTCGGCGTCACCCAGACATTCGGGGTAGCCGCATGCAGGCGTTCGACGAATTCGTTGTGATCGACGGGTGAGTTCATGATGTCGCGCTATCGTCGAAAAGATCGGAGGAAGCGAGCCGATCGGGCGAGGTGAGTCCGAAATGTCGCCAGGCGGCCGGCGTGGCGATCCGACCGCGCGGTGTGCGCTGCAGGAAACCCTGCTGAATCAGATAGGGCTCCAGCACATCTTCGATGGTGTCGCGCTCCTCGCCGATGGCGGCGGCGACGTTATCCAGACCGACCGGTCCGCCCGAGAATTTTTCAATCACCGCCTGCAGCAGCCTGCGGTCCATGGTGTCGAGTCCGATTGCATCGACATCGAGCATCGTGAGCGCGGCATCGGCGACCGGCGCGGTGATGACGCCTTGGGCCTTGACTTCGGCATAGTCGCGAACCCGCCGCAGCAGCCGGTTGGCGATGCGCGGCGTGCCGCGAGAACGGCGGGCGATCTCGCGCGCACCCGCCTCATCGATCGGCGCCTTGAGCAGCGAGGCCGAGCGGGTGACGATCAGCGTGAGGTCGGCCTCGCTGTAGAACTCGAGTCGCGCGACGATCCCGAAGCGGTCGCGCAGCGGATTGGTCAGCATGCCGGCGCGGGTGGTGGCACCCAC
Source organism: Burkholderiales bacterium (assembly GCA_947487165.1). Lineage (GTDB taxonomy): Bacteria > Pseudomonadota > Gammaproteobacteria > Burkholderiales > Burkholderiaceae_E > UBA4615. The sequence goes on from CANKWX010000019.1 coordinate 899, forward strand.
CAGCGTGAAAGGCTGCAGGTCGAGCTTGATCGAGCGGGCCGCAGGACCCTCGCCGATCATGATGTCGATCTGAAAATCTTCGAGCGCCGGATAGAGGATTTCTTCGACGACCGGGCTGAGCCGATGGATCTCGTCGATGAAGAGCACGTCGTTTTTTTCGAGGTTGGTGAGCAGTGCAGCCAGATCGCCCGGGCGCTCGAGCACCGGCCCCGAGGTCTGTCGCAGATTGACGCCCATTTCGGCGGCCACAATATGGGCCAGCGTGGTCTTGCCCAGACCCGGTGGACCAAAGAGCAGCAGATGATCGAGCGATTCGCCCCGGTTGCGTGCGGCGGCCACGAAGATATCGAGCTGCTCGCGGATGCGGGGCTGGCCGACATAGTCGGCGAGTGCCTTGGGCCTGAGCGCCCGCTCGACGGCTTCTTCGGCGGGCGATGCAGGGGCCGGCGCAATCAGCCGGTCGAGCCGGTCGTGTTCAATCATCGAGTCATTCTACCGGGCCCGGCGCATCGGCCCCGGCGTGTGTGCCACGGCTCATCTGCGTGGGCTCACTTGCGTGGGTTCATTTGCGTCGGTTCAGTTGCGTGCAAGAAGCTTGAGCGCCTGTTTGATGCCATCCGAGACATTGGCATCCGGGGGCAGCTGCTTGGCGGCAATCGTCGCTTCGCGCTCTGAATAGCCCAGCGACAGCAGTGCACGCAGGATGTCCCCTGCATGATCGACCGTCGGCACGCCGCTACCCACCCCTTCAAGGGTCGGGCCGAACTTGCCTTTGAGCTCGAGCAGCAGCCGCTCGGCGGTTTTTTTGCCGATGCCGGGCACTTTGACCAGCCGCCCCGACTCCTGCAGCGTGATCGCCTGGGCGAGATCGGCCACCGACAGCCCCGACAACACCGCCAGCGCCATGCGCGGGCCGATGCCCGAGATGCGGATCAGCTCGCGAAACGCCGCCCGCTCGCCCTCGCTGAGAAAACCGTAGAGCAACTGGGCATCTTCGCGAACGACCATGTGGGTGAGCAGCACCACCCGCTCGCCCGCCGATGGCAGGTCGTAGAAGGTGCTCATCGGCACGTCGACCTCATAGCCCACGCCGGCGACATCGATCAGGACCTGTGGCGGGGCCTTCCCGAGCAGCACACCAGACAGTCGCCCGATCATGAGGCCACCAGCCGGCCACGGCGGATTCGCACGCCCCGGCGTGCGATGGCATGTGGCGCGCCCGCGCTGGCGAGCGATCCGGCCACCAGCGCGCTGGCGAGACGGTCGGCATTGGCATGGCAGCTCGCGCAGGCAAGCGCATCGGCAGCGTCTTTGGAGGGTGTGCCCGGCAGCGAGAGCAGTCGCACGACCATGGCCTGAACCTGCTCCTTGGTGGCCCGACCATACCCGACCATCGCCTGCTTGATCTGCAGTGCGGTGTATTCGGCCACCGGCAGCCCGGCGGTGGCCGCCGCGCAGATCGCTGCGCCACGGGCTTGTCCGAGCAGCAGCGTCGAGTGGGGATTCACGTTGACGAAGACCTTTTCGATGGCCGCGGTGTCGGGTCGGTATTCAGTGATTACCTCACGCAGTTGCGTGAAGATCGCGGCCAGCCGCACCGGAAGTTCGCCGTCGGGCACGCGGATCACGCCGCTGGCCACATAGACCAGCTGCCCGCGCTCGCGCCGCTCGATCACACCGAACCCGGTCAGACGCAGACCTGGGTCGATGCCGAGAATCCTCAGGGCGGTCTGCGAGCTCATGGCGGGTGCTGCGGGGTCTAGTGACGAAAGTGCCGCACGCCGGTAAAGACCATGGCCACGCCGCGTTCATCGGCCGCGGCGATGACTTCGTCGTCGCGTACCGAGCCGCCCGGCTGGATGACCGCGACCGCGCCTGCGTCGGCCACCACATCGAGGCCATCACGAAACGGAAAGAAGGCGTCGGACGCCACCACCGAGCCGGCCAGCGTGAGGCCGGCGTGCCCTGCCTTGATCGAGGCGATGCGGGCTGAATCGATGCGGCTCATCTGGCCTGCGCCGACGCCAAGCGTCTGGCCGCCCGCGCAAAAGACGATCGCATTGGATTTGACAAATTTGGCGACGCGCCAGGCAAAGAGCAGGTCGCTGAGCTGCGCCTCGGTGGGGACCAGCCGGGTGACCACCTTCAGTTCGGATCGCTCGAGATTGCGCTCGTCGGGCGACTGCACCAGCAGACCGGCGCCGACCCGCTTGAGGTCGATGCGATTTGAATTGCGGGCCAGCGGAATCTCGAGGACGCGCACATTCTGCTTTGCGGCAAACACCTGGCGCGCCGCGTCATCGAAGGCCGGCGCGATCACCACCTCGACGAACTGCTTGGCGACCAGTGCCGCGGTCGGTCCATCGATCGGATGGTTGAAGGCGATGATGCCGCCGAAGGCCGAGGTCGGATCGGTGGCAAGGGCCTTGCCGTAAGCCTCGAGCGTGTCGGCGCCCACTGCCACGCCACAAGGGTTGGCATGCTTGACGATCACGCAGGCCACCGACTCGAAGGTCTTGGCGCATTCCCAGGCGGCATCGGCATCGGCCACGTTGTTGTAGGAGAGTTCCTTGCCCTGCAACTGGCGATAGTTGGCAAGCGCACCGGCGCTGGGCTCGCGGTCGCGGTAGAAGGCGGCGCTCTGGTGCGGGTTTTCGCCATAACGCATCGGCTGCAGCCGCTCGAACTGCAGGGTGAGCGTCTGGGGATAGGGGTCGTGCGAACCGTCTGCCCTGATGCCGCCAAGATAGTTGGCAATGGCGCCGTCGTATTGAGCGGTATGGGCAAAGACCTTGCGGGCCAGCTCGAAGCGCGTCGCATCGCTGACCTTGCCGTGATCGTGGATCTCGGCAAGCACCTGCCGGTAGTCGGCCGGGTCGACCACCACCGCCACGCCGCCGTGGTTCTTGGCCGCTGCACGAAGCATGGCCGGTCCGCCGATATCGATGTTCTCGATTGCATCGCTCAGGGTGCAGTCAAGGCGCGAGACGGTCTGGGCGAAAGGGTAGAGATTGACCACCAGCAGGTCGATCGTGCCGATGCCGTGATGGGCAAGCGCCTGCATATGCTCGGGCAGATCACGGCGGGCAAGCAGGCCACCGTGCACCTTGGGATGCAGGGTCTTGACCCGGCCATCGAGCATTTCGGGAAAACCGGTGTAGTCGGACACCTCGGTGACGGCAAGGCCGGCATCGCGCAGCAGCTTGGCGGTGCCCCCGGTTGAAAGCAGGCCAACGCCAAGGGCAGTCAGCTGCGTGGCCAGCTCGACGACGCCGGTCTTGTCCGAAACGCTGATCAGGGCCTGCTTGATGGGATGCATGGTGTCCTCGTGGCGGGCTGCTCAGAGCATCCCGTAGAACTGCAGCTTCTTGCGAAGCGTGTTGCGGTTGATGCCGAGCATCATGCTGGCACGCAGCTGATTGCCTTGCGCCTGCTTCATCACAACCTCGAGCATCGGGCGCTCGACGGCTGACAGCACCATGTCATAGATGGCGCTCGGGCGCGACCCTTCGAGGTCGGCGAAATACTTCTCGAGGCTGCGGGTGACCGCCTCGTCAATGGAATTCGACTTCGTCGTGTGCATGGTCAAGAAAGTCATCGAGCAGCGCGAGCTGCGTCGTCGGGCAGTCGGCCCGGTTGATTTCATCGCGAAGCCGAAGGGCGGCTGCGGGCTGGGGGGTAAAGCCGGTCGCACCGTGCGACGGCTGGCTGAACCATCCGTCGATGTACCAGCCGATGTGTTTTCGGGCGATGCGCGGCCCTGCATGGTCGCCATAAAAAGCGAAGTGATCGACCAGATGCTCGCGCAGCACACTGCGGATTTCGTCGAGCGTGGGCCCCGCGAGCAGCTCGCCAGTACGCAGGAAATGATCGATTTCGCGAAAGATCCAGGGGCGTCCCTGCGCGGCGCGGCCGATCATGATGGCATCGGCGCCGGTGCGGGCCAGCACGAAGGCTGCCTTGGCCGCCGAATCGATGTCGCCATTGGCCACCACCGGCACACGCACCGCCTGCTTGACCAGGGCGATGGTGTCGTACTCGGCCTGGCCGCCAAACGCGCAGGCGCGGCTGCGGCCATGAACCGCGATCATGGCGGCACCGGCCGATTCGAGGGTGCGTGCGAGCGCCACCGCATTGCGCTGGGCCAGCGTCGGGCCGGTGCGCATCTTGACGGTGACCGGCACGTCGACCGCCGCGACAACCGCTTCGACGATCTGCAGCGCCAGCGCCTCATTGGCCATCAGCGCCGAGCCGGCTGCGACATCACAGACCTTCTTGGCCGGGCAACCCATGTTGATGTCGATGATCTGCGCGCCGCGATCGACATTGAAGCGGGCGGCCTGGGCCATCATCGCCGGGTCGGCGCCGGCGATCTGCACTGCCACCGGCGCGGCCTCGCCATCATGATTCAGTCGGCGCGATGTCTTGACCGAGGCCCACAGTCGGGGGTTTGAGGCCGCCATTTCGGAGACCGCATAGCCCGCGCCGAGCTGGCGGCACAGTCGCCTGAAGGGGCGATCGGTGACGCCGGCCATGGGCGCAACGAACACGTTGTTGGGCAGCCGGTAGGGGCCGAGTTGCATGGGTCGCGGGATGCGGGCGGCGAGTAATGCGCGCCGACCGCAGGCTGTGAGGGCGTGGGCGGGGAGCGGATTCTAACGAAAATCGCTCTGCACAAAAAGTCGGCAGATCGAAACGGATCAGCGGCGCCCGAACATCAGCTGTCGCGCAAGCGGCGTGCGCAGTGCCGACAGCATGTCGAGGGCGCCTAAAACACCCGATTGCAGGGGGCGGATGAGCGGCCAGGTGAAGCTTTCGGCCATCAGGTCGGTCAGACCGATGGTCAGCAAGCGATCGGCTCGCCGCTGTCGTTCGAAGGCCTGTAGCGCGTCGGACACCCGAATGCCCGACCGATGCGCATCGGCCAGGCAGTCGGCCAGCTCGAAAGCGTCACGCAGACCAAGGTTCAGGCCTTGGCCTGCGACCGGATGAAGCGATTGCGCCGCGTTGCCGATCCAGACCTCGCTGGCTGTCGCGACCTGTCGTCTGGCGCGTCGGGTCAGTGGCGCCAAGCCGAGTGCGCCACAGATCTCGAGCGGCCCGAGCATATCGCCCACACGGCTCTGCAGTTCGGCCGACAGGCGTGCCGGGTCGGTGGCAAGGCGCAGCTCGCCGAGATCGGCGCGGTCGCACCACACCAGGGCCCAGCGGCGCGACTGCGGCAGGGGCAGCAGCGCGAGCGGGCCGTGCTCGCCGAATCGCTCGAACGCGGTCAGCAGATGGTCGCTGTGTGCCTGGGGTGCGGCGACCTCGCCGAGCAGCGCCGATTGGTCGAATTCGCGCACCCGTGCGTCCTCACCGGCATCGCCTTCGGCATGGATGGTGAGCGCGATGCGCTCGGTCGTGTCGGGATCGGCCGGCAGGCTTGCCCATTGGTGCTGTGCGGCCGCGCGTCGCAGCGAATCGAGCAGGGCGCCATAACGCATCACCTGTCCGAGTGCCGGCACGCCCAGTTCATCGGCCACGATCCGGGTGCGGCCCAGATGCCCGGACATCGAGACTTCGACGCGGCCGATTCGCCCGGCCGCAGGCAAGGTGGCAATGCGGCCCAGCAGCTGGCAGCTGCCGTGCGAGACCGCCAGCACGCGGGCGGCCAGACCGGGCGCGATGGGTTCGTCTGCCACCGGCAGCGGGTCAAGCGCAATCGTGCTTGCGGGTATGCCACGACGAAGCGCAAAGAGCGCACAAGCCAGACCGACCGGGCCGGCGCCCCTGATTCGCCACAGCGTGTCGCTCATGCCGCTCGCATCAGCGCTTCGATATCGGCCGCGGTCTTGGGCACGTCGCCGGTGATGATCTCGCAGCCGCTATCGGTCACGAGCGCATCGTCCTCGATGCGGATGCCGATGTCGTGGTAGGCCGCCGGCACATCGGGGGCGGCGCGCACATAGATGCCCGGCTCGACCGTCAGCACCATGCCCGCACGCAGCACCCGCCAGGGCTTTTCGCGGCCGTGCTGCGCGACTTCGCCGGGTTCGCGGTAGCCGCCGCAGTCGTGGACATCCATGCCGAGCCAATGGCCGGTGCGGTGCATGTAAAAGCGCCGGTAGCTGCCGCTTTCGATGGCGCCGTCGAGCGATCCGTCGATCAGGCCGCAATCGATCATGCCCTGCGCAAGCACCCTGACCGCCGCGTCGTGCGGATCGATGAAGCGCATGCCCGGCCGCGTGGCGGCAATGGCAGCTGCCTGCGCGTCAAGCACGATGTCGTAGAGCTCGCGCTGCGGACCGCTGAAGCGGCCGTTGACCGGAAAGGTGCGGGTGATGTCGGAGGCATAGCCGTCGAGCTCGCAGCCGGCGTCGATCAGCAGCAGATCACCGTCGCGAAGCGTATCGGCGTTGTCGCGGTAATGGAGCACGCAGGCATTGCGCCCGCCGGCGACGATCGAGCCATAGGCCGGAAACTGTGAGCCCTGGCGCCTGAATTCATGCAGCAGCTCGGCTTCGACCTCGAACTCGCGACGACCGGGCGCTGTCGCCTGCATGGCTCGTACATGGGCCTGTGATGAGATTCGGGCCGCGCGCTTCATCAGGTCGATCTCGGTGGCGTCCTTGATGAGTCGCATCTCGTCGAGCAGGGCATGCAGGTTGTAGGCGGTGGCCGGCGCGTTGATGCCTGCGCGGGCCTGCGCACGCACTGCCCCGAGCCATTGCTGCACGCGAGCATCGATTTCGGGGCGGTCGGCGAGCGCGTAAAAGAGCGCCGGCTGGTCGGCCAGCAGGTGCGCCATCTGCGAATCGATGCTGTCGATCGGAAAGGCGCTGTCAAAGCCGAAGTGTTCGGCGGCGGCATCCGGGCCGAAACGAAAGCCGTCCCAGATTTCGCGCTCTTCATGCTTTTCGCGGCAAAAGAGAATCGACCGGCTTGAGGTGGCGTCGGCCACGATGACCACCACCGCTTCGGGTTCGGGAAATCCGCTCAGGTAATGAAAGTAGCTGTCGGAGCGGTAGGGGTAATGGGCGTCGCGGTTGCGGATGACTTCGGGCGCAGTGGCGACGACGGCCACGCCGCCGCCACGGGCGCGCATCAGGTCGGCCAGCGTCAGTCGTCGGGACAGGTAGGGTTGCATGATGGCCTCAGGTCTGTCGGGTGCTCAGGATGGAGCGTCGGGATGGGTCAATTGTGCATCGAGTGCGGCAAGTCGCTGCGGGGTACCCACGTCGGTCCAGCGGCCGTCATGCCGTTCGGCACCGGCACGACGCCGGGCGGCGGCGTCGCGAAGCAGGGGCGCCAGTGGCGCGCGCGTGCCGCGGGCCACGTCTGCGAAAAGCTGCGGGTGATAAACGCCGATGCCCGAGAAGGTCAGGCGAGGCGCTTCGCCGTCGACAAGACGACCGCCATCGAGCAGAAAGTCGCCCCGGGGATGATGCTCGGGGTTGTCGACCAGCACGCACCAGGCGAGCCAGTCGAGTGCCTCGAGCCGGGCTGCGATCGTGCGCGCCCGGCCCGGGTTCCAGTCGCACCAGATATCGCCGTTGATCACCAGAAAGGGCTCATCGCCAAGCAGTGGCAGCGCCTGCGCGATGCCGCCGGCGGTCTCAAGGGCCTGCGCCTCAGGCGAATAGCGAATCGACACGCCCCAGTCCGAGCCATCGCCAAGCGTGCGCTCGATCTGCTCGCCCAGCCAGGCATGGTTGATCACGACATCGCGAAAGCCGGCGTCAGCCAGTCGGCGAAGATGCCAGCCGATCAGCGGCAAGCCGCCTGCCGGCAGCAGCGGCTTCGGGCAGGTATCGGTGAGAGGCCGCATTCTTTCGCCTCGGCCGGCGGCCAGAATCATGGTGCGCATGGGGGCTCTGGCCGGAGTCTCAGCATGGTCAGAAGGTGTGGCCGATGCGCTGACTGCGGCCCTCGATGCGGTCGATCAGCCGGGACAGCGGCGCGAGCGTCACATAGCGCGCGGCGACCTCCTGCACATAGCGCAGGACCAGGGGCAGATCGGCAAGATAGCGATCCTTGCCATCACGATGGCTGAGTCGGGCGAAGATGCCCAGCACCTTCAGGTGACGCTGCAGGCCCATCCATTCGAAGTCGCGATAGAAGTCGCCGAAGTCGGCGCGCACCGGCAGACCGGCCTTGCGGGCCCGCTCCCAGTAACGGACCGCCCAGTCGATCACCTGTTCTTCTTCCCAGCGGATGTAGGCATCACGAAGCAGTGAGACCAGATCGTAGGTGATCGGCCCATAGACCGCGTCCTGGAAGTCGAGAATGCCCGGGTTGCGATCGCCGTGAAGCACCATCAGGTTACGGGAATGGAAGTCGCGGTGAACATCGACCTGCGGTTGCGCAAGCACGTTGTGCAAGATGGCCTCGAAGGCCGCGTCGAGCACCGCCTGCTCGGCGGGATCGAGGGTGATCCCTTTATGGCGTGCGATGTACCACTCGGGAAAGAGCTGTAACTCGCGCATCAGCCGCTCTCGGTCATAGGGCGGAAAGCTTGCGGCGCTGCTGGCGCTTTGCAGTCGGATCAGGGCATCGATGGCGTCGGCGTAGAGCGATGGCGCGCTGGTTGCCGAGAGCTGCGAGAGGTAGGTGCCTGAATCAAAGTCTTCGAGCAGCAGCAGGCCGTGCGGCAGATCAGCCGCGATGACGCGAGGCACGCTCACGCCGCTGCGTGCAAAGACCTCGGCGGCGTGAATGAAGGGGGCGCAGTCTTCCTGCGGCGGCGGTGCATCCATGGCGATCAGACTGCCGCCCTGATCGGCTGCGGCATCGATGCGAAAGTAGCGCCGAAAGCTTGCATCGTCGGACGCGGGGCGCAGGCTCTCAATTGCCAGGCCAAGTCCATCCGGCAGGCGTGAGAGCCACTCGCGAAGCAGCACGAGGCGGGTATCCGCAGGCGGCGGGGAAGAGGGGGAGGCAGTCGTGTTCAGGATGGCATCCGCAGGGGCGTCCTGCGATTTCAGGACCACTCCCTATAATACGAGATCGTCTTGCTGCGCCCAGGGCGCCTTCCTGAGTCGCCCCCCATGCGTCGCCTCCCGCCTGTCAAAGGTTTATCTGCTGCGATGGCTGCCGCGCTGGCCGCGCTTGCCGGACCGGCAGCCACCGGCTGGGCGCAAGCTCAGCAGGCCTCGCCGGGTCAGGCGCCCGCCCAGCCGGTGGGCGTGAGCCTGCGCCTTGAGACCGAACTGCGAGAACAGAACCTGCTGTCGCGCGCAGCGCGCCCGGTCTTTGCTCGCGGTACGGTCGTCGGCGGACGCACCGACCGCGAGACGACGCTCCAGGGCGATGCCGAAATCCGACATGGCAGCACCGTGATCCGGGCTGACCGGCTTACCCGTTACGACGCCGAGGACGATGTGATTGCGATCGGCAATGTCCGTCTGAGCCGCGAAGGTCAGATCTTCACCGGCCCCCAGCTTCAGATCGGCCTCGATTCTCTCGAAGGCGTCTTCGATTCGCCGCGGTATCAGCTGCCGGCCACCGGCGGCAGTGGCAGGGCAAGCCGCATCGATTTTCTGAACCGCGATCAGCTGCTGATGGCGGATGCCACCTACAGCACCTGCAAGCCGAACGATCCCGACTGGTACCTCAAGGCCGACGAACTTCTGATCGACCGCGCCCAGGACGAAGGCATCGCCAAGTCGACCGTGCTCTATTTCAAGGATGTGCCGATCTTTGCGGCGTCCACGCTGGGCTTTCCCTTGGCCGACGAGCGCCGCAGCGGTTTTCTGGCGCCGACCTTTTCGCAGTCCTCGACCATGGGCACCGAGGTGCTGGTGCCCTATTACCTGAATATCGCGCCCAATCGGGATATGGTCCTGTCGACCAATTACAGCGCCCGACGCGGCCTTCAGTTGGCCGGTAATGCGCGCTATCTGGACGGCAATCCCGGTCAGCCGCCGATCGCGCTTGGCACCACGCTGTTCGAAGTGACGCCCTACGATCTGGTTGCCGACCGGTCGCGCTGGATGATCAACAGCAGCTACGTGAACAACAATTATCTCGGCTGGACCGGCGGCTTCACCTTTCGAGCGGTGTCAGACGACAACTACTTTGTCGACTATTCGAAAAGCATCCTGCAAAGCGCCGACCGCAGCCTGTTGCGCACTGCCTTCGTCGGGCGGCAATTCGATAGCTGGACCGTGCGCGCCAGCGTCACCGACTATCAGAACATTCTCGATGCCCGAAATTCGCCGCCGTATAACCGGATGCCACAGCTGCTGATCATCAATCAGCAGCGTGATCTCAAAGGCTTCGATGTCGGTGTGCTCTCGGATACCAACGATTTCAAGAGCGGTCTGGCGAATTCGGCGCAGGGCTGGCGCAGCAACCTCGCGCCGACCGTGTCCTATCCGCTGCAGGGCCCTGCCTGGTTCATCACGCCGCGCGCGACCGTGCGTGCCACCGCCTATCGACTCGAGGCCAACCCGCAGGGCCCCAACGACATCAGCATCGCGGTGCCGACGGTGTCGGTCGATTCTGGCCTGGTCTTCGAGCGCAATGCGAGCTTCACTGGCCGCAATGTGATTCAGACCCTCGAGCCGCGGCTCTTTTACGTCTACACGCCTTACCGCGACCAGGGCACGCTGCCCAATTTCGATACCGCCCAGGCTGACCTCAATCTGTCGACGCTCTTCAATGAGAATGTCTATGTGGGTGGTGACCGTGTGGCCGATGCCAACCAGCTCACCGCGGCCGCACTCAGCCGGATCATCGATCCCGAGACCGGCATCGAGACGCTGCGCTTCGGACTGGCCGAACGCTTTTACTTCACGCCCCAGCGTGTGACGCTGCCCGGGCAGGTGCTTCCCTACAATGCGACGCCGTCGCGGTCCGATCTGCTGATGCTGGCATCGGGCAACCTGGGTGGCGGGCATACCATCGACGCCGGCGTCCAGTTTTCGGTCGCTGATCAATCGATGCCGCGAATGGGCGCGTCCTGGCGCTGGTGGCCGTCCTACGACCGTCTCTTCAACGTGGCGTTGCGCTACAAGGAGCTCGACTACTCCCAGATCGACGCGTCCTGGCGCTGGCCGATCAGCGGTCGCTGGAATTCGGTCGGTCGCGCGAATTATTCGGTGCTTCGTCAGCAGTACGATACGACGTCCGGCACCAACGTTGCAGTACAGCCGCAGTTGCTCGAGGGACTGCTCGGTTTCGAATACCAGGAAGATTGCTGGACGCTTCGTTTCGTGGTGCAGCGCTATCTGACCGCAACCTCGACCAGCACCACTGCGGTCTTTGCTCAGCTCGAGCTGGGTGGGCTGGGTCGCTTCGGTCTGGACCCGTTCGATATACTCCGGCGCAACATCCCCGGTTATCGACCACCCTCGCGTCGCGAAATTCCGCCTTCGCGGTTCTACGGATACGAATGAAGATTCCCTTGACGGTGCGGCTGCTGGCGTTTGTGCTTGCCTGCGCTTCTTTTTCTGTAGCGCTGGCGCAGCTGTCTGGCGCGCCGGCGAATAATCTGACCGGTACGACCGGTGCCCCGGCGGGGGGGGCGTCGTTTGCGACGCCTGGACTGTTAACGTCGCCCAGGCCGGCGCCAGCGCCGGCGTCGGCGGCCAATCGTCTGCCTTCCGAGCCGGTCCTCGTCGACCGTATCGTCGCGATCGTCAACGCCGAGGCGATCACTGATCGCGAATTGCGCCAGAAGGTCGATGTGGTCAGCCGAAGGCTCAGGTCGCAGGGCGTCACCTTGCCGCCGCCGCAGGAGCTTCAGCGCCAGTTGCTCGAGCGCATGGTCAGTGAAGCCGCCCAGCAACAGGCGGCACGTGAGGCGGGCGGCAGGATCGACGAAGTCACCATCGACCGCGCGGTGGCCCGAATTGCCCAGGACGCCCAGCTCACCGTCGCGCAGTTTCGTGCGCGAATCGAAGCCGATGGCGTGTCCTTCCAGACCTTTCGTCAGGAAATCGCAGGCGAACTGACGGTGTCCCGCTTTCGGGAGCGCGAAATCGATTCGCGCATCCAGGTGTCCGAGTCCGAGGTCGATGTCTACCTTGCCGAGCAGAAGACCGCTGCAATCGAATTCAACATTGCTCAGATTCTGGTGCCGATCGGTGAAGACGCACCCGCCGATAAGGTCGCGAACGCCAGGCAACAGGCCCAGGGCATCGTCCGGATGGGACGCACCGGAACCGATTTTGCGCGCATTGTCAGCAACCTCGCTTCCACCGGCGAGCCGGTGCAGGGCGGTATCACCGGCATGCGAACGGTTGACAGGCTGCCGGCGCTTTTCGTCGAGGCGGTTTCACCGCTCAAGCCGGGCGAGGTGGCCGATGAGGTTCGCAGCCCGGCCGGTTTTCATATTCTCAAGATGATCGAGCGGCGCGGCGGCGGATGGTCCGATGTGGGCAGTGGTCCGGTCAAGCAGACCCGCGTTCGCCACATCCTGATCCGGGTCAATGAGCTCAACAACGAAACCCAGGTCATTCGACGCCTGACTGAAATCGCCGATCGCACGAGAGGCGGTTCGGTCGATTTTGCTGATATGGCCCGTCAGTATTCGGTCGACGGCAGTGCCGGGCAGGGCGGCGATCTCGGCTGGGTGTACCAGGGCGATACCGTGCAGGAGTTCGAGCGTGCGATGGATGCGCTGGAAATCGGACAGATCAGCGAGCCGGTGCGCTCGCCTTTCGGTTTTCACCTGATCCAGGTTCTCGAGCGTCGCACCGACGAGGCATCCACTGATCGCGTCCGTTCGGCAACCCGCAACCTGTTGCGCACCCGCAAGTCGAACGAGCGCTTCCAGGAATGGGTCACCGAGGTTCGTGACCGCGCCTATGTCGAATATCGCCTCGAGGACCAGTGAGGCATGCGCCGCGCAAGCGTTTTGGTCAGCATTTCCTGACCGACGCTTCAGTCCTCGGCGCGATCGGCGACGCGGTCGACCCCCGCAACGATGATCGTCTCGTCGAGATCGGCCCCGGGCTCGGTGCACTGACGGTCGAGTTGCTCGATCGGATCGGTCATCTCGATGCGGTCGAGATCGACCGCGATCTGGTCGCGCGCCTGCGCAAGACCTGGCCGCAGGCAAGGCTGACGGTTCACGAGGCCGATGCCCTGGCTTTCGATTTTGCGGCGCTGGCCGGTGGCGAACGCCTGCGGCTGGTCGGCAATCTGCCTTACAACATTTCGAGCCCGCTGCTCATTCGCTTGCTGTCCTATCGCGAGGCGATCATCGATGCGCACTTCATGCTTCAGAAAGAAGTCGTCGATCGCATCGTCTCGGCGCCCGGTATCGCAGATTTCGGGCGCCTCAGCGTGATGATGCAGGCCTTCTTCATGGTCGAAAAGCTGTTCGATGTGCCGCCCGAGGCCTTCGATCCGCCGCCGCGGGTGATGTCGTCGGTGGTTCGCCTGCGGCCTCGCGCGGTGCCGCTTGCCGGTGACATTGCAAGCCTCGAGCGACTCATGGCGGCCGCTTTCGCGCAGCGCCGCAAGATGTTGCGCGGCACGCTGCTGCCCTGGCTGCGCGAGCAGGGTCTCGATCTCGAGCAGGCGGGTCTTGCGCTCGAGCCGACCGCCCGGCCGGAGGAGATTTCAGTCGAGCGCTGGGGCAAAATTTCCGACGCGCTGTGGTCGCTCAGCGGGCGCTGCGCTCGATGAGTTCGATCTTGTAGCCGTCGGGGTCCTGCACGAACGCGATCACGGTCGATCCGCCCTTTACCGGGCCGGCCTCGCGGGTGACCATGCCGCCCGCAGCCTTGATCCGGGCGCAGGTGGCTGCGGCATCGCTGACCGCAATCGCGATATGACCAAAGGCGCTGCCGAGTTCGTACTGATCGACACCATAGTTGTAGGTCAGTTCGATTTCGGCGTGCTCGGGGTTGCTGCCATAGCCGACGAAGGCGAGCGAGTATTTCTGCTCGGGCCGGTCGGTCGTTCGCAGCAGGGTCATGTCCAGCATCGAGGTGTAGAAGTCGATCGAGCGTTGAAGGTCGCCGACCCTCAACATGGTGTGCAGCATTCTCATGGTTTGATTCGCCTTCAGCTCAGGGTGAGGTCATCGGGAAACTGCTTCAGTTGCTGGCGCGCGGTGTCGAACTCGGGCAGCAGCGACTGAACAGTGGCCCAGAAGTCCGGGCCGTGGTTCATTTCTTTGAGGTGAGCCAGTTCGTGCACCACGACATAGTCGATGATCTCGATCGGAAAGTGCACCAGCCGCCAGTTCAGCCTGATTGAACCGTCGGGAGCACAACTGCCCCAGCGGGTGCGTGCCGATGACAGGCGCAATTGCGTCGGGGCGGCGCCGAGCCGCTCGCTGTAGATCGGCAGGCGTTCGCGAAAGACTGCGCGGGCCTGCGTCTGCATCCAGGCCTGAACCGCATTCTTGAGCTGACCGGCATCAGCCTGAGCCGGCAGCCCCACGCGCAGCGTGTCGTTGTCGACCGCGACGCCGCGGGCGCCGGCGTCGATGCGCATCGTGAGCGTGCGCCCGAGAAAGGCCACGGTGCCGCCGTCTTCCCAGCGTACCGCCAGGCGCTCGCGGCGGCCGGCATGTTCGCGCCATTCGACCAGCTTGCGAAGGATCCAGGCCTCCTTGGCCGACAGGGCGGAATCGATTTCTGCGATGCCGACCCAGCGTGGGGCGGTTACGCGCAGACCCGAGTCATCGACGCAAAAGCCGATCGTTCGGCGTCGTGATCGGCGCAGTTCATATTCGACCGGATGGCCGCCCAGCCGCGTCTGTCGGCGCGAGATGCCCGGGGTGTGAGCCGCCGGGGTGCCACCCTCGGTTGTGCAAGGCGGCACCGGACGCGATGCCGGCGCGCGCACAGGCACCGGCGCGATGTGGTCGAACAGCGGCAGCGTCAGCTGCAGTGCAGCGTCGCCGGCCGCGCGTGCCAGATCACGTAGTCGCTTCACGCATCGCTCCTGAAGGGGTGTCGCCGGGGGTGTCCTGGTAAGCATCAGGGTCGATGCGTCGCATTTCGGATTCGATCCAGTGCATGACCTCGGCGTTGACCTGATCGGGTCGCCGATTGGCGGTCTGGATCGCAGGACCCACCGAGACCGTGATCAGGCCCGGTGACTTGATGATCGGCTTTTTCGGCCAGCAGTGCCCCGAATTGACCGCAATCGGCACGATCAATGCCCCGGTGCGGATCGCGAGCCTTGCGCCGCCGCTCTTGTACTGGCCCTGCTTGCCGACCGGAATACGGGTGCCTTCCGGGAACATCACGATCGAGCGGCCTTCATCGAGCTTTCGCTGCCCCTGGGCCACGACCGACTCGAAGGCATCGCGACCCTGCGAACGATTGATGTGGATCATGTTGAGCAGTCCGATGCCCCATCCGAAGAAAGGCAGGTAGAGCAATTCGCGCTTGAAGACGAAACACACTTCACGCGGCGCATAGGCGACATAAAAAAGCGTCTCCCAGGTCGACTGGTGCTTGGACAGCAGCACCACCGGCGCATCGGGCAGGTTCTCCCAGCCCTTGACCTGCCAGCGGATACCCAGGATCACACGTGCGCCCCAGAGCACCAGTCGGGGCCACCTGATCGTGAAGGCGTAACGCATATGCAAAGGCAAGGGGGCGATCAGCAGGCAGCCGATCCCGAAGGGAATGACAGTGACCGCCTGGAAGACCAGAAAAAGCAGGGTTCGGATAAGTGGCATGGGTTGGGCGCGTGACAGGCGATGGGCGATCAGGGCGCCAGTTCGGCGGCAACTGCGGCAAGGTCGACCCGCACGACGGTCCTGGGCGGCAGCAGCCCGGCATCGAGCGTGCGTCGACCGTAACCGGTCAGCACCAGGATCGGGCGCAGGCCGGCGGTGTGGGCCGCGTCGAGTTCGTGCTGCGAGTCGGTGACCAGCACGGTTGAGCTCGGTGAAACATCGAGGCGCTCGAGCGCGTCGGTCAGTGTGGCGGCGACCCTGGTGTTGCGGTCAGACGCATCAGCGCCCGGCACCAGGAGCACGACGTCGATGGTGCCGCCCTGGGTGGCGAGGTCATCGACCATGCGTGAATGCACCGCGTTGAGCGCTGCCATATCGCAGGTGCCGCGATCGAGCGCGCCGCAGTCAGCCAGGATGGCGACGCGATAGCCCTGGTGATGCAGTCGTGAGATCGCGGCTGCTGCGCCTGGCATCGATTGCCAGTCTTCGGCACGCGTGGTGCGGCCATCGGGGTCGTTGGACACCACGCCGTCGCGGTCGAGGATGATCAGCTTCACGGTGGACAGTGTTCGTTGGAGGGTGGCGCAGTGTCGATGTCAGGCCGCAAGCTTCGAGAGATCGGCAACGCGATTCATGAGTCTGTGTAATCCGCCCAGCAGCGCCAGTCGATTGCGTCGCAGTTCGGCCTCCTCAGCGTTGACCATGACCGCATCGAAAAACGCGTCGACCGGCTCGCGCAGCAGGGCGAGCGTGCCGAGTGCGCCGGCGTAATCGAGCGCACCAAGCCGCGCCTCGACCGAGGGCGTGGCGGTGGCAATTGCCTGATAGAGCGTGCGCTCGGCGTCTTGCCCGAGCAGGTCTTCGCGTACCTCGGCCAGCGCATCGCCGGCATCGGCCTTGCGAAGGATGTTGCCGATGCGCTTGTTGGCCGCCGCCAGGCTGGCCGCCTGCGGCAGTGCCCTGAACTGTGCGATCGCATCGAGCCTGGGCAGGATACGGTCGAGGTAATCGGCATCGATGGCCAGCACCGCATCGATGTCGGCGGTCGGATAGCCGCGCTCGCGCAGCCAGCCGCGCAGGCGATCGGTGATGAATTCTTGCAGTGCTGCCGGCGCCGCTGTGACCGCCGGGACTTGGGCGAAGGCCTCGAAGGCTGCAGCGATCAGGGTCGACAGTGCGGGCGTCGGCGTGCCCGAGGCGAGCGGGCGCTCGATCAGCATCCGAAGCACGCCCAGCGCATGGCGGCGCAGGGCGAAGGGGTCGCGGTCGCCGCTGGGCTGCGCGCCAATCCCCCAGATGCCGGCGAGGGTCTCGAGCTTGTCGGCCAGCGCCACCGCCATCCCGAGTTCGGAGGCCGGTATGGCGTCGCCGGCAAAGCGCGGCTGGTAGTGCTCGGAGATGGCCTGCGCCACCGCCGGCGACTCGCCGTCGTGCAGGGCATAGTGGCGCCCCATCGTGCCCTGCAATTCGGGGAACTCGCCCACCATGCCGGTCAGCAGATCGGCCTTGGCGAGCAGTGCCACGCGGTCGGCGGTGTCGGCATCGACGCCGATGTGCGAGGCAATCAGACGCGCCAGCGTGCGCACGCGATCGGTTCGCTGCGCCTGCGTGCCGAGCTTGGCGTGATAGACGACCGAGGCGAGTTGCGCGGTGCGATCGATCAGCCGCAGTTTTTTGTCCTGCTCGAAGAAAAATCGGGCGTCGGCCAGGCGCGGACGCACGACCCGCTGATTGCCGTCGACGATCAGGGAAGGGTCATCGACCGCCATGTTCGAGACGATCAGAAAGCGCGCCTCGAGCTGGCCATTTCGGTCGAAGAGCGGAAAGTATTTCTGGTTCGTGCGCATCGTCAGGATCAGACACTCCTGGGGCACCTGCAAAAACTCGTCTTCGAATCGGCCGACATAGACCGCCGGCCACTCGACCAGCGCGCACACTTCATCGAGCAGGGGTCCGACAGGCCCCTCGTCGCCGAGCGAGGCGCCGAGTTCGCGGGCTCGATCGCGCAGCAGCGTGTCGATGCGCTCTCGCCGCCTGGTAAACGAGGCGATCACACGGCCACGGTCGGCCAGCAGCCTTTCGTAGTCGGTGGCATCCGACAATTCGATCTGTGACTCACCCTGGAAGCGATGGCCGCGGGTCATGCCACCTGATTGCAGGCCGAGGGCGACCGCCGGCAGCACGGACTGCCCATGCAGGACGACCAGGCCATGCGCGGGGCGCACGAAGCTCACGCTGGTATGGCCATCGGCAAGCTGGTACTGCATGAGCTTCGGGATCGGCAGTCGCGCAATCGCCTGTTCGATCAGGGCCTGGATGGCCTGTTTGAGCGCGGCACCCGCGATCGTGCTGCGCAAATAGAAGCACTCCTGCTTGCCGTCGGAGGCGCGGGTGAGCGCATCGACTTGCGCGCCTTGCTTTTCGGCCCACTTTTTGAGCGCCAGTGTGGCCTGACCCTGCGCATCCAGGCCGACGGAAACCGACGGACCTTTGATTTCAACCGCGCGATCGTCGGCCTGCTCGCGCACGGCCGCTACGCACACCGCCAGGCGCCTGGGGGTAGCAAAGACCTCGAAGCTGCCGTCAGCAGGCGCCAGACCCTGCTGGCGCAGCCCTTCGACGATGGTATTGGCAAACGAGTCGCCCAGCCGGGCAAGCGCCTTCGGCGGAAGCTCTTCGGTGAGCAGTTCGATGAGCAGAGGCTTGATCATGGCGTCACGCTCAGGCAGACGGTGTGCCTGAGCGCGCAAGCATCGGGAATCCGAGCCGCTCGCGCGAGGCATGGTAAGCATTGGCAACCGCCCGGGAGAGTGCACGCACCCGGCCGATATAGGCGGCGCGTTCGGTCACCGAGATCGCACCGCGCGCATCGAGCAGATTGAAAGAGTGCGAGCACTTCATGACCATCTCGTAAGCCGGCAGAGCAAGTTCGGCGGCGATCAGGCGCTGGGCTTCACTTTCATATTCGTCGAAATGACGGAACAGCATCGCCGCGTTGGCATGCTCGAAGTTGTAGGTCGACTGCTCGACCTCGTTCTGGTGAAAGACATCGCGGTATTTCACGCCATCGGTCCAGACCAGGTCGTAGACGCTCTCGACACCCTGCAGGTACATGGCCAGACGTTCGAGGCCATAGGTGATTTCACCGGTGACCGGCAGGCACTTGAGCGAGCCGACTTCCTGGAAATAGGTGAACTGGGTCACTTCCATGCCGTTGAGCCAGACCTCCCAGCCCAATCCCCAGGCGCCGAGCGTGGGCGACTCCCAGTCATCCTCGACGAACCGAATGTCGTTGCGCGTGGTGTCGATGCCCAGCGCCTTCAGCGAACCGAGATAGAGGTCAAGGATTTCGGGCGGCGAGGGCTTGAGCACCACCTGAAACTGGTAGTAGTGCTGCAGCCGGTTCGGGTTATCGCCGTAGCGCCCGTCCTTGGGTCGGCGCGAGGGCTGCACATAGGCGGCTCGCCAGGGCTCGGGACCGATCGCGCGAAGGAAGGTGGCGGTATGAAAGGTGCCGGCGCCGACCTCCATGTCATAGGGTTGAAGCAGGGCACAACCCTGATTGTCCCAGTACTCCTGCAGTCGCAGGATCAGGTGCTGAAAGCTGATCATCGGTGGGAGAGGGCCGCGCAAAATGTCGGCTGTTCCGGACAAGGCCTGGATTCTAACGGGTTCGGCGGCTACGGCCATCCGAAGAAGCGCAGCACCTCGTCGCGACGCGCCATGGCATCGGCTTGCCCGAGCGCGATCAACTCTCTGGTGTAGCCCGATTCGAAGAGCAGGTAGCTCAGAAAGGCTGCGCCCCGTGTGTCGATGCCCTTGCCGGCCACACCCACCGCCCGCAACATCGACCGCACTGCGATCGGCAGCGACGAGAGGTGCGGTGCGGCCAGATCATCGAGTCGCTGGCTCGGTGAGATCACCAGCACCTCGATCGGTTTGAGGTGGGTGCGGGTGCGGGCGTCGTCGTCGAGCAGCGCAAGGGTGCGATTGATTCGCTCGAGCCGCTCGACATCGACTGCCAGCGAATCGAGAAAGATGCTCGACATCGCATGACCGGCGATCTGGGCGAGGCTCGGATAGCCTGGACTGACCGGCCGTCGTTGTGCCGGCTCCCGCATGCGGCCGGCACCAATCACCAGCACTTTTTCGGCGCCCATGTGCACGGCTGGCGAGATGGGGGCCGATTGGCGCATGGCGCCGTCGCCGAACCATTCCTGCTGACCTGCCAGCGGCAGGCGAACCGATGGAAATGCAAACGGGATGGCTGAGGAGGCCAGCAGATGGTCGATCGTGATCTGAGTGCGCACCGACAGGCGATGCGAACGGGTCCAGGGTGTGATCGTCGATTCGGACTGATAAAAGGTGACATGATCCCCGCTGCTGTAGCTTGAGGCAGTGACCGCCAGGGCCTGCAGATGGCCGTCGGCCATGATCGCCGGCAGTCGATCGAAATCGATCATCCGGTGCAGCAGTTCGTGCAGGGGCGAGTTATCGAGCAGGGAGCGCGGACGCGCCCTTCGCCAGCGGGCGATTGCCCAGCCGAGGGTGAACATCGACAGCCAGCGCGCGCCGCTTTGCGCCACGCCGAGCGCGTCGGCCCGATAGACCTGATCGGCGCTGAAGTTGGACCACAGATCAACGAGCTTTGCCACACCGTCGCTGTAGCGGTCGGCGTGACAGGCCAGGCCGGCGGCGATGATCGCACCGGCCGAGGTGCCGGCAATCACCTTGAAGGGATTCGATGTCGGCGCACCCACCTCGCGGGCGATCTGATCGAGTGCCGAGACCACGCCGACCTGGTAGGCCGCTCGAGCGCCTCCGCCAGTCAGGATCAGGCCAGTGGTGCCTGCTTGCGTCATCAGTGGCCGCCCCCGAAGGTGATGCGATTGAGTCTACGCGGCGAGTACAAGGCGAACGTTGCGGCGTATTCCAGTCGTCTGCCTCGGGCTGCCGTCAGCCCGGTTCATGCCGATGAAGGGCTGCTTTGCCGGGGCGCGATCAGCGCCGGTAAAAGGCAGGCGAGCGCCAGCACCAGAACCGGCAGGTTCCCCAGGCGAGTGAACGGGGTCAGGCCGCTGGTGCCCTGCACGCTGACATCGAGTGCGCCCACGGTGTAGGGCTCAAGCTGGGCGGTCACCTTGCCTGCGGCATCGATGGCGGCGGTTGTGCCGGTGTTGGTTGCGCGCAGCATCGGCCGGCCGGTCTCGAGCGACCGCATGCGGGCGATCTGCAGGTGCTGGGGCAGGGCGTGCGAGCGCCCGAACCAGGCAATGTTGCTGACATTGGCCAGGATGGAAGCGCCGGTCTCGGCGAGCAGGACCGCGCGGATCTCTTCGCCGAAAAGATCCTCGTAGCAGATGTTGAATGCGATTTTCTGGCCGCCCACGGCGAAGGCCGGTTGAATCGTCGCGCCGCGCCCGAAGTCGCCCATCGGGATGTGCATCAGATTCACGAACCAGGCAAATCCCCAGGGGATGAACTCGCCGAAGGGCACCAGATGCTGCTTGTCGTAGCGCGGCGCTGTGGCGTAACGATCGGCTGCGCCGCCCGGCTCGAGCAGCAGGACGCTGTTGGTGAGTCGCCAGTCGTCGCGCAGGCCGCGCTTGTTCTCGAGGGTGAAGGCCGGCAGGCCGATGGCCACCGCATGGCCTGCGCCGACATGGGCATCGAGGCGTTGCGCGAGTTCGGGAGGTGTGCGCTCGAAGGGGATGGTCCAGGCGGTCTCGGGAAGGATGGTCAGTGCTGCATCGCCGGCCTCGATGAGACCGACATAGGTCTGCATGGCGGCCAGGGTGCGTTCGGGGCGAAACTTCATGTCCTGCGGCACGTTGCCTTGAAGGAGCCGAACGCGCAGTGCCGGCCCGGACGGGCTCGTCCAGGCGTCGCTCGACGGCAGCGCGAGCGGCACGAGCACAAGGCCCAGAGCGGTTGCGGCAGCGATCAGCGCTTCTCGCGGTGGCCGGTCCGGCATTGCCTGCGCGGGGCTGCTTGGTCGGCCTGGTGCAGCGCGATGTCTGCTGATGCTTGCGATGGCACTGGCGCACAGCGCCGCCACGCCGATGGCGACGCCGCCCAGCGAAAAGACGCCGGCCACCGGTGCCAGGCCGGTGAGGGGGCCGTCGATCTGAGCGTAACCGAGCGCGAGCCACGGAAAACCGGTGAACACCCAGCCGCGGGCGAGCTCGGCCAGCGTCCAGGCGCCGGCCGTGCCCAGCGCCAGGCGCAGTGGCCCGCGATTGGCGTACCAGCGCCAGGCGATTGCACTGGCCAGCGCCGGATAGACCGACAGATAAGCGGCAAACAGCAGCAATGCCAGTGCCGCAAGCGGCGCCGGCATGCCGCCGTAAAAGTGCATGCTGATGAAGAGCCACGACAGTCCGGCGCCGAGCCATCCCATGCCGAAGACAAACGTCAGCATGGCCTGCATGAAGGTTGAGGCGCCGCGCGAGCGGGCGAGGTGCATCAGGCAGAAAAGGCCGGTCAGTGCGAGCAGCGACACGGCCCAGTGGGACCAGGGCGAAAAACTGGCGGCGTTCAGCAAGCCGAGCGCAAAGGCGCCGAGCGCGAGCTCAGCGCGGCGCCAGGTCATCAGGTATTGGCTCGATCAGCAAGGTGTGAATCGAACGCTCGTCGCCGCGGATCACCTCGATGACGAGGCGATCGAGTTCGATGCGCTCGCCGCCTCGCGGTACGCGTCCGAGCCGCTCGGTCACCAGACCGCCCACGGTATCGAAGGCGTCATCGTCGAAATTCGTGCCGAGTGATTTGTTGAACTGCGCCACGCCGGTGAGTGCACTGACGCGAAAGCGCGGACCGTACGAGCCGGCATCGATCTGAACGATGTTGTCACTGTCGTCGCCCTGATCGAATTCGTCCTCGATTTCGCCCACGATCTGCTCAAGCACGTTTTCGATGGTGATCAGGCCGGCGACGCCGCCGTGTTCGTCGACCACGATCGCCAGATGCTTGCGGCTGAGCCGGAAGTCGCGCAGCAGCGTGTTAAGCCGCAGCGTTTCGGGCACGAAGTGCGCCGGGCGCAGCAGGTCGCGGATCGAGACGTCCTTTTCGGCATACAGGCGCAGCAGGTCTTTGGCATGCAGGATGCCGATCACGTTATCGCGACTGTCTTCGATGACCGGAAAGCGCGAATGCGCGGTTTTGATCGCAAACGGGACGACGTCGGCAGCAGACCAGGTGACGTCGATGACCTCGATCTGCGATCGGGGCACCATGATGTCGCGGGCGCAGACCTCGGTCATCTGCAGCACGCCCTCGATCATCGACATCGCCTCGGCGTCGAGCAGATCGCGCTCCTGAGACTGGCGCAGCAACTGCAGGAGCTGGTCGCGATCGTCGGGTGCTCGCAGGAGCATTGCCGACATGCGTTCGAGCAAAGTGGGTTTGTGTTTGCTCGACGAAGGGTCGGGCATTGCGTCAGACGGTTGGTTGCGGTGCGGCCAGCATACCGGAGATGCAGGGGCCGACCAAGCACACGCCGATGTCAGGCCAGATAGGGATTGCCGATCCCGAAGCGATGCAGCAGTGCGATCTCGAGTTCTTCCATCGCCTGCGCCTGGGCTGCAACGAAGTGATCCATGCCCTGGGCGTGAAGCACGCCGTGCATGATCAGATGGGCCAGATGATCGCGCGCCGACTTGCCCTGCTCGCCGGCCTCGCGCGCGACCACCGGCAGGCAGATCACGATATCGGCCTGCAGCGGGGCATCGGCCGTCGCGTCATCGGCATCGTCGTCATAGGCGAAGGTCAGCACATTGCTTGCATAGTCGCCACCGCGAAACTGCGCGTTGAGCACGCGGGCTTCTGCTTCGCCCACCAGCCGCAGCGTCAGTGCGGCATCGCAGGCGAGGGCTGCACTGGCCCAGCGTCGCAGCTGCCTGCGATCGGCAGGCAACTCGCCGGCATCGGGCGCAAGCTGAATCGACAGCGACAACTTCGCCACGACGCCGCCTTCTAGCGCGGCTCGGGCGGCGAATGCCGCTCGTAGGCCTCGACGATGCGTGCCACCAGCGGATGCCGCACCACATCACTGGTGTCGAATTCGGTGAAGGCGAGCCCGCGCACCTCACGCAGCACGCGTCTGGCCTCGACCAGTCCGGAGGGCTGGCCGCGCGGCAGGTCCATCTGGGTCATGTCGCCGGTAACCACTGCCCGCGAACCGAAGCCGATGCGGGTGAGGAACATCTTCATCTGCTCGGGTGTGGTGTTTTGCGCCTCGTCGAGGATGATGAAGGCATTGTTGAGCGTGCGCCCGCGCATGTAGGCCAGCGGCGCGATCTCGATCGACTGACGCTCGAACATCTTGGCGACACGGTCGAATCCCATCAGGTCGTAAAGCGCATCGTAGAGCGGACGCAGATAGGGGTCGACTTTCTGGGCCAGATCGCCGGGCAGAAAGCCCAGCCGTTCACCGGCCTCAACCGCGGGCCGGGTGAGCACGATCTTCTTGATGGCATCGCGCTCGAGCGCATCGACCGCACAGGCCACCGCGAGATAGGTCTTGCCGGTGCCGGCTGGCCCGATGCCGAAGGTGATGTCGTGCGACAGGATGCTGCGCAGATACTCGCGCTGGCGCGGCGTGCGGCCCTGCAGGTCGGCCCGGCGGGTATGCAGGGCCGGCGAGGTGTCGTCGGCGGGGGCAATGCCCGGGGGGGCTGTCACAGCGCCCTCGGCAGTCGCCGCTTGCGCCACCGGCGCGGTGGCGACCTCGGGCATCGCGCGCAGCTGGATCAGCCCGAGCTGGATGTCATCGACCGACAGCGTGCTGTTGGCCAGCCGGGTGAAGTGCTCGAGCGCCCGCACCGCCTGACGCGCCTGCAGGCCGACGCCGGCGACCGCGAACTGGTCGGAGCGCCTCAGGATGCGCACGTCATAGGCCTGCTCGATCTGGCGAAGATTCTGGTCGAGTGCGCCGCACAGATTGGCCAGCCGGCGGTTGTCGGCATCGACCGGCTGAAAGGTGAGCGTGTTGATCTTCATTCAGTCGACGATCGGGACCTGCCCGCGCAGCGAATGCGGCAGCGCGGAGGTGATCGTCAGATCGATCAGCTGACCGATCAGGCGCGGCGACCCGGCGAAGTTCACGACGCGATTGTTGCCGGTGCGCCCGGCGAGCTCGGCTGCATCCTTGCGCGAGCGACCCTCGACCAGCACCGCCTGAGTGCTGCCCACCATGTCCTGCGAGATGCGCCGGGCGTTTGTGTCGATGGTCGACTGCAGCCGCTGCAGCCTTGCCAGCTTGACTGACTGCGGCGTCTCGTCGGGCAGATCGGCGGCAGGCGTGCCCGGGCGCGGGCTGTAGATGAACGAGAAGGAGTGATCGAAACCGATCTCCTCGATAAGGGCCATGGTCTGCTCGAATTCGCGTTCGGTTTCGCCCGGGAAGCCGACGATGAAGTCGGAGGTGATGGTGATGTCGGGGCGGGCTGCGCGCAGCCGGCGAATGATCGACTTGTATTCGAGCACGCTGTAGCCGCGCTTCATCGCCGCCAGTACGCGGTCGGAGCCCGACTGCACCGGCAGGTGCACGTGTGCGGCAAGCTTGTCGAGGCTGGCGTGGGCGTCGATCAGACGCTGGGTGAATTCGCGCGGATGCGAGGTGGTGTAGCGAACGCGATCGATGCCCGGAATATCGCAGACATAGTCGAGCAGCATCGCAAAGTCGGCGATCTCGGCCTCGGTGTCGGGTGTGCCCGGTTCGCCGATGCGGCCCAGATAGGCGTTGACGTTTTGCCCGAGCAGCGTCACTTCACGAACGCCCTGCTCGGCGAGCAGCGCGATTTCGGTCAGGACGTCTTCAAAGGGCCGCGAGACCTCTTCGCCGCGGGTATAGGGCACAACGCAAAAGCTGCAGTATTTGCTGCAACCTTCCATGATCGACACAAAGGCGCTCGCGCCCTCGACCCTGGCCGGTGGCAGGTGGTCGAATTTTTCGATGGACGGAAAGCTGATGTCGACCTGCGAGCGCCCCGAGCTGCGCCGGGCTTCGATGAGTTGGGGCAGGCGGTGCAGCGTCTGCGGTCCGAAGACCACATCGACATAGGGCGCGCGACTCACGATGTTGGCGCCTTCCTGGCTGGCCACGCAGCCGCCCACACCGATCACCAGATCGGGTCGCTCGAGCTTGAGCAGGCGCATGCGTCCGAGGTCAGAAAAAACTTTTTCCTGGGCCTTCTCACGCACCGAGCAGGTGTTGAACAGCACGATGTCGGCCTGCTGCGGATCGTCGGTGGTCTCGATGCCGCCGGCCTGCGACTGGGCCAGCACGTCGACCATCTTGGCCGAGTCGTACTCGTTCATCTGGCAGCCGAAGGTACGGATGTAAAGCTTCTTGGTCATCGGGGCGGGCCTTGCTCGCGTGTGTCAGCGTTGTCCGCCGGATCGGCGCGCAGCCGCCGCCCGTTCGGCGACGACCTGATATTCCGCTTCGGTCAGCATCCAGATCTGAATGATTTCGCCCAGATTCCCGCGCACGAAAGCCACCCGATAATCGCCGCTCAGACTGGCCGGCATGCGAATCATGTTCTGTTCGTCATAAATGCGCGCACCCGCGCCAAGCCTGACCGGCTGCCCGTTCATGAAGGCTTCAGGAAAAATTGCCGGCTTGAATACACCGGGCAGCGCCTCGGTCGGGATGATCCGGTTGACCTGAGCCGATGTCGGTGCGCTCAGCCCGCCAACGAGCAGGCCCGATACCATTGCCGCCGCAGCCACCTTCAGGCGTGCCCTGCGTGAAGGCTTGTGGCTTGACGGCTGATTTGCTGGAAGTTTCGGCATGACTGTCAATGATAGCAAGCCGACCGGGTGCCGACCGGCTGCGCTGTCATTGACAGGACATCCCGGTCGTAGACCATTTCCGGTCGTCCCGACGATCAACAACACCATGGAGAGTCCAATGAGCACGCCGATTGATCCCGACCTGAGCGAGTTGCGCAGACGCATCGAGCGCGATCTCATCGACAGCTACGACGAGGCGCTCGAACTCGAACTGGAGGATCAGGCTTTCGACATGCCGGGTACCGGGCCGGCAGCCCCCGCCACCGAGGAAGACCGCAAAGCCCGGCAGTTTTACTTCACTGAGCTCTTTCGTCTGCAGGGCGAACTGGTCAAGCTCCAGGACTGGGTTGCCACCACCAAAACCAAGGCGCTGGTGATTTTCGAAGGTCGTGACTCGGCCGGAAAAGGCGGCGTGATCAAGCGCATCACCCAGCGACTGAACCCTCGTGTGGCGCGTGTCGTGGCCTTGCCCGCACCCAATGATCGTGAGCGGACACAGTGGTACTTCCAGCGCTATGTGTCGCACCTGCCGGCCGGTGGCGAAATCGTGCTGTTCGACCGCAGCTGGTACAACCGCGCCGGCGTCGAGCGCGTGATGGGATTTTGCAGCGACAGCGAGTACGAGGAGTTCTTCCGCTCAGTGCCCGAGTTCGAGCGCATGCTGGTGCGCTCCGGCATCAAGGTCATCAAATACTGGTTCTCGATTACCGACGATGAGCAGCATATGCGCTTCCTCGCCAGGATCAACGATCCGCTGAAACAGTGGAAGCTCAGCCCGATGGACCTCTACGCGCGCAGCAAGTGGGAGGATTACACCCGTGCCAAGGAGACGATGCTTGAGCGCACGCATATCGCCGAGGCGCCCTGGTCACTGGTGCATGCGGTCGACAAGAAAAAGGCGCGCCTGAACTGCATCTCGCATCTGCTGTCGCAGTTCCCGTACGAAGAGGTCCAGCGCGAACCGGTCGTGCTGCCGGAGCGCGTGCGAAACCCGGACTACCTGCGTCATCCGGTTCCGCCCGAGCTCTACGTTCCGGAAAAGTACTGAGCGTGTGATGTGATGTTCGGTCAGGCCGCGCGACGAGTCGCGCGGTCGCCGGCGTGATCTGCCAGGCCGAAGCGGTTGGCCGCGCTCAACAGTGCCCGCAGCGAGGCCACCACGATGCTGCGATCGATGCCGACACCAAAACGCGCACCGGTCACGCCGTCGCTGGTCGCTTCGATGAAGGCCACCGCGCGGGCATCCGACCCCGAATCGATCGACCGCTCTTCATAACTGTCGACCCGAAGGGGCAGTCCGAGCGCATGGACGGCGGCATCGATCGGGCCATTGCCTTCGCCATGCAGCACATGCGAGACGCCGTCGATCGAAACGGTGAGGTCGATCTGATGGCCGCCGTCGGTGCCGACCATGCGGTGCGACAGCAGCTTGATGCGGGCATCGTCGTGAAGGTATTCGGTGTTGAAAAGGCGCCAGAGGTCGTCGGCCGTCACCTCGGTGCCATGCTCGTCGGTATGGCGCTGAACGATCGAGCTGAACTCGACCTGCAGGCGGCGCGGCATCACCAGACCATGGTGGCGCTCGAGCAGGAAGGAGATGCCGCCCTTGCCCGACTGGCTGTTGACGCGGATCACCGACTCATAGGTCCTGCCGACGTCTGCCGGGTCGATCGGCAAATAGGGGACTTCCCAGAGCGAGTCGGGCTGCTGGACGGCGAAGCCTTTCTTGATCGCGTCCTGGTGCGAGCCCGAGAAGGCGGTGAACACCAGATCGCCGACATAGGGATGACGCGGATGGATCGGCAACTGATTGCAGTGCTCGACCGTGCGGGCCACCTCATTGATGTCGGAAAAGTCGAGCTGGGGGTCAACGCCCTGCGAATAGAGGTTGAGCGCCAGCGTGACCAGATCGACATTGCCGGTGCGCTCGCCGTTGCCAAAGAGACATCCCTCGACCCGGTCGGCACCCGCCATGACGCCGAGTTCGGCTGCGGCCACCGCCGTGCCGCGGTCGTTGTGGGGGTGCAGCGAAATGATGGCTGATTCACGGTTGGGCAGATTGCGGATCATCCACTCGATCTGGTCGGCGTAGATGTTGGGCGTGGCCGATTCGACCGTGGCAGGCAGGTTGAGAATGACCTGGCGCTGCGGCGTGGCTCCCCACTCCTTCATGACCGCGACGCAGACATCGCGTGCGAATTCGAGTTCGGTGCTCGAGAACACCTCAGGGCTGTATTCGAAGCCCCAGTTGGTGCCCGGGCGGGCCGCCAGCAGCCGCTTGACGACGCGGGTGCTGCTGACCGCCAGGTCGGTCACTTCCTGCTTGCTCAGATTGAAGACGACCCGCCTGAAGACCGGTGCGGTGGCGTTATAGAGATGCACCGTGGCGTTTTTTGCGCCGTCGAGCGATTCGACCGAGCGCGTGATCAGGTCTTCGCGGGCCTGGGTCAGGACGCTGATCACGACATCGTCGGGCACCAGGCCCTGTTCGATGATGTGGCGCACGAAGTCGAAGTCGGTCTGCGAGGCAGCCGGAAAGCCCACTTCGATCTCCTTGAGGCCGATCTTCACCAGGGTCTCGAACATGCGCAGCTTGCGCGCGGTGTCCATGGGTTCGAAGAGCGCCTGATTGCCGTCGCGCAGGTCGGTCGACAGCCAGCGGGGGGCGGCGTCGATGGTTTTCGATGGCCAGCTGCGCTCGGGCAGGTCGATCACCGGGAACGGGCGGTATTTGCCAGCAGGCGATTTCATCATGATCTCAAGGCTCCTTGGGTTGCGGTGGGGTCTGCAACCGGAGCAGGGAGCACAGAGGCAGACGCCTTATCGGCAGGCCTCCCGGGCACCCCTGTTTCGGTTGGGGTTCGGGTGGGCCGGGGTGGCGTTACTGACTGGTACTCAGGCGCCCTGGATGGGCAGCAGACGACCCCGGCCCGTGCCTAGTCGTAGCAGGGACAGGATCGAAAGAGGGGTCAGCGAAACGCAAGTCATCCCGAGAGCCTAGTCGGGAGCCGGTGCGCTTGTCAACCGGCCCGGACCGACGGCCGCGTGCGCAAGGGTAGCCGAGGGGTAGTCGAGGGGTTGCCGAAGGTCTGCGATCAGCCGGTGCATAGGCCGACAAGCGCGGCTGTAATGCAGGTCGACAGGAGCCCGGCGGCCAGCGATCGGATGGCAAGGCGGCCGACTTCGGTGCGCCGATCCACCGGCATTAGGGGAGCCATGCCGCCCAGCATGATGCCGACGCTGCCGAAGTTGGCAAAGCCCGCGAGTGCATAGGTCATCAGCAGTCGGCTGCGCGCCGACATGGCCTCGGGCGGCAGGGAAGCCAGGTCGGCAAAGGCAAGAAACTCATTGAGAACGGTTTTCTTGCCCAGCAATTGGCCGGCGGTGCCGGCTTCATCCCAGGGAATCCCGACAAGCCAGGCCAGGGGCGCGAACAGGATTCCCATGATCCGCTCGGCAGATACCGGTGCCCCGGCCACTGATGGCAGGAGCGCGAGGCCCTGATCGAGCAGCGCGACCAGCGCAACGAAGACGATCAGCATCGCCACGATGTTCAGCAGCAGTTGCAGACCTTCGAGCGTGCCGCGGGTCAGCGCAGCGATCGTGCTGGTGTCTTCGCGCTGCATGGCGAGGCTTGATCGGTCGGCCGGCTTATCGGACGGCACCATCAGGGCAGCGACGGCAATGGCCACTGGAATCGCGACGACCGAGGCGATCAGCAGATGGCCGAGCGCCTGCGGCATGATCGGCTTGAGGATGCTTGCATAGAGCACCAGTACCGTCCCGGCGATGGTGGCCATACCGCAGTTCATGACCATGAAGAGTTCGCCCCGACTCATGCTGGCGAGCCAGGGCCTGACCACCAGTGGTCCTTCGATCATGCCGACGAAGGCATTGGCTGCGGCCGACACGCCGACCGCGCCGCCGATGCCAAGCGTTCGGTTGAGCAGCCAGGCGAAGGCCTGGACCACCCGCGTCAGGATGCCCCAGTGAAACAGCACCGCCGATAGCGCCGAAATCAGCAGCACCAGCGGCAGGGCCTGAGTGGCCAGGATGAAGCCCGCGCCCGGGGTCAACGGGGTGAAGGGCAGAGCGCCGCCACCGATGTAACCGAAGACGAAGGAGGTGCCTGCGGTGCTGGCTGCCATCAGTGCATCGAGGATGCCGTTGCTGCGCTCGAGCAGCCAGCTCAAGCCGGGCAGCCAGGTGAATGCCGCGATCAGCCCGAGGGCCAGGGCGATGCCGCCGGCGACCGTTCGCCAGGCGATCAGATCGCGTCGCTCCGAGGCAAGCCAGGCGAGTCCGAGCAGTGCCAGCACCCCGAATCCACTGTGCATCATTGCCATTGCTGTTTGCCCCTGCGGTCTTTCGCTTGTCGAGCCGGCATTGAATCACGGGTTTACCGGTGCATCGCGGTGCACCATACCGGGCAAGGCGGCGCTATCATCGCGACTCGTTCGCTGATGGTGATGCCGCGGCGAGTCATTCACTACTGAGCGCCCCGAGCGCTCGCGAGGAGGTCACATGGATCGCTTTTGGCTCAGCTCCTATCCTGAAGGAGTCCCTGCCGATATTGACCCTTCGCTTTATTCGTCGCTCAATGCCCTGATCGACGAGAGCCTGAAAAAATACAGCGCCCGCACCGCCTACATTTGCATGGACAAGCCCATGACCTATGGCGAACTCGACCAGCGCTCGCAGGCCTTTGCCGCCTGGTTGCAGTCGAAGGGTCTGGGCAAGGGCAAGCGGGTGGCGATCATGCTGCCCAACATCCTGCAATTTCCGGTGGCCGCGGCCGGCGTACTGCGGGCCGGTTGCACCGCGGTCTGCGTCAACCCGCTCTACACACCGCGCGAACTCGAGCATCAGCTGAAAGATTCGGGTGCCGAGGCGATCATCATTCTCGAGAATTTCGCGCATACCCTGCAGCAGGTGATCGGCCACACCGCCATCAAGCATGTGGTGCTCACCTCGGTCGGCGAGATGCTTGGTGCAGTGCGCGGCAGGATCATCGATTTTGCGATCCGCAACGTGCGCAAGATGGTGCCGCCCTTCGATCTGCCGGGTGCAAGCCGCTTGGCCGATACGGTGTCTGCCGGTGCTTCGATGCGCTATCAGGCCCCGTCCGTGAGCGGCGAGGATCTGGCCTTTCTGCAATACACCGGTGGCACGACCGGGCTGTCGAAGGGCGCGATGCTCTCGCACCGCAATGTGATTGCGGCGATTTTGCAGTGCGAAGCCTGGTTCCTGCCGATCGAGCGCCAGTTCAAGAAAACCTACGGCGAAAACGCGGCCTTCACCAGCCTGTGCGCCCTGCCGCTTTATCACATCTACATGCTTGCGCTCGGTTTCGGCTTTGGTATGAAGTCAGGCGGCTGCAACCTGCTGGTGCCCAATCCGCGCGATATCCCGGACCTGATCAAGGTACTCGCCAAGCATCCGGTCAACAATTTTCCGGGGCTCAATACCCTTTTCAATGCGCTCGCCAACAATCCCGAGTTCGCGAAGCTCGATTTCTCACGCCTGATGTTTGCAGCCGGCGGTGGCATGGCGACTCAGCAGGCCGTGGCCGACAAATGGCTGGCAGTGACTGGCGTGCCGCTTGGCGAGGGTTTCGGTCTGTCGGAGACCTGTGCAATCGGGACCATCAACCCGGTCGACAGCACCGCCTTCAATGGCACGGTCGGCTTGCCGATCAGCTCGGTCGAAATCGCGATTCGCGATGACGCGGGCAAGGATGTGCCGTCGGGCGAGCGCGGCGAGATCTGTATCCGCGGGCCGCAGGTCATGAAGGGCTACTGGCAGCAACCCGAGGAGACTGCGCGAGCGATGACCGCCGATGGATTCTTCAAGACCGGCGATATCGGTGTGATCGATTTCAAGGGATTCGTGAAGATCGTCGATCGCAAGAAGGACATGATCATCGTCTCGGGCTTCAATGTGTTTCCGAACGAGATCGAGGAAGTGATCGTCGCAATGCCCGGTGTACTCGAGTGCGCGGCGGTGGGGGTTGCCGACGAGCACTCCGGCGAGGCGATCAAGGTCTTCGTGGTGCGCAAGGATCCGGCGATCACCGAGCAGGCAGTGCGCGATTGGTGCGCAGACCGTTTGACCGGCTACAAGAAGCCGCGGCATATCGTGTTCTGCGCCGAACTGCCCAAGAGCAATGTCGGCAAGATTCTGCGTCGCGAGTTGCGCGATTCGCCGCCCAAGGCACTTGCCTGAGTTGATTCAATCAGGCGATTCACTCGGTTGATTCAATCAGTCGCCTGAATGAGGCGAGCCCCGGATGGTGGGGCTCGCACAGGCAGGCACCGGCTTGATGGCAGAACGCCGGCAGAACGCCGGCGGGATGGCCGAGCGCCGCTGAGCGGCTCAAGATCAGCCGGTGATTGTGGCGCCGCCGTCCGACACGATCGACTGGCCGGTGATGAAGGCGCCCGCTCGGCTGGCGAGCATCACCGCGATGCCACCGATATCGTCGGGCTCACCGAGCCGGCGCAGCGGAAAGCGCGCTTCGGCAGCGGCCTTGCGCTTCGGGTCTTCATAGAGTGCCTTGGCGAAGTCGGTCTTGATCAGGCCGGGAGCGATGCAGTTGACGCGGATGTTGTCGGGGCCCCACTCGCAGGCGAGGTTGCGGGCAAGCTGCATGTCGGCAGCTTTCGAGATGCAGTAGGCACCGATCTCGGTCGACCCTTTCAGGCCGCCGATCGACGAGACGATGATGATCGCGCCATCCTTCTTGGCCACCATGTCGGGTCGGACCATGGTGCACAGCCAGTGGTTCGACAGCACGTTGTTGCGCATGATCTTTTCGAAGACTTCGTCGCCCATGCCGGCAGCCGGGCCGAAGTAAGGATTGGACGCGGCATTGCACACCAGGATGTCGATCGGGCCGAAAGCCTTGCGGGTGCCGTCGACCAGGGCTTGCAGACCCTGCTTGTCGGAGATGTTCGCCGGAATCGAGATCGCTTCGCCGCCGGCATCACGGATCTCTTTCACGACGACTTCGCAGGCGTCGGCCTTGCGGCTCGAGACCACGACGCGCGCGCCGTGGGCGGCAAAATTGAGGGCAATCGAGCGGCCGATACCGCGGCTCGAACCGGTGACGATGGCGACCTTGCCGGTCAGATCGAAAAGACTCATGGTTGTCTCCTGCTGTGGGTTGATTGGGTGGGGAGCTTTTTGTCAGCGACCGATGACCAAGCCTTCGCGGCGCGGATCGGTTCCGCCGGCAAGCGTACACCGACCTGCCCGATTACACCGCCGCTCGATCGCCTGCAGGCCGCTGGTCATGTCGATTTCACGGATTTCATGACCCCGGGCGCGCAGCGAGTCGGCAAGGCTGGCGCTCACCCTGCCGGCTTCAAGTTCGGTCGGGCCGTTGCGGTTGCCAAGGTTGGGCATGCTGATCGCGGCCTGAACATCCAGCCCGTCGCCGATTGTGGCCAGCAGCGTGCGGGCGACATAGCCGATGATCTGCGAGCCACCTGGCGAGCCGAGTGTCATCAGCAGCGGGCCGGGCGCGATCACCGAATCGGCCGGCGGCTTGGCAGCGATGGTCGCTGAGCGGACCGATGAGTGGGTCGCTGAGCGGATCGATGAGCTGCCGGTTTTCTGGTGATGTCGCGCCGCTGCGGCTGGTGCCGTGATGGCGGCGGAGGCAGAGGTGGGGGCGGAGGCAGAGGCAGAAGCGGAGGCGCCTTGTGCGAAGACCAGCGTGGGCGCCATCGAACTGCGGGGCCGTTTGCCCGGCTCGACCCGATTGGCCACCGGCATGCCATTGGCCTGGGCGGCGAAGGAAAAATCGGTCAGCTGATTGTTGAGCAGAAAGCCGCGCACCATCAGTCGGGCGCCGAACTGGTCTTCGATGGTGGTGGTCATCGCGATCGCGTTGCCCCAGGCGTCGATGATCGACAGGTGCGAGGTGCCAGGCTGCTCGAGCGTTGCTTCGCTCACGCGCAAGTGCGGTGCACCCGGCGGGTCGCCCGGCAGTGCCCGGCCCATGTCGCGAGGCCCGATGAGACTTGCGCGGCGCTTGAGATAG
Organism: Burkholderiales bacterium; assembly: GCA_947487165.1. Classification (GTDB taxonomy): domain Bacteria; phylum Pseudomonadota; class Gammaproteobacteria; order Burkholderiales; family Burkholderiaceae_E; genus UBA4615. The sequence continues at coordinate 35,377 of CANKWX010000019.1, forward strand.
TCGGGATCGACCATGCCGGTCGGCTGTTTGACGAAGTCGGGGTCGGCGACGTACTGATTGCGATCGGCAAAGGCCAGGCGCCCCGCCTGCGTAAAGACATGGACCCCCTCGGCGAGAGGACTCGCATCGGCCGATGCGAAACGCGGCGCCCCCGCTGCGTCATACAGGCCCAGAATCTGTGCGAGGGCAATCGCGCCCGAGGAAGGCGCCGGCATGCCGCAGATCGTGCGGCCGCGAAAGCTCGTGCACAGCGGGGTGCGAACCTTCGGCTGATAAAAGGCCAGGTCGCGCTCATCGAGCAGCCCCGGGTTGATCGGATGCGAGCGCACTGCCTCGACAATGTCGCGTGCAATCGGACCGGTGTGCAGCGCGAGGCTGCCGCGTTGCGCGATCTGCGCGAGCGTGTCGGCCAGTTGGGGATTTTTCAGGCGATGGCCGACTGGCCAGGGCGCACCATTCGCGTCATAGAAATAGCGGGCGGCCGCCGGGTCACGTTTGAGATGGGGCTCGATGCTCAGCAGCCGGTTCAATCGCGCACTGACCTCAAAGCCCTGTTCAGACAGCCTGATCGCCGGCTCGAAGAGCATCGCCCACGGCAGGCGGCCATGCTGCGCATGAGCCGCTTCCAGCATTCGCAACACGCCTGGCGTGCCGACCGACCGGCCACCCACCACCGCATCGAAGAAGGCGAGCGGCTTGCCGTCGGGGCCTTCGAAGAGTTTTTCGGTGGCTGCAGCAGGGGCGGTCTCGCGGCCGTCCCAGGCCTGCATGGCGTGGGTCCGGGCGTCGTAGTGCAACAGAAAGCCGCCGCCACCGATGCCCGAGGATTGCGGCTCGGTGAGCGTCAGCACCATCTGGCCTGCGATGGCGGCGTCGAGTGCCGAGCCGCCCCGCTCGAGCATCATGAAGGCTGCCCGCGTGGCATGCGGGTTGGCCGTGGCCGCCATCATGCGGCTGCCCCGCACCAGCGCTCGCGCAGTCTGTCCGCTGGCGGCCTCGGGTTGTGCGGCAAGCGTCTGGGCAAGCGCAGTGCCAAAGGTCAGGCTGAGGATCAGGCCCGCAAGCGCGCAGGCGAGCATGCAGTGATGGGCACACCGAGGTACCCACTGATGCGCCCACTGACGCGCAGATTGCACGCTGAGTACAGGTGGCTGGCTGCGAATCGAAATCAGCCCGGTCATGAGATAGCCTCCAGAGCCTGGTGGTCGCGTCGCGAGAGTGGATTCCGAGGACCGCCGACACTTGCCATCGGCTGCCATGGTGACGACCGGCGGGCGCGGCTGCGAACTGTTCGCCCTTCAGACAGCCCGCTACTATACGGCGATGAACTCACCACATTCTTCCCCCTCCATGGCCAGCGCGGCTGCGCCCGTCTCTCAATTTGTCGCAGGCGATCCTGCGACGCCATCAGCCGATATCCGCGCTGCGGTCTTCGCGCAGGCGCAAGGCACGCTCAGCAGTCGGGATCTTCTGGAACAGGCGCGTGCAGCCCACGAACGCCATCGCGATCTGAATGCGATTGCCTGGGTTGATTTTGATGCGGCTGCGCGCCAGGCCGATGCGCTTGATGCGCAACGGCGCGCAGGAGTGCCCTTGCGCCCCCTGCACGGTGTGCCGGTCACCATCAAGGATCTTTTCAATGTGAGCGGCATGCCGACCGCAGCCGGCACACGTGCCCGTCTGCCCGAGTTCGGCGGTGAGGCGGTCGCGGTGAGCCGTTTGCGTGCAGCCGGTGCGCTGGTCTTCGCCAAGACCAATATGCATGAGATCGCGCTGGGCGCCACTGGCGAGAACCTCTGGACCGGCGATGTCCTCAATCCGCATGATCCGGCGCGTCAGGCGGGTGGTTCGTCGAGCGGCGCGGGCGTTGCGGTCGCAGTTGGCATCGGCATGGCCGGCGTCGGCAGCGACACCGGCGGATCGGTCCGGATTCCGGCGGCTTTCTCGGGCGTGGTCGGATTCAAGCCCACCTTCGGCGCGATTCCGCTTGCCGGCGCCCTGCACTTGTCCTGGACCTGCGATCACGCCGGTCCGCTGACACGATCGGTCGGTGATGCTGCCGCGATGTTCGAGGCGATGTCAGGCCGACGCACCGCGCATGCACGGGTGGCCCGCCGGCCACGGCTGGCGGTACCTGTGCGCTGGCTGGCGGGGCGTCTGCATCCGGCGATGAGGGCCTGGTTCGAGTCCAGGCTGGCCGAGTGGCGCACGCAGGCCGATATCACCGAGGTGGTGACGCCGGTCATGATGGATGCGAGCGCCCAGTACACCGTGGTTGCCCGTGCCGAGGCAGCCCATGTTCATCGTGCGGTCCTGGCGTCGGGCGGCGAGGGTTTTTCGCCCGGGGTGCTTGCGCCCATGCGGCTTGGCGAGCAGATCGCATTGGGCACCTATCTCGAGGCACTGCAGTTTCGCGAGGCGCTTCGAGCCGAGCTCGATGCCCTCTTGCGCGATCATGACGCGCTGGTGCTGCCCTCATCGGCCGTGCCGCCGCCCCTGCGGGGTCAGACCGAGGTCGCAGTCGAGTCAGGGATCGTGACCGTTCGTGAGGCGGTGCTGGGGCAGACGCTGCCCTTCAGTTTTGCGGGTTTTCCTGCGATCAGTCTGCCGGGGGGCAGCGTTGAGTCGCTGCCGGCCAGCCTTCAACTGGTAGGAGCCCGAGATCGCGATGCGGCCCTGCTGGGGCTGGCTCGCTGGTTCGAGAGCCAGTAGTCTGGTGCAGACGCTTGGTGCCAGACGTTTGGTGCCAGACGTTTGGTGCCGCAGTTTGGTACAGCAGTTTGGTGCAGACGTTCTCAGCCTTGGGTCGCTGCTGTCGTTCGCTGAGTGATCAGTACCGCGCCACGGTGATGGCGCTGCACTGATCGAACTCTGTCGACTTACTGCTGGGCCGAAATCTCGACCCGGCGGGCTTCGCGCCCACCGCCGGCATCGGTCAAGGCCGGTTTCTGAAGCACCACGCGGTCTTCAGGCACACCTGCCAGTTTCAGCACATCGGCCACCGCCACAGCGCGGTTTTTGGCCAATTCGGCGTTTTGCGCGGCGTCGCCGGTCGAATCATGAAAGCCCGAGATCGAGACTTTGCGCTCCGGGGCGACCATGACCCATGCCACCAGTTTGGCGACCTGCGCCGGGGTGTCACCCGGCAGGGCACTTTCGGCGGTCTCGAAAAAGAGAACTACTTTTTCGGGCTGCGCGTTGGCGGTGTTCATGGAGGCTGCAGGCACTGGTGCCGATGCGACTGCACCGGGTGCTGCCACGGCAACGGGTGCCGGGCCATGGCTGACTTTCACATCGCCGGGAACCGAATTGCCGATCACCGGCACCAGCAGCAGCGCCACGATGTTGATGATCTTGATCAGCGGGTTGATCGCAGGGCCAGCAGTGTCCTTGTAGGGGTCGCCGACCGTGTCACCGGTGACCGCTGCCTTGTGGGCTTCGCTGCCCTTGCCGCCGTGATGGCCTTCCTCGATGTACTTCTTGGCATTGTCCCAGGCGCCGCCGCCGGTACACATCGAGATCGCCACGAACAGACCGGTCACGATGGTGCCCATCAGCAGGCCGCCCAGCGCCGCCGGGCCGAGGAACAGACCGACCAGGACCGGCACCACCACCGGCAGCAGCGACGGAACGATCATTTCCTTGATGGCGGCTGTGGTCAGCATGTCGACCGCGCGGCCGTATTCCGGCTGAGCTGTGCCTTCCATGATGCCTTTGATCTCGCGGAACTGACGGCGAACCTCGACCACCACCGAGCCAGCGGCACGGCCAACCGCTTCCATTGCCATCGCACCAAACAGATAGGGCACCAAGCCGCCGATGAACAGGCCGACGATCACCATGTGGTTCGACAGATCGAAGCTGACCGCTTTGCCGGCCGACTCGAGCGCGTGGGTGTAGTCGGCAAAGAGGACGAGCGCAGCCAGGCCGGCCGAACCGATCGCATAGCCTTTGGTGACTGCCTTGGTGGTATTGCCGACCGCATCGAGCGGGTCGGTGATTGCACGCACCGACTCGGGCATTCCGGCCATCTCTGCGATGCCGCCGGCGTTATCGGTGATCGGGCCGTAGGCGTCGAGTGCAACGATGATGCCGGCCATCGAGAGCATCGAGGTCGCGGCGATTGCGATGCCGTACAGGCCCGCAAAATAGTAGGAGGCGATGATCGCGCCGCAGACCATCAGCACCGGCCAGGCAGTCGATTTCATCGACACGGCCAGACCCGCAATGATGTTGGTGCCGTGACCGGTCTCGGAGGCTGCCGCCACATAGCGAACCGGTGCGTATTCGGTGCCGGTGTAGTACTCGGTGATGACCACCAGCAGCGCGGTCAGGACCAGGCCGACCACCGCCGACAGATAGACCTGCATCGCTGCGCCGGTACCGCCGAGCGCGTTGTCGGGGATCATCCAGTGGGTGATCGGATAGAAGGCGATCAGAGCGAGCACGCCTGCGACGATCAGACCGCGATAAAGCGCGCTCATGATCTTCTTGCCCGGCTCGGCTTTCACAAAGGCGCAGCCGATGATCGACGCAATGATCGCGAAACCGCCCAGCACCAGCGGATAGGTCGCTGCGGCCATCGGTGCGTTGGTGAGCAGCAGCGCGCCCAGCAGCATCGTGGCGATCAGGGTGACCGCGTAGGTTTCGAAAAGGTCGGCGGCCATGCCGGCGCAGTCGCCGACGTTGTCGCCGACGTTGTCGGCGATCACCGCCGGGTTGCGCGGGTCATCCTCGGGAATCCCGGCTTCGACCTTGCCCACCAGATCGGCGCCGACGTCGGCGCCCTTGGTGAAGATGCCGCCGCCCAGACGGGCGAAGATCGAGATCAGCGATGAACCGAAGGCCAGACCGATCAGCGGCTTGATGACGTCGTGGAGTTTCTCGGGTGCAGCGTCGGCGCCTCCGAGGAACAGGAAAAAGCCTGCAACGCCGAGGAGCCCGAGACCGACGACCAGCATGCCGGTGATTGCGCCGCCGCGAAAGGCGACCGTCAGGGCGTCGTTCAGTCCGCGCGTGGCGGCCTGAGCGGTTCGCACATTGGCTTTCACCGAGACGTTCATGCCGATGTAGCCGGCAAGGCCCGACAGGATCGCGCCGACGGCGAATCCGAGGGCGGTGGTGCCGCCCAGGCCCGGTACGAAGAGGATCAGCAGGAACAGGACGACGCCGACGATGCCGATGGCGGTGTACTGGCGATTGAGGTAGGCCTTCGCACCTTGCTGGATGGCGGTCGCGATCGCTTGCATTTTCGCGTTGCCTGCGTCCAGACCGAGAATCCATCGGCTGGATACGATGCCGTAAATCACGGCGAGCGCCCCGCAGATCAGCGCAAACCAGATCGCGGTGTGAGAGGTAACCGTCATCGTCAGAATCTCCGTGTCGTTTTATGAACCATGATCGGCTCGAATGACCGCACGACACAGGGTCGGGACGGTGTCATCGAAGACCGCCTGCTGCCAGTGCACGCCATTTCATGGCGCTGAAACTTCAAGCAATTGGTGCTGGAAAGCGCAACATTATGGTCGATTGCTCAGGCGAGCGCTGCAAAGACCCGTCCTCGGATCTCCTCGACCGTCCCCAGGCCCGAAATTTTTCGGTAGTGAGGTGCTCCTGGAGCGCCACTGTTGGCCCATTTGGAGTAGTAATCGACCAGTGGCTGGGTCTGCGAGTGATAGACCTCGAGACGGGTTCGCACAGTGGCTTCCCGATCATCATCACGCTGGATGAGGTCTTCGCCGGTTTCATTGTCCTTGCCGGCAACGCGAGGCGGGTTGTAAAGCACGTGGTAGACCCGGCCGCTGTTGGCATGCACCCAACGACCGCTCATGCGCTCGATGATGTCGCTGTCGGGCACGTCGATTTCGAGCACGTGGTCGATACCAACCTTCGCGTCCTTGAGTGCATCGGCTTGCGGGATCGTGCGCGGAAACCCGTCGAGCAGATAGCCGTTGGCGCAGTCGGGCAGTGCCAGTCGGTCCTTGACCAGACCGATGATCAGTTCGTCGGAGATAAGCCCGCCCGATTCCATGACCTTCTTGGCTGTGATGCCCAGCGGCGTTCCCGCCTTGACCGCCGCACGAAGCATGTCGCCGGTGGAAATTTGCGGAATGCCGAACTTGTCCTTGATGGAGCCGGCTTGGGTTCCCTTGCCCGCGCCGGGCGGGCCGAGAAGAATCAGGCGCATGGGTGTCTCTGAGTTGGTCAAAAATCTGTAATCGTCGATCGTAGCATTTTGACCATAACCGCAAAATGCGGGAGGGGTCAAACCAAAGGCTGAGTGTGCAATCTGCTCGCGAAGTGGCGGCGAACGCGATCAAGGTCGGCCTGCGTGTCGACGCCTGCAGGAGGCGCCTGCTCGACCTGCAGAACTGCGATTCGAAATCCGTGCCAGAGCGCTCGCAGCTGTTCGAGTGATTCGATCGCTTCAATGGGCGAAGCCGGCAGGTCCCGATAAGCCCTCAGGAATCCGACACGATAGGCATACAGGCCGATATGGCGCGCAATGGCGCCGGTTGCGCCCGGTCCGAGTGCGGCATCGAGGGGGCCGGATTCGTTCGGACCTTGAACTGGCGACGTCAGACTCGCCGCGGTCATGCGCGCCATGGCATCGCGGGCAAACGGAATTGCAGCGCGCGAAAAATAGAGCGCGTGCCCGCGTCGGTCAGTGACCACTTTCACAACATTGGGCGACAGATAGTCGGCCAGGGAGTCGATCGCATGGGCGGCTGTGGCGATCGCGCAATCGGGGTTGTCGCGAAGTTGCTCGGCCACGCGGGCGATCAGTGCCGGCGGGATCTCGGGCTCGTCGCCCTGCACATTGACCACGATCTCGTCATCGTGCAGACCGAGCAGGTCGGCTGCCTCGGCCAGACGGTCGGTGCCAGAAGGGTGGTCGGCGCGGGTGAGCAGGGCCCTCACCGCGTGCGCCTCGACCGCACTGATGACCTCGGTCGAATCGGTGGCGACTGCTACCAGCCTCGCACCGGAGTCGATGGCGCGGCGCGCCACCCTCACGACCATCGGCTCGCCGGCGATATCGGCCAGCGGCTTGCCGGGAAGGCGCGTCGAGCTCATCCGGGCAGGAATCAGCGCGACAAAGTCGAGCGGCTGACCCATCTTGCTCACGATTCGGGAAGGACTCGGGCCTGCTCCTCGACCATGATCGGAATCCCGTCACGGATGGGGAAGGCCAGTCGGTCAGTCTGGCAGATGAGTTCCTGTGTGCTGCGGTCGTGCTTGAGCAGACCTTTGCAGATCGGGCAAACCAGAATTTCGAGCAGACGGCTATCCACGAAGGCGATCCTCCAACCAGTCGATGAGTGCCGCCTCGGGGACGGCTTCGATATGCACCACGACGCACCGCGAGCGAAGGGACGCGTCGAAACCGACACATCTTACGGCGTCCTTCGCCGTCATGATCAGCCAGCGGCCCTGCAATGACGCAAGCCAGGCCTCGTCGATCGGCGCGTGGTCGGCCAGCGGCCAGCACCGCGCGGCGATGCCCAGCGCAGCAAGCTGGTCAAAAAAGCGCTCGGGCGTACCGATACCGGCCAGAGCATCGAGTGACAGACCTCTTGACTGCGCGGCAAATTCGCCGATGTCCCAACGCCGGCTGTCATCCAGCGTGGCGACCCGGCTCGTCAACGTCTGAAAGCGGAAAACCCGCGAGTGGGCGATCGGCGTTGGTGTGGCTGTGCCGCTCAGCACGACGGCGTCGAGCAGCAGGGCGTCCGCGAGCGGTTCTCGCAAGGGGCCGGCCGGCAGGCAGCGGCCGTTGCCTGCGCCTCGCGAGTCGAAGACCGCGAGCTCGATATCGCGGCGCAGTCCGACATGCTGCAGGCCGTCGTCCGACAGGACCACATCAAGCGCCTCGATCTCGTTCAGTCGACGCAGCGCAGCCCCTCGATCCCGTCCGACAACCACCGGCAGGCCGGTTTCGCGTGCAACCAGGATCGGTTCGTCGCCGAAGTCGCCGGCGGTGCCGTCATGCGGCACCTGTCTGGGCACCTTGCGAGCGCCGCGGTCAGTGCTGCCGTGGCCGCGGGCGATCACGCCGACGCGCCAGCCGCGTGCGATGAGGCTCTTGGCCAAGGCAATGAGAAGGGGCGTCTTGCCGGTGCCGCCGACCAGCAGATTACCGACGATGACGACTGCCGGCTCACCCGATGCCCGCGGCGTCAGTTTGTCGCGCGCGATCTGCTCGCGGCGATAGGTCGAGACAGCCCCGACCAGACTCCCAAGCGGTCGCAGGACCAGTCCGATCAGTGCGTCGACGCTGCCGCGGGGCTCAAACCACAGCTGCCGGATGCGCCGCTCGAGTGCGGCGCGAAAGCGCCTCGGGCCTGGCCGCTGCACAAGGGCATGCGGAGTCGTCAAGGTCTGCGCGCGCTGCCGCCGGTCTGGGTGGCGAAGCTGACCTTGCCCAGGCCGGCAATCCTTGCCGCCTCCAGCACGTTGATCACGGCCTGATGGCTCGCGCCCGCGTCGGCATAGACCACGATGGTCGGATCGTTTCGCCCGGATGCGGCTTTTGACAGCAGTTGCGCAAAGCTGCCGGTATCGCGCCAGGCAGTCACCTGACCATCAATGGCGTAACGCGACTCGGTCGACACCGTGACCGAGATCTCGACCGGTCGTTCGGCCGCGCTGTCGACTGCGGCCGACGGCAGATTGACCTGCAGTTCGCTGAATCGGGAATAGGTCGTGGTGACCAGCAGAAAGATCAGGATGACCAGCAGCAGGTCGATCAGCGGAATGAAGTTGATTTCCGGTTCTTCGCGTCGTAACCCGCGCCTGAAATTCATGTCGCCCCGGTCCCAGGACGCGTGTTTGACTGCCGGGGAGATATGCCATCGAGCAGGCGGACCGACTGCTGCTCCATGTCGATCAGAAAGCCATCGACCCGATTGCGAAAGCCGCGATAGGCGATCAGGGCAGGAATCGCCACAATCAGACCGAGCGCGGTGTTGTAGAGCGCGACCGAAATGCCGTGCGCCAGTGCCTGAGGATTGGATCCGGTGGGCGTTGCGGCACCGAAAATCTCGATCATGCCGACGACGGTCCCGAACAGCCCGAGCAGGGGCGTGATGCTCGCGATCGTGCCGAGTGTCGCCAGATAGCGTTCGAGGTCATGGCTGACGGCGCGGCCGGTCTCCTCCATGGCTTCCTTCATCGACTCGCGCCCGCTGAGCGAATGTCGCAGGCCGGCTGCGAAGACCTTGCCCAGCGGCGAGGAGTTCTCGAGTTTCTGTACCATCTCCGGCGTGGATGAGCTCTGTCGATGCAGGTCGAGGACCCGCTCGATCAGGCCGGACGGCATGACCCGACTGCGGCGCAGCGAAATGGCTCGTTCGATGATCAGTGCCACCGCAATGAATGAAGCGATGATCAGAAACCAGACGGGCCAGCCCGCAGCCTGGATGAGCGACAACACATCAACCTCCGAATTCGCGGTCCCTTGGGCCGATTGCCGGAAGTTTCGCGAGTCGGCGATTGTCCGGGTTTTCGCCCTGCTCGGGCAAGTCACCGCCGATCGGACCGAAAATCGCTCCCTGCTACCGGCAATCCCGGTGGGTTGTTCATCGCCCTGTAACGACCGGCTATCCCCAAAGCCTGTGGACAAGTCTGTGCATCAATCCGGTCGGTGGCGCTCACAGTGGCTTGAAAGCTGGGTTTGGTAACTTTGCCGAAAAATTATGCATTAATAATGTTGATAATATTCAATGACTTGCATCGAATTTTCGTGCTGTTCGAGGCGTTAGGCCAGTTGATGACGGAAATACGTCGTTTGTGGATAGATTCCGCCCGGAAAGTGGCGTGGCTGTGAGCTCCGACGGATCGGTTCGTGGTGCTCAAGTCGGGGTGGTGACGGTTGCTGAACTCAACCGGGCGGTGGCTGCATTGCTCGATCGCAGTTTCTCGCCCGTCTGGGTGAGCGGCGAGATTTCCAATCTGACACGGGCCAGCAGCGGTCACTGGTACTTCACTCTTAAGGATGCCCAGGCGTCGGTTCGAGCGGTGATGTTTCGGGGCCGCAACCAGCTGGTGGCATTCAATCCGGCCAACGGTGATCGGGTCGAAGCTCGGGCACAGGCAGGACTCTACGAGGCGCGCGGCGAATTCCAGCTCAATGTCGAGGCTTTGCGCCAGGCTGGCGCCGGAGACCTCTTCCAGCGTTTCCTTCAGATCAAGTCGCGACTCGAAGCCGAGGGTCTGTTCGAGGCCTCGCGCAAACGCGAGGTGCCGGCAGTTGTGCGCACGCTGGGAATCGTGTCCTCGCTGCAGGCGGCAGCGCTGCGCGATGTGCTGACCACGCTTGCGCGTCGCGCGCCGCAGGTCAAGGTCGTCGTTTATCCGGCGTCCGTACAGGGGGCTCAGGCACCCGCCGAACTGATCCGCGCCCTGCTGGCTGCGGGGTCGCGCGCCGAATGCGAGGTCCTGCTTCTGGTGCGCGGTGGCGGATCGATCGAAGATCTCTGGGCTTTCAATGATGAGCGGCTGGCGCGGGTGATCGCTGCCAGCCCGATTCCGGTGATCAGCGGCGTCGGGCATGAAACCGATTTCACGATCGCCGATTTCGTGGCCGATCTGCGCGCACCGACGCCGACGGCCGCGGCGGTGAGCGCGGTGCCAGATCGGCTCGAGCAACTTGCCGTGCTCGCTCGCGACCGTCATCGCCTGATGCAGGCCTGGCGTCGCCAGAGCGAGCAGCGCGAACAGCGCCTCGATACCGCCACCCGGCTCTTGCGCCCGCCCTCGCTGCAGTGGGCCCAGCGACTGACTCGCCTTGAGCAACTTGCCCAGCGGCTCGCCACGGCCGGGGTACGCAGCACCGACCTGCGTCAAGCCCGGCTCATGAAGCTCGCCTCGGCGCTGCGTACGCCGGAGCTGGCCGCGCCGCGCTCCCGTCTGGAGGCCGCGGCACGCGCTCTGGCGTCGGCGGCCAGAGTCGGGACCGAGACCGCCACGCAGCGACTGCTGCACGCCGGCGCCGCCCTCGAACTGGTCAGCCCGCGCGGGGTTCTGCAGCGCGGCTATGCGATCGTCACGCTGGCTGATGGCCCGATCGTGCGCAGCGCAGCGACACTGTCGAAGGGCGATCAGGTGACCATCGCGCTGGGTGACGGGGCATTCGATGCCACGGTCGACAGGCAACATGCCGACGCCAACACCGACGCCAATGAGGGCTCCGGGTCCCCCAGCGGACGGCCTGGCCGCTGACCGAGCGTCGCGACGCGATCCGAGGCGAACATCCCGGTCAAGAGCCCTGATTGAGCCTGGTCATGCCGCTGGCCTACAATCGCGACAGCCTGCAGGAGCCGGCCGGCTAGTGATTCAATGCGTCGCGCCGTCGGCGTCGACACCTCCTCAACACTTCTCATCCCGGATGCGACTATGGAACACACCCTACCGACCTTGCCCTATGCCATCGATGCCCTGGCGCCGCACATCTCGAAAGAAACCCTCGAGTTTCATTACGGCAAGCATCATCAGACCTATGTCACCAACCTCAACAACCTGATCAAGGGCACCGAATTCGACGCGATGAGCCTCGAAGACATCGTGCGCAAATCCAATGGCGGCATGTTCAACAACGCTGCCCAGATCTGGAATCACACCTTCTACTGGCATTCCCTGTCGCCCAAGGGTGGCGGTCAGCCGGCAGGCGCGCTTGCTGCGGCCATCAACGCCAAGTGGGGTTCCTTCGATGCCTTCAAGGACGCCTTCACCAAGTCGGCTGTCGGCAATTTCGGCTCGAGCTGGACCTGGCTGGTGAAAAAGGCTGACGGTTCACTCGACATCGTCAACACCAGCAATGCCGCCACGCCGGTCACCGGCACCGACAAGCCGCTGTTGACCTGCGACCTCTGGGAGCACGCCTACTACATCGATTACCGCAACCGTCGCCCCGACTACATGGCTGCATTCTGGAGCCTGGTCAACTGGGAATTCGCCGCGAGCAACTTCGCCTGATCGGTGGCGTCGCCTGATCGGCGGCGCAGGTCAGTTGCGGGTCGCAGCCCCGAAAAGCTGCGGCTGCACCAGCCGGGCGCCGGCTTTCACGCCGCGCCTGGCAAACCACCCCTTCTCCATCTCGAGCGCATATCGCACGGCCCTTACCGGGCAGTGGCTGTCGTCGCTTTGCGGCTTCATATCCTCGATGTTCGTAATCGTGCCGTCGTCATCCACAAAGGCGATCGACAGCGCGATCAGCGTATTGCGCATCCAGAAGCAGTGACCCGCCTTGTCGGGAAAAACGAAGACCATGCCTTCGTTCGGACCGAGCCGCTCACGCATCATCAGGCCGCGTGTGCGTGTCGGGCCGTCTGCCGCAACTTCAGCCTTGATCAGATGCATGCCGGCCTTGATGTCGATCTGCTCGAGTCTGGGGTTGGGTGCCACCCTTTCGCCGGAGACCTGTGCGTTCGCATGGCGCATCGCGCCGCTGAATGCGAACAGAAGGGTCGCAAGTACAAGGGTGGTAACAAGGGTGGCAAGCGCCGGCTGAACCCTTGCGGCAGCGTTGCAGTCGCGATGCCGGCAGAGCAAGCCCAGGTCGGGAGATGTCATGAAAAATCCGTTCGGTCTGTGGTTCGATTCAGCCCGAAAGATAGCCGCAAAATCTTTGCGCAGTCGATTCCGGGGGGCTATCGCGATCGGGGGGCCCTTACCCCCGACGGGCTGAATCGGTCGCCTGATAAGCCTTTATACTGCGGAGGATCAACCCGCATTGGCCGGGCAGGCGTTTCGCGTGCCAGCATCTCGCGTGCCAGTGTTTCGCGTGCTTTACGTCCCCCCGCAGGAGTTTGTTCACCATGTACCAGCACATCAAGGTTCCGGCCGTCGGCGAAAAGATCCGTGTCAACGCCGATTTCACGTTGTCAGTGCCCGATCAGCCGATCATTCCCTACATTGAGGGCGACGGGACCGGTTTCGACATCACCCCGGTGATGATCAAGGTCGTCGATGCGGCCGTGTCCAAGGCCTATGGCGGCAAGCGGCAGATTCAATGGATGGAAATCTATGCCGGCGAGAAGTCCACCAAGGTCTATGGCCCCGATGTCTGGTTGCCTGAAGAGACGCTGCAGGTCCTCAAGGATTATGTCGTCTCGATCAAGGGGCCGCTCACGACCCCGGTCGGCGGCGGCATTCGCTCCCTGAACGTCGCGCTTCGCCAGGAACTCGATCTTTACGTCTGCCTGCGTCCGATCCAGTATTTCAAGGGTGTTCCGTCGCCGTTGCGCGAGCCGGAAAAGACCAATATGGTCATCTTCCGTGAGAACTCCGAAGACATTTACGCTGGTATTGAGTTTGCGGCCGAGTCCGAACAGGTCAAGAAGCTGATTGCTTTCCTGCAGACCGAACTGGGCGTGAAGAAAATCCGCTTTCCTGCAACCTCAGGCATCGGTATCAAGCCGGTCTCGCGCGAAGGTACCGAGCGCCTGGTTCGAAAGGCGATTCAATACGCGATCGACAACGACAAGCCTTCCGTGACGCTGGTTCACAAGGGCAACATCATGAAGTTCACCGAGGGCGGCTTTCGCGACTGGGGTTATGCGCTCGCGCAAAAAGAGTTCGGTGCGGTTCCTATCGACGGTGGGCCGTGGTGCAGTTTCAAAAACCCGAAAACCGGCACCGAGATCGTTATCAAAGACTCGATCGCCGATGCCTTCTTGCAGCAGATTCTGCTTCGTCCCGCCGAATACAGTGTCATTGCAACGCTCAACCTCAACGGTGACTACATTTCAGACGCGCTGGCCGCGCAGGTCGGTGGCATCGGTATCGCTCCCGGCGCCAATCTGTCCGACTCGGTCGCGATGTTCGAGGCGACCCATGGCACCGCACCTAAATACGCCGGCAAGGATTATGTGAATCCGGGTTCGCAAATTCTGTCGGCTGAGATGATGCTGCGTCACATGGGATGGGTTGAAGCTGCCGACCTGGTCGTTTCGTCGATGGAGAAAGCCATTCTCAGCAAGAAGGTTACTTACGACTTTGCCCGTCTGCTTCCCGATGCGACACAGGTCTCCTGCTCGGGTTTTGGTCAGGTCATGATCGATTTCATGTGATTCTGATTTGCCGTTCCTGCTGTCGACTCGATCTGACAGCAGGCACAAAAGAAAACGCCGGCAGATGCCGGCGTTTTCTTTTGTCCTGAAGCGTCAGACAGGGTTATTGTGGTTGCTGAATATTCGAGGCCTGCTTGCCCTTGGGGCCCTGCACAACGTCGAACTGCACTTTTTGGCCTTCTTTGAGAGACTTGAAGCCGTTCATCTGAATCGCACTGAAGTGTGCGAACAGATCTTCGCCGCCATCATCCGGGGTAATGAATCCAAATCCCTTGGCATCATTGAACCACTTGACTGTACCGCTTGCCATACCGTTATCCCCTCGAAAACATTTTATGAGTTGTTGCGCTCGCCAGGAAACCCCCGATGTCGCAGGGGCAGTCTTTGTCAAAGTGAGCCATTCGTCAAGCAGTCGCGAAAAATCGGTGCATAGGCCCGTGGATATGCGGTGTAACAGCCGGTGAGCAGATCCCGGTCGATGTCCAGCTTGTGAAACGCTGCACAATCCCCATCAAAGAATTGTCATGCGTCGTTGCGTCAGGGTCGCGAGCCGCTAGAATGACAACGCTATGGCAACTTCGAACGATCCGATCAACATCCTGGAGAAGCAGGATGCCCGTACCAAACCGCCACCCATGTTCGAGGTGGCTTTGCTGAATGACGACTACACGCCGATGGAGTTCGTCGTCGAAGTTCTGCAGCGCTTCTTTGGAATGGGGCGCGAGAAAGCGACCCAGGTAATGTTGAAGGTCCATCGAGAGGGTCGCGGCGTGTGCGGGATCTATCCGCGCGACGTGGCCTCCACGAAGGTTGAACAGGTCAGTGAATATGCGCGCCAGGAACAGCACCCCTTGCAGTGCGTGATGGAGGAAGCATGATTGCTCAAGAGTTAGAAGTCAGTTTGCACATGGCTTTTGTTGAAGCCAGGCAGCAGCGCCACGAGTTCATCACGGTCGAGCATCTGCTGCTTGCCCTGCTAGACAATCCGACGGCGGCCGAGGTGCTGAGGGCCTGTGCGGCCAATATCGACGACCTTCGCAAGAATCTCGGCAATTTCATTCGCGAGAACACCCCGGTCGTTCCCGGCAATGAAGAAATCGATACCCAGCCGACACTCGGATTTCAACGGGTGATCCAGCGCGCCATCATGCATGTGCAGTCGACTTCCAACGGCAAGAAGGAAGTGACCGGTGCCAACGTGCTGGTCGCAATTTTCGGCGAGAAGGATTCGCACGCGGTCTATTACCTCCATCAGCAGGGCATCACCCGGCTCGATGTGGTCAATTTCATTTCGCACGGCATCACCAAGACGCCTCAACCCAAAGAGCCATCCAAGGAAGAAGCGCCCGAGCAGGGTGAAGAGCCGGCGGCGGCTCAGCAGGGTGCGCTCGAGCAGTTCACGACCAACCTCAACGTGTCTGCACGCGAAGGGCGCATCGACCCGCTGATCGGGCGCGAGTCCGAGGTTGAGCGAGTCATCCAGGTGCTTTGCAGGCGGCGCAAGAACAATCCTCTGCTGGTGGGTGAGGCCGGCGTCGGCAAAACTGCCATTGCTGAAGGTCTTGCCTGGCGCGTGACGCAGGGAGATGTGCCCGAAGTGCTGTCGGAGGCAGTTGTCTATTCGCTCGACATGGGTGCCTTGCTGGCAGGCACCAAATACCGCGGCGATTTCGAGCAACGACTCAAGGCAGTCCTCAAGCAGCTCAAGGCGAATCCGCATGCGGTGCTGTTCATTGATGAGATTCACACCCTCATCGGTGCCGGCTCGGCTTCGGGAGGCACGCTTGACGCTTCCAATCTGCTCAAGCCGGCGTTGTCGTCGGGGCAGCTCAAGTGCATCGGGGCGACCACCTTCAACGAATATCGCGGCATTTTCGAGAAGGACCACGCGCTGTCGCGTCGGTTCCAGAAAATCGATGTGGTCGAGCCGACGGTCGAGCAGACGGTGCAGATCCTGCGTGGCCTGAAGTCGCGCTTCGAAGAACATCACGGTATCAAGTACTCATCGTCTGCGCTGACGGCTGCAGCCGAGCTGTCGGCCAAGTTCATCAATGACCGCCACCTGCCCGACAAGGCCATCGATGTGATCGACGAGGCGGGTGCCGCGCAGCGCATCCTGCCGAAGTCGAAGCAGAAAAAGGTCGTTGGCAAGGGCGAGATCGAGGACATCGTTGCCAAGATCGCGCGTATTCCGCCGACCTCGGTATCGTCCGACGATCGCAGCAAGCTGCAGCATCTCGAGCGTGACCTTCGCAATGTGGTGTTCGGTCAGGACGCCGCCATCGAGGCGCTCGCCGCCGCGATCAAGATGGCCCGTTCGGGCCTCGGCAAACCGGAAAAGCCGATCGGTTCATTCCTGTTTTCGGGCCCGACCGGCGTCGGCAAGACCGAGGTTGCCAAACAGCTCGCTTTCCTGATGGGCATAGAGCTGATTCGCTTCGACATGTCCGAATACATGGAGCGCCATGCGGTGTCTCGCCTGATCGGCGCGCCCCCGGGCTATGTCGGCTTCGATCAGGGCGGTCTGCTCACCGAGGCGATCACCAAGAAGCCGCACGCGGTGCTGCTGCTCGACGAGATCGAGAAAGCTCATCCGGATATCTTCAATATCCTGCTGCAGGTCATGGACCATGGCACCTTGACCGACAATAACGGCCGCAAAGCCGACTTTCGCAACGTCATCATCATCATGACCACGAACGCCGGCGCCCATGACCTTCAGCGTCGTTCGATCGGCTTCTCCGACAACAAGCAGGCCGGCGACGAGTTGCAGGAAATCAAGCGGATGTTCACGCCTGAATTCCGGAACCGTCTCGACTCGATCATTTCTTTCGGCAGCCTCACCGAAGAAATCATCATGCGAGTGGTCGACAAGTTCCTGATGGGTCTCGAGGAGCAGCTGCATGAGAAAAAGGTCGATGCAGTGTTCACCGATCGCCTGAGGGCACACTTGGCAAGCAAGGGTTTCGATCCCCTGATGGGTGCCCGCCCGATGCAGCGGCTGATTCAGGACACGATTCGCAAGGCGCTTGCAGACGAACTGCTTTTCGGCAAGCTCGTTGGCGGCGGCAAGGTGACGGTCGATCTGGATGCAGACGGCAAGGTGTCTTTGTCCTTCTTCGAATCGGCGCCCCCCGCAGCACCGAGCGAGGGCGAGGAACAGATCGAAGTTTTGCCCGCCTGAGAGGTGGGCATGAGGAGCTTATGGCGATGAGAGGAAGTAGAGGCCGATTGATGGCGGCCGGCACAGTGCTGGCCCTGCTTTATGCACCCGGGATAACGGTTGCTCAGGAGCGCGATGCTGCCTATGTATCGGCCAACTGCGCCAATTGTCACGGGCCACAGGGACGCGCTGCCGGCGCGGTCCCGAGTCTTGCTGGCCTGCCCAGCCGTTACATCGTCGAGCAGATGCAGGCCTTCAAGGCCGGCACCCGGCCGGCGACCATCATGCATCAGCTGGCCAAGGGCTATACCGACGCGCAGATTGAACTCATGGCAGGCTATTTTTCGAGCTTGCCCAAGCCTTGAGGCACTTTCAGATGTCCCCATCCGACACTTCTTTCAATCGGTCGCGGCGTCGACTCGGGCAAGCCCTGGGCGCGGGTGCTGCGCTCACCGCGATGTCGGGCTGTGCGACGCAGCGCGCGTTTTTCGGCGGGCGGCCGGCAGCAAAGGTGCTGGTTGTCGGCGGTGGCTTCGGTGGCGCGACAGCGGCCAGCTATCTCAAGCGCTGGGGCGGCGATTCAGTCGATGTGACGCTGGTCGAGCGAAATCGCCGTTTCGTTTCTTGTCCGATGTCCAACCTCGTCATCGGCGGTTCACGCCGTATCGAGGACTTGAGCTTCGGCTATCAGGGTCTGGCTGCCCGGGGCGTGAACCTGATTTACGAAGAGGCTGTCGAAATCGATCCGGTTGGCCGCAAGGCTCGACTCCAAACCGGTCTGTCGGTGCAGTATGACCAGCTGATTCTGTCGCCGGGTGTTGATTTTCTCTTCGACGAAGTCGCAGGCTTCGATCGCAAGGCGCAGGACTCGGTGCTGCATGCCTGGAAGGCCGGCCCGCAGACCGTGGCGCTGCGTGCACAGCTCGAGTCCATGCCCGATGGCGGCACCTTCGTCATGAGCATCCCCAAGGCCCCTTATCGCTGCCCGCCCGGGCCTTATGAGCGCGTGTGCCAGGTTGCGAGTTATTTCAAGGCCGCCAAGCCTCGAGCCAAGATCATCGTCCTCGATGGCAACCCCGACATCATCTCGAAAAAAGCCCTCTTTCTGGCGGCCTGGAATGGGCCCTACAAGGGGATGATCGATTACCGCGCCAACGCGCTCGTGACCGAACTCGACGCCGGCACACGCACCGTCACGACCGAGCTCGGCGATCGCGTCAGAGGCGATGTGCTCAATGTCATCCCGCCGCAGCGGGCAGGTGATCTGGCGAAAAGCCTTGGACTGCTCAATGCCAACGGTCGCTGGGCGCAGGTCGACTGGATGAGCATGCGCTCGACCGCTGTGAGCGATATCCATGTGCTCGGCGATGCCACGTTTGGAGCACCAGCCATGCCCAAGTCGGGGCATATGGCTAATCAGCACGGCAAGCTCGCGGCTGCCGCGATTATTGCGCAGCTCAATGGCAGTTCGCCGGTGATTCCGGTCATGGCCAACACCTGCTATTCCTTCGTCGACGACCGCAGCGCCATCCACGTGGCCTCGGTCCATCAGTGGGTCCCCGACAAGAAGACCCTCGAGCCGGTGGCGGGCGCGGGCGGGCTGTCTAGCGCAGCCAGTGAGCTGGAGGGTCAATATGCCTTTGCCTGGTCCCGAAATATCTGGGACGACATGCTGTCCTGAACAGGCATAGCCGTCTGTCGGTCACCGCGCGCCTGCGGTCCGGCCTGCCTTAAGAGCACCTGACTGGCTGCCGACATCTGAGGGAATCGTCCGACTTCCCCAAGGTGTGCGTTATGGCAGCGTTAGATGCCGGTCAGCTGAATCGTCTGCTTCGTGACCTTGAGTTCACCGCGTCAGTGGCGATGCGCAAAGCCGCTCCGAAGGCGGTTCAACATCAGTGGCTGCAGGCTGCGGTGCATCGTGTCGATGTCAGTCAGGACGAGGTGTTCCAGCAACGCCTGGCCCGTTATGTTGGCCTGCGCGGCAAGCTGAGGGCCAACAAGCAGGCGCTCTTCAAATTGCTTGAAGACGTGAAGTCTGTGAGTCCGCTTGGCTTCGAAGACATGCTGCGCCAAGTCAGCGAACTGACCGGTCAGCTCGAAAAGTCAGTGGCCTCCGCAATGCTGGGTCTGCTCGATCCCTCGCAAGCGGCCATTGACCGGGATCTTCGCGAGCTGCTGCCGCGATACGGCTTTCCCCTGCTGGCCGAGGCGCCAAGCTTCGATGAATGCGTGCGCTGGCATGCCGACCTTGGCGTGCTGTTCAAGCAGGTGATTGCCTCGCCGCGCTGGCAAGCCATTGTGTCCAGGCTGGACAGTGTCCTGCCAGTGTCGGCAGGCGCTGATCTGAGCGATGTCTGCAAGCTCGGGCTCCATCTGAGTCAGGCGCGTCGGGTGGTGGCGCTCACGCCGGCACCGACGCGATTCGCCGCCCCGGTGGCCAAGGCGGCGGCTCGCCCTGCCGTCAGTGCCGCGCTGCCTGGCGAGGGTGCCTCTCGTCCTGGGTCAGTACGCTTGCACTTGTGCCGCTGAGCGGGTCAGCCCCTGCTTCACCTGCCGAGGCGCTTAAACCCGGCCCAGCAGAATGAATTCCATCAGCGCCTTTTGCACATGAAGGCGGTTTTCGGCTTCATCCCAGACGACTGACTGCGGTCCGTCGATCACATCAGCTGAGACTTCTTCGCCTCGGTGTGCCGGCAGGCAATGCATGAACAAGGCATCGGCCTTGGCCTGGCGCATCATGTCCGCATCGACCTGCCAGTCGGCAAAAGCGGCCAGGCGGTCGCGGTTTTCGGTCTCGAAACCCATGCTGGTCCAGACGTCGGTGCTCACCAGGTCTGCGCCGGCGCAGGCTTGCATCGGATCGTCGAGGATGTCGACATGCGCGGCATCGTGGCTCGTCACCCGTGACGGGTCGA
>CANKWX010000020.1 GCA_947487165.1 Burkholderiales bacterium
AACCATGGTGACCGCCGGCATCTTCATGGTGGCGCGCATGTCGCCGCTTTTCGAGCTCTCTGATACCGCGCTGTCTTTTGTCATGACCATCGGCGCGATCACTGCGCTTTTCATGGGCTTTCTGGGCATCATCCAGAACGACATCAAGCGGGTGGTTGCCTACTCCACACTGTCGCAGCTCGGCTACATGACCGTGGCGCTCGGTGCCTCGGCCTACAGCGTCGCGATCTTTCATCTGATGACGCATGCGTTTTTCAAAGCGCTGCTCTTTCTGGCGGCCGGCTCGGTGATCATCGGCATGCACCATAACCAGGACATCCGGAATATGGGTGGCTTGCGCAAATACATGCCGATCACCTGGATCACCTCGCTGCTCGGTTCGCTGGCCCTGATCGGCACACCCTTCTTTTCGGGCTTCTATTCCAAGGACATGATCATCGAGGCGGTCAAGGCCTCGACGCTGCCGGCCTCGGGCTTTGCCTATTTTGCGGTGCTGGCTGGCGTGTTCGTGACCGCCTTCTATTCCTTCCGCATGTATTTCCTGGTCTTTCACGGCAAGGAGCGTTTCAACACCGATGCGCATGCCGCAGGTCACGGTCATGGCGACGCGCATGACGACGGGCACGGTGACGCACACGGGCACGGCCATGGCCACCACGGCGGCCCGCCGCATGAAAGCCCCGCGGTGATCACGCTGCCGCTGGTGCTGCTGGCGATTCCATCGGTGCTGATCGGCATGTTCGCAATCGGCCCGATGCTGTTCAGTGATTTCTTCCAGACCTCGATTTCTGTCTTCGAGCCCCACAACGCGATGGCAGTCCTGAAAGAGGAATTCCACGGCCCGGTTGGCATGGTTGCGCACGCGCTGACCACGATGCCTTTCTGGCTGGCGCTGGCAGGGGTGGTCGCGGCCTATTACTGCTACCTGGTCAACCCGGCCGTGCCGGCATGGTTCGGCAAGCGCTTTGGCAGCGTTTATCGGCTGCTCGACAACAAGTACTACCTCGACCGATTCAATGAAGTCTTCTTCGCGGGTGGTGCGCGTTCGGTGGGCTCGAGCCTCTGGAAATTCGGCGATCAGGCGGTCATCGACGGCGTGGTGGTCAATGGCAGTGCGCGGGTTGTTGGCTGGTTCGCAGGCGCACTTCGCGGTCTGCAATCCGGCTTCCTCTACCACTACGCGATTGCGATGATCGTCGGTGTGGCGCTGTTTGTCTGGTGGTTCGTGCCGCTGCTCAAACGCTGAGATTCGGCCCAAGACAAGACTATGACCAACTCGATTTCCTTTCTCAGCGCAGCCATCTGGATCCCGATCCTGACCGGGCTGTTTCTGCTGTCCTTTGGCAACGACCGCAACCCCGGGATCGTTCGCGGAGTCTCGCTCGCGGGCGCCCTGGCCGGTCTGCTGGCAACCGTGCCGCTTTACACCCGCTTCGACACCGCCAGCGCCAAGATGCAATTTGTCGAGCAGATGCCCTGGATCGAGCGGTTCGGCGTCAGCTATCACCTCGGTGTCGACGGCATTTCAGTGTGGTTTGTGCTCTTGACGGCGTTTATCACCGTGATCGTGGTGATTGCCGGATGGCGGGTGATCGAAGAACGCGTGGCCGGCTACATGGCGTCCTTCCTGATCCTGTCGGGTTTGATGATCGGTGTTTTCAGCGCGCTCGACGGCCTGCTTTTCTATGTGTTTTTTGAAGCGACGCTGATTCCGATGTACATCATCATCGGTATCTGGGGCGGGCCCAACCGGGTCTATGCGGCGTTCAAGTTCTTTCTCTACACCCTGCTTGGGTCGCTGCTGACGCTGGTGGCGATCATCTACCTCTATACCAAGTCAGGCAGCTTCTCGATTCTCGACTGGCATGCACTGCCGCTGTCGATGTCCGAGCAGATACCGATCTTCCTTGCCTTCCTGCTGGCCTTTGCGGTCAAGGTGCCGATGTGGCCGGTGCACACCTGGTTGCCGGATGCCCACGTTGAGGCGCCCACCGGTGGCTCGGTGGTGCTGGCGGCCATCATGCTCAAGCTCGGTGCTTATGGCTTTTTGCGGCTGTCGCTGCCGATTGCCCCCGATGCGAGCCATCATTTTTCGGGTGTGATGATCACGCTGTCGCTGGTGGCGGTGGTTTACATCGGCCTGGTCGCGATGGTCCAGACCGACATGAAAAAACTGGTGGCCTATTCATCAATCGCCCATATGGGTTTTGTGACCCTTGGCTTTTTCATCTTCAACCAGATGGGCATGCAGGGCGGTCTGGTCCAGATGATTTCGCACGGCTTCATCTCTGGCGCGATGTTCCTGTGCATCGGTGTGCTCTACGACCGCATGCATTCCCGGCGCATCTCCGACTACGGCGGCGTGGCCAACACCATGCCCAAGTTCGCCGCGCTCTTCATGTTCTTTGCGATGGCCAACAGCGGTCTGCCGGCCACATCAGGTTTCGTCGGTGAATTCATGGTCATCCTGGGCGCGGTCCAGTTCAATTTCTGGGTCGGTCTGATTTCAGCGACAACGCTGATTCTTGGCGCCGCCTATTCGCTCTGGATGTACAAGCGCGTGGTGTTCGGTGCGATTGCCAATGACCAGGTCAGGGCGCTCAAGGATATCGACGCCCGCGAAATGTTGATGCTGTCATTGCTGGCGATTGCGGTGCTGGTAATGGGCTTGTGGCCTCGTCCGGTTACCGATGTCTCCGAGGCTTCCGTGCGGGCACTGCTGCAGCATGTTGCTGTTTCCAAGGTCAAGTGAGATGCAGAACCTCAATATCAGTGCGGCACTGCCCGAGATTCTGCTGCTGATCGCAGCCTGTGCGGTTTTGCTGGCTGACGTCCTCAAGCGCGGCGTCTGGGGGCTCGATATCGGCCGAACCGCTCTCATCGTGCTGATCCTGCCGGTGCTCGCGATCCTGGCGCAATTCGGGCAGCCCGCGCAGCACGCCATGAATGGCATGTATGTCGCCGATGCCATGGGCCATGTCCTCAAACTCGCCGCATGCGCTGCCACGGCCATGGCGCTGGTCTATGCACGCAGTTATGTGACCGACCGGGGCATGCATCGGGGCGAGCTTTATGCGCTGGCGCTTTTTGCACTGCTCGGGCAGATGATCATGATCTCGGCAGGCAATCTGCTGATCGTCTACCTCGGGCTCGAACTGATGTCGCTGTCGCTCTATGCGATGGCCGCAATGCGTCGTGATCATCCGATCTCAACCGAGGCTGCGATCAAGTACTTCGTCCTTGGGGCACTCGCGTCCGGCTTCCTGCTCTACGGCATGTCGATGATCTACGGTGGCACCGGCACGCTCGACCTTGCCAAGATCTCGCATTCAATGGGTGGCCTGGCGCCTGCCAATGCCAAGGTGCTGATCTTCGGCGTGGTCTTCATCGTTGCCGGCCTGGCCTTCAAGTTCGGTGCGGTGCCGTTTCACATGTGGGTGCCTGATGTCTATCAGGGCACCCCGACCGTGACCACCCTCCTGATCGCATCCGGGCCCAAGCTCGCCACTTTCGCGGTCGCTTTCAGGATCCTGGCCGGCAGTCTGATCGGTGTGGCCAACGACTGGCAGCAGATGTTGCTGGTGCTGTCGGTGCTGTCGATGGTCCTTGGTAATCTGGTTGCGATTGCACAGACCAACCTCAAGCGCATGCTTGCCTACTCGGCAATTGCGCAGATCGGCTTTGTGCTGCTGGGCATGCTCTCGGGCATTGTTGGCGGCAGCACCAATGGTGCCGCCGATGCCTGGAGCGCATCGATGTTCTATCTGGTTGCCTACGTGCTCACGACGCTTGGCACCTTCGGCGTGATGATGCTGATGTCGCGCGATGGGCATGAGGCCGAGGATATCGCCGACCTCAAGGGGCTTGGGCGTCGCAACCCTGCGCTGGCCTTCGTCATGCTGATATTGATGTTCTCGCTGGCAGGCATCCCCCCCACCATAGGCTTTTACGCAAAGCTCGCGGTGCTCAAGGCGGTGATCGATGCCGGGATGATCTGGCTTGCGGTGCTCGCGGTGATGATGTCGCTGGTTGGCGCTTTCTACTATCTTCGAATCGTGAAGATGGTGTATTTCGATGAGCCGGTCGACACGCATGCGCTGCGCCCCGTGCCGAGTGCTCAAGCCCTGCTCGCGGTCAACGGTGCCCTGGTGCTGCTGCTCGGGCTGGTGCCGGGTCCGCTGATGAGTCTGTGCGCCGATGCGGTGAAGCAGGCCTTCGGCGGCTGAGCGCAGCGCGCCACTCGTGCGGCGACTTTTATCCGGCAGCCTGTCACGATGAGCAAAGACCTGCAGGAAACCACCGTCGAGTCGGAGCTCGTCTATCAGGGGCTTTTCCTGAAGGTTCGGCGCGATAAGGCGCGGCTGCCCGATGGATCGATTCACGGCCGCGAATGGGTGGTTCATCCGGGCGCCTCAGCGATTCTGGCGCTGGCCGACGATGGTCGGGTGCTGATCGAGCGTCAGTTTCGCTATGCGATGCAGCAGGTCTATGTCGAGATTCCTGCAGGCAAGATCGACCCGGGCGAGACGCCCCTGCAGACCGCCCGACGCGAGCTGCTCGAAGAGACTGGCTACACCGCAAAGCAGTGGGCATTGCTCACGCGCATTCACCCTGCGATTGGATTTACCAACGAGATCATCGACATCTTTCTTGCGCGCGAGTTGGGCGCGCTTGAGACGCGCAATCTCGATCACGGCGAGCTGCTCGAGATCGACTGGGTCAGTGTCGGTTGGCTGGTCGATGAACTCAGGGCAGGGCGTCTGCCCGATGTGAAGACCCAGATCTCGGTGATGCATCTGCAGCGCATGGTCGAGGGTGATTGGCCCTGGCCGGCTTTTGACCTGGTCTGAGCGCCAGGGCTCAGACAGGCGGGGTTCTCAGCGGAGGTCTGGACAAGGTACAGTAGCGGGCTGGCAAGGCGCCGGAGGGCTGGCAGAGCGGTTTAATGCGGCAGTCTTGAAAACTGTTGTGGGTGAGAGCCCACCGGGGGTTCGAATCCCTCGCCCTCCGCCATGAATTTCTGAAGAATTTCCGCATGCGAGAGTCCTCGAAGGGGCTCGACTCGCGAGTGCAAGGCTCGTGAGTCTGGTGAGGCGGAAAAGTTTATTTTTTGATGGATAGCCGAGGGCAGATAGTCGAGTTCGATCAGGGTGAGATCGAGTCTGATGTGGTCGGCTGTGGGTACTCGTTGAGAAAATGCATTCTCGATAATAAGACTAATCGGGAGTGCACTTTGGTTTTGAGACGGTTCGATACGGACGCGATCATCAAAAGGGCGGGGGGGTTATCTTGCGAAGGCCGCCAACGCACCTCGCAGGCAACGTTCACCAACTCAAAGGCCCATCTCAGGTAATTCCTGGTACTAAAAGTGCCAAGCAGTTCACTCCGAGCGGAACAGCTGGATCGCAGACAGCATCAACGATAACGAGCCGTGGCAGAGCGACCGTGCGCCCATTCTGCAACCGAATCACATCTGGTCAGGTACACAGGGAGGATCGCCGTTGATATCGCATCAGCGTTTGACGCAGCATCAAAGCCAGTACTACGCGTGGCTTTTGACGCGGCGTGCGGCAGGCAACACCGTGGAGTCGCTGGCAACCACCCTCGTCGACTCGCAGGTTGATCTCAATCCCCATCAGGTCGAGGCCGCACTGTTCGCCTGCAGCAATCCACTTTCGCGGGGCGTCATCCTGGCGGACGAGGTTGGGCTCGGGAAGACCATTGAGGCGGGCCTAGTCATCTCGCAGCGCTGGGCCGAGCGCCGTCGCCGCATCCTGATCATCGTCCCCGCCAACTTGCGCAAGCAGTGGCATCAGGAGCTGCAAGACAAGTTCAGTCTGCAGGGGCTGATCCTTGAGGCCAAGAACTACAACGCCATCGTTAAGCAGGAACGCCAGAACCCATTCCTGATGGCATCGGGGCCGGTCATCTGCTCGTATCAGTTTGCGAAGTCGAAAGCAGACGACATCAAGGACATCGCTTGGGACTTGGTCGTCCTCGACGAAGCGCATCGTCTGCGCAACGTCTACAAGACCAGCAACGTCATCGCCAAGACGCTGAAAGAAGCGCTGGCCCATGTTCACTCCAAGGTGCTGCTGACCGCCACGCCGCTGCAAAACTCGCTGCTGGAACTCTACGGTCTGGTCAGCATGATCGATGACCGAGTCTTCGGCGACATCGACAGCTTTCGATCCCAGTTCACAGCCCAGCCCAGAGAGCAGGCATTCGCCGCACTGAGAACTCGACTGGGCCCGGTCTGCAAGAGAACGCTGCGCCGCCAAGTTCAACAGTACGTTCCGTACACCGCGCGCAGGGCCATCGTTGAGGAGTTCACCCCGTCCTCCGAGGAGCGGGAACTGTCCAGCCTCGTTGCTGACTACCTGCGGCGGCCTAACCTCAAGGCGCTACCGGAGGGCCAGCGTCAGTTGATCTCCCTGGTGCTCTGGAAGCTGCTTGCTTCCTCCACCCACGCCATTGCCGGGGCCTTGGAGACAATGGCCAAGCGACTGCAAGGGGAGCTCGACGAGTCCTCGGAAGTTCCAGATCTTGCTGACGTGCTGGACGAAGACTATGAGTTGCTCGACCAAATCGAAGAAGAGCGCGCCGACGAGTGGAATGGGCAAGACCCAAGCACAGCGCCGCCGACGGCCAACGAGCGCGATGCCGTAGCGCAGGAGATTGCCGAGCTTCGGCATTTCAAGACGTTGGCAACCAACATCCGCGACAACTCCAAGGGTAAAGCGTTGTTGACCGCGCTGGATCGAGCGTTTTCTGAGCTGGAGCGTCTCGGCGCAGCAAAGAAAGCCATCATCTTCACCGAGTCAAAACGCACGCAGGAATACCTGCTTTCTCTGTTGGCGGACACGTCCTACGGGGAAGGCATCGTGCTGTTCAACGGCACCAACAGTGATGCCCGGGCACAGGCCGTCTACAAAGACTGGCTCAAGCGACACGAGGGAACGGATCGCATCACGGGCTCGAAGACCGCCGACACCCG
Organism: Burkholderiales bacterium; assembly: GCA_947487165.1. Classification (GTDB taxonomy): domain Bacteria; phylum Pseudomonadota; class Gammaproteobacteria; order Burkholderiales; family Burkholderiaceae_E; genus UBA4615. Next base: position 6,998 of record CANKWX010000020.1, read on the forward strand.
AGCCGCATTGGTCGAGCACTTCAAAGAGCGTGGCACGGTGATGATTGCGACGGAGGCCGGTGCCGAAGGCATCAACTTGCAGTTCTGCTCATTGGTCATCAACTATGACCTGCCTTGGAATCCGCAGCGCATCGAACAGCGCATCGGGCGCTGCCATCGCTACGGCCAAAAGTTCGACGTTGTCGTTGTGAACTTCGTCGACCGTAGCAACGAGGCAGACGCGCGTGTCTATGAGCTGCTGGCGCAGAAGTTTCAGCTCTTCGAGGGCGTTTTCGGAGCCAGCGATGAGGTGCTGGGTGCCATCGGCTCGGGCGTGGACTTCGAACGGCGCATCGCCGACATCTACCAAAACTGCCGCGACCCGGCCGCCATCAAGGCCAGCTTTGAGCAGCTGCAACTCGACCTCTCGGGCGAGATCAGCGAGGCGATGGTCAAGACGCGCCAGATTTTGCTTGAGAACTTCGACGAGGAAGTTCAAGACAAGCTGCGCGTGCGCGCGGAGGACAGTCGCGCCGCACGCAGCAAGTACGAACGCATGCTCATGGACCTGACCAGGGCAGAGTTGGCAGACTGCGCCACTTTTGACGCCGACGGATTCGTCCTTCAGAGCGCACCTGAAGCGGCCCTCGACGGCATTGATCTAGGACGCTACGAGCTTCCCCGACGCTCCGGTGATGCACATCTCTACCGGATCGGACATCCGCTCGCGGTCTGGGTGGCCCATCAAGCGAAAACCCGCGACCTCGCTAGCACACGGCTCATCTTTGACTACGACGCCTATGGCACGCAGATCAGCACGCTCAAGGCCTATCGAGGCAAGACAGGCTGGCTGACATTGAAATTGGTGTCGGTGGAAGCCCTGGGGAACCAGGAACAGCATTTGGTAGTGGCGGCCAGCACTTCAGATGGCCACACCCTCGCAGAGGATGACCCGGAGAAATTGCTGCGCCTGCCTGCGCGGTCGCATTCAGCGGGGCTTTTCAGCGCGGCAGACGCAACCCTTGTGGAAGATGTGGAAGCCCGCAAGATTGCCCTGCTCCGTGAAATCAACCAGCGCAACCTCGGCTACTTCGACCAGGAAGTCCAGAAGCTGGATTCTTGGGCCGATGACTTGAAGCTGGGGCTTGAGCAAGAGATCAAGGCCATCGATGCCGAGATCAAGGAAGTGCGCCGTACAGCGGCGACTTCACCAACGCTCGAAGAAAAGCTGGCCCATCAAAAGCGCCAGCGGGAACTTGAAGCAAAGCGCTCCAAGCTGCGGCGCGAGTTGTTCGCCCGACAGGACGAGGTCGAAGCACAGCGAAATGGCCTAATCAGTCAGTTGGAAATGCAGCTTCACCAACAGGTCGAAGAGCGCACGCTGTTTACCGTTGAATGGGAGCTGAAATGACGATAAAGAGAGAAGTAGCGAGAGGCGCACTATGGAGGCAATGGGATCTTCATGTCCACACGCCTGCCTCATTCCACTGGCAAGGACAGAAGTTTGAAGGCGATCTGTCTTCTGCCCAAAACACGAAGTTGGTCGATGAAATGATCGAAGCCATGAACAAGGCCGAACCCGCTGTGTTCGCCATCATGGACTACTGGACCTTCGATGGCTGGCTTGCACTGCAAAAGCGCCGGAAGGCTGAAGGTGCACCGCTCCTGGAGAAGCTGGTCCTTCCAGGTATTGAGCTACGACTCGCAGCCCCGATGAAAGGTCGGCTGAACGCCCATGTGTTGTTCTCGAACGAAGTTGAAGACCAAGTACTTCTGGATTTCAGATCTGCCTTGCGCATTGAGTTGGTGGACAGACCGCTTTCAGATGCGGCATTGAGGGAGCTTGCCAGGCAGATCGGTGAGGACAAGCTGAAGCATCACGGCTTCAAGAGGGCCGAGGTGGATGCCTTCGACGACAAGGCACTGCTTGCCGGCTCGGTGATCGCGGAAATCAACGCCGACTCATACAGGGAAGCGATCCGGAAGGTTCCTAACGATCAGGCAATTGGCTTCATGCCGTTTGATACAAGCGATGGCTTGGCCGAAGTCGAATGGCAAGAGCACTACGCTTATGTCATGAATCTTTTCCAGACTTCACCGATCTTCGAGACGCGAGACGTTGACCTGCGCGACGCATTTGTTGGTGAGAAAACGCAGGGCAACACCAAGTACTTCAATAACTTTCAGGCCGCCCTGAGGAGAATCCCGCGCCTGGCAGTCGCAGGAAGCGATGCTCACTGCTTCGTCGGTACACCGGGTAATAGCTACAAGCGTGGATATGGCGACTTCCCCTCTGGCAAAAAGACTTGGATCAAGGCCGACCCAACGTTCCGTGGCCTCAAACAAACCATTCTTGAGCCAGCGAAGCGCTCCTACATTGGTGACAAGCCACCCAAGGTGAAAGAAGTCGAGTCCAACAAGACCTACTACATCGAATCCGTTGAAGTCACCAAGACCGGAGACAAGATCGGCGTAGGGCAATGGCTCCACGGCTGCGACATCCCTTTGAACCCCGATCTTGTTGCCATCATCGGGAACAAGGGGAGCGGGAAGAGCGCCTTAGCGGATGTCATCGCAACGCTTGGCAACTCCAAACAGTCAAAACACTTCAGCTTTCTCAGGCGAGATCGCTTTCTGGGGAAGACCGGGGAACCTGCACGACACTTCACCGGGACGCTGACCTGGTGCGACGAAAGTACCGAAGCCCGCCCTCTAAACGAGCTCCCATCCGAAGAGAAGGCAGAGCTTGTTCGGTACATCCCACAGCACTACTTCGAAGAACTTTGCAACGAGCACGTGTCCGGTAAGTCGGACGCTTTCGAGAAGGAACTGCGGTCAGTGATCTTCTCTCACGCGAGTGAAGACATGAGGTTGGGCGCACTCGACTTTGATCAACTGACAGAGCAGCAGGAGCAGTCGCTCAGGAATCGATTGAGTGAGTACCGCAAGGAACTGGCATCGGCCAACGCATCGATCGTGCGGATAGAGGAGCAGCTTCAGCCCATAGAGCTGAAGAAGCTCACCGACTTGCTTTTGCTGAAGGGCAAGCAAATTGAAGAACAAGAAAAGCTAAAGCCAGTAGAGGTTGCTGCCCCCGCAGAGGCGTTGAGCCGCGAGCAAAAGCAGGCTGCGGATGGCTTAGCAGCCGCCAATCAACAGATAGAAACCGGAAAAAAGCGCACGCAAGAGATCGCTGGCGAGACCACCGAACTAGCCAAGCAACAAAAGGCGATAGCTAATATTCGTGAGCAGTTGAGGTTGCTCCAGCGAGCCTTTGACCATGCACAAAGTACATTGACCGATGACCTTAAGCTGCTTAACTTTGCGTGGTCCGATCTGGCAACCATCGACATCAAGACAGGTACTCTCGACGGGAGATTTGCTGTACTCGCGAAGAAGCAGGGCCAGTTGAAGACCGAGTCTGAGCAAATGGCGGAAAGCCTGAAGACCTACACGGAGACACAGCAGAGTTTCATCGCTAAGTTGAACGCGCCTCAGCAACAGTTTGAGTCCTACCTGCGACAGCTTGCCGCCTGGAACGCGAAACGGGATGAACTGATCGGATCCCCCACGGAGCCAGAGTCTAGGGTTGGATTGGAGACTCGTGTCGAGCAGATCAGGGCGCTGCCTGACCAGCTGATGGAGTTGGAAGCGAAGCGTTTGCAGCTGTCAGGTGAGGTATTTGACACCCTCGATGCGCAGCGAAGGGCCCGTGCTGAATTGTTCAAACCTGTACAGGACTTGATCCAGAAGAACGGCCTCATACGGGAAGACTACAGGCTGCAGTTCCAAGCAACACTTGCGGCATCTGCAGATGCCATTGCAGATCAGTTGTTCGCCTTGATCAAGCAGACTTGGGGTGACTTTCGTGGGCAGGACGAGGCGCTTTCGACAATCCGAAAGCTGTTCGACAGCCATGACCTGAACACCAGAGATGGAGCGTTGGCCTTCGTTGACACCTTGCACGAGAAAGTCTTGGAAGCCGCCAGAGCTTCCGGGTCGCCTGCTGGCATCTTCAACTTGGTGAAAAAAGGACAGTCCGCAGAGGCCGTTTACGACCTGATCTTCGGGTTGAATTTCCTTGAGCCGCGATACTCCTTACTGTTTCAAGACACGCAGATTGAGCAACTCTCCCCCGGGCAGCGTGGTGCACTGTTGCTGATCTTCTACTTGCTGGTGGACAACGGAAAGACGCCCATCATTCTAGACCAGCCGGAAGAGAACCTTGATAACGAAACGGTGTTCCGCCTGCTTGTGCCCGTTCTGTCGGAGGCCAAGAAGCGGCGGCAGATCATCATGGTCACACACAACCCCAACTTGGCGGTTGTGTGTGATGCCGAGCAGATCATCCGTGCGAGGTTCGATCGAGCATCGAACTCCATGATTGCCTATGACTCGGGGGCGATCGAAAGCACGGGGCTCAACGCCGCCGTAGTGACCGTACTTGAAGGTTCGAAGCCAGCATTCGAGAACCGATCTGGGAAGTACCATTGATATGGCGGCGCTGGAATCTCAGTACATGTTGATCTTGAAGGAGGTGCTCGCCGATCGCTTCGTTCCGTTCCTACCGCCGTTGCTTGGCAACGCCAAACCCTCCGATGAGGCGGCGAAGCAGCTTTCGCGAGCCTTCAGCGCTTTTGTGCTGCACAAGCTGCTTGACATCACGCCGCAGGTGGCGGCTGCTTCGGTCGTTGACGACTTCAACGACAAGGGCATCGACGCGATCCACTACGACGCGCCATCGGAAACGCTGTATCTGTTGCAGACAAAGCTGAAGGAGTCGGAGCAATTCAAACAGGACGATGCGCTTCCGTTCTGCGAGGGCATCCGCTTGCTGCTCAAGCAGGACTTCCGCGCCTTCAACGCGAATGTCCAAAACCGCAAGGCTGACATCGAAAGCGCACTCGACTCGTGCAGCCGCATCAAGCTGGTTGTGCCCTACACCGGCGATGGCGTCTCGCAGACGGCCCGCGACGCTTTGCAGGCGTTGCTTGACGACGAAGACCTCGACGAAGAGCGCTTGGTCAAGCAGGTGGAGTACTACGCGGCGGCCGAGATCGCCCGCGATCTTCTGGCGGAACAGGCATATCAACCGGTGCACACCGACATCGCACTACAGAAGTACGAAAAAGTTGAACAACCGCGAAGCACGTACTACGGTGTTGCACGGCTCGGCGACTTGGTGGCACTTCACCAGACGCACGGCAAGGCCTTGTACGAAAGGAACATCCGGTACTTCCTTGGCAGCAGCAAGTCCGATGTCAACAAGGCCATTAAGACCACCTTGCACGACGCTCCTGGTGACTTCTTCTATCTCAACAATGGCGTCACGGCCGTCTGCGACCTGATCGAGCCGAAGGCCACCAAGAATGGGGCCAAGAAGTTCAAGGTGCGAGGCCTGTCCATCATCAATGGCGTGCAAACAGTGGCATCGGCAGCCGAGTTCGTGCGCCAGCATCCGGGCAGGAGCATCGACGACGCAAAGGTGATGCTCACCCTGATCAAGGCCCCGGCAGACGGGCCATTCGGGAAGCGGGTGACCAAGGCCCGCAACCATCAAAACCCCGTCCAAACCGCCAACTTCGCTTCGCTCGACGAAAACCAGGAGCGGCTGCGGCAGGAAATTGCGCATCTCGGATTCGATTACCACTATCGCCCCGAGGCCCTTGCGACTGGCCTGACGGCCATTACGCTCGAAGAGGCACTGCGGGCAATGGCCTCGCAGCAGCACGACCCGCGATACGCCGTGTGGCTCAAGAGCGAACCGGCACGACTTGCCAATCCGGATTCCGCTGAGTACCAAGCGCTGTTCACCTCCACACTGCCGGGCGCGAAGCTGGTCAACGCCGTCCTGTGCCACCGTGCCATCCGCACCCTGGTGGTGGACTACGAGGCGCGAGCGCGGGCGCGCAGCCAGGAACGCCTTCTGTACCGCCACGGCGTTCACGTCATCACGGCGGTCATGATGAAACGCCTGCGCAACCGGATCGGCGCAGCAGCGGTTGTCGAAACGGCCGCCATTGCGGCACTTCTCAGCCAGCCCGACACGCTCGACCTACTCCGGCAGCAAACGTTCACCTTAGGGCAACAGCGCCTGACCTTTGAGGGGCCGCTGGCTTACTTCCGCAACCAGAGCAATGTCGCGGCGTTCTTGGCTGATCTGATGGAAACACACTTCGCCTTGGCCGCCGATCCTGCGATTGCCCCATTGCGCAATATTCAGACTGCAGCGGACGCGTATCCGCGCAAGCGCCTGCTCGACTACCTGTCGGGTCGTGCGCCACAACTATGAGAGCCCAGCTGTGAGCAAACAAAAACTCGAACTCACCTGGATCGGCAAGGAAAAGCGACCGAAGCTGGAGCCGCGCATTTTGCTGGAAGACCCGAACAGATCATTCCATGCTACGCAGCGATTCTCGGACGGTGACTCATTCGACAACCGACTGATATTTGGTGACAACCTTCTGGCGTTGAAGGCGCTTGAGCAAGAGTTATCCGGAAGGGTGAAGTGCGTATTCATTGACCCGCCATACAACACGGGGAGCGCATTTACACACTACGACGACGGACTGGAGCACTCGATCTGGCTCGGTCTAATGCGAGATCGCCTTGAAATCATCAGACGCCTGTTGGCGGATGATGGATCACTGTGGATCACGATTGATGACAACGAAGCTCACTACTTGAAGGTTTTGTGCGACGAAGTCTTTGGTAGAGCAAACTTTGTAGCCAATTGCCTTTGGCAGAAGGTCTATAGCGAGCGCATGGATGCTCGGGGTTTCAGCGTCTCCCATGATCACTTGCTTGTGTATCAAAAGACGGATTCATTCTTTCCGCGTCAGTTGCCAAAGGATCAGAACGCCGCTCAGTTCGGCTTTCTAGATGAGGCGACTGACAAGTACTACCGACGACGCTCATTACGGAAGGAAGGCTCAGAGTCTCTAAGGCAAGACCGTCCTTCGATGTGGTACCCGATACCCGCACCTGACGGCTCAGAGATATGGCCAGTAAAGCCAGATGGAACAGAGGGTCGCTGGCGCTGGAAGAAGGAAAACGTTCCGACCAACAAGGATCAGCTTGAGTTCATCCGAAAAGATGGGCGATGGGAAATCTACGTCAAACAATTTCTTGAAGAGAGTCCATCAAGACCTCCAGCCACATTTTGGCCAAATGAGGAAGTTGGCCACAACCACGAAGCAAAACTGGAGGTACGGGCATTCAATAGCGCTGACGTCTTTAGTACGCCCAAGCCGGAGCGACTACTAAAGCGGGTTCTCGAAATTGCAACGAGAGCCGGTGACTTGGTACTCGACTCATTCGCAGGCTCCGGCACGACCGGTGCCGTCGCTCACAAAATGGGACGTAAATGGATCATGGTCGAACTTGGCGAGCATTGCCACACGCACATCATCCCGCGCATGCAGAAGGTCATCAATGGCCAAGACCCGGGCGGAATATCTGGGGTCGTCGAATGGCAAGGCGGCGGCGGGTTCCGTTACTACAGCCTCGCACCTAGCCTGATTGTTCATGATCGCTGGGGCAACGCTGTCATCAACCCTGCATATAACGCCGCCCAGTTGGCTGAGGCACTCGCCAAGCTTGAGGGCTTCACATACGCACCATCAGAAGTGCAGTGGTGGCAGCACGGCCATTCCAGCGAACGGGACTTTATCTACGTCACGACCCAGAACCTGTCCGCAGAGCAGCTGCAAGCACTCTCTGACGAGGTCGGCAGTGACCAAAGCCTGCTCGTGTGCTGTGCAGCCTTCCACGGCGTCACGGCAGCCAAGGCGTCGGAGCGCTGGCCGAACCTGACGCTGAAGAAGATTCCCAAGATGGTGCTGGCCCGCTGTGAGTGGGGCCACGACGACTACAGCCTGAATGTGGCGAACCTGCCTATGGCTCAGGTAGAAAAGCCTGTGCCCGCAGATAGCTCTGTGGCAATGAAAAGCAAGAAATCTGCCCCCGCGAGCGCCGGGCAAGGCGGTCTGTTTGGGGAGAACGAATAATGAACGCACGCGTCCTGAACGCCGTCACCGGTCGATTGTCTCTTCGGCCGCCCCAGGCGGAATCTCTCTCGAAATTGGTGCGTGCGCTTGAGGCTGCCCCCAGCTTGCTCGGACACGAGCAGCAGGTCACGGCCATTCTCGCCACGCTAAAGGCTGAGTTCCCAACATTGGAGGACTTCGAGCGGGAGTTTCCGTCGTTGTGCTTCGCGCTCGCCACCGGTGTCGGCAAAACGCGCCTGATGGGCGCGTTCATCGCATACCTCCATTTAGCTCACGCCATCAACAACTTCTTTGTGCTGGCCCCGAACCTGACGATCTACAACAAGCTGATCGCAGACTTCACGCGCAATACGCCCAAGTACGTTTTCAAGGGTATCGCCGAGTTCGCACAACAGTCACCACTGATCATTACAGGCGACAACTACGACCAGACCGGCGCGGTTGTGCAGGATCAGACAATGGGGTTTGCCCACGATGTGCGCATCAATATCTTCAACATCTCCAAGATCAATTCCGAGGTGCGTGGCGGCAAGGAGCCGCGCATTAAGCGGATGAAGGAGGTGCTTGGGGACAGCTACTTCAACCATCTGGCCGCCTTGCCAGATCTCGTGCTGCTGATGGATGAGTCGCACCGCTATCGCGCCAGTGCTGGGGTTCGCTCCATCAACGAGCTGAAGCCGTTGTTCGGCCTTGAGGTGACGGCGACGCCGTTCGTGGAATCCACGCGCGGCCCCGTACCGTTTAAGAACGTAGTGATGGACTACCCATTGGCACGAGCAATGGAAGACGGCTTCGTCAAGGAGCCCGCCGCCGTGACCCAGCGCAACTTCGACGCCGAGGCTCACACGCCCGAGGAGATCGAGAAGACCAAGCTAGAAGACGGTGTCCGCCTGCACGAAACCACCAAGGTGGAGCTGCTGACCTACGCTCGCGAGAACGGCGTGAAGGTGGTGAAGCCGTTCATGCTCGTGATTGCGCGTGATACGACTCACGCTGGGCAACTTTTGGCGCTTCTAGAGTCAGAAGCCTTCTACGAGGGTCGCTATCAAGGCAAGGTAATTCAGGTCGACTCCAGCCGCACGGGCGCGGAGGAGGAAGATATGGTCGCTCGTCTCCTCGCGGTGGAGAGCGTGGACGAGCCGACTGAGATCGTCATTCACGTCAACATGCTCAAAGAGGGCTGGGACGTGACCAACCTCTACACCATCGTGCCGTTGCGTGCAGCCAATGCGCGCACGCTGATTGAACAGTCCATTGGTCGCGGATTGCGTCTGCCCTATGGCAAACGCACCGGCGTGGCAGCGGTTGATCGCCTCAACATCGTCGCGCACGACAAGTTTCAGGAAATCATCGACGAAGCCAATAGGGGCGACTCACCGATCAGGCTGAAACAGGTGATCCTCGAAGCGCCGAGCGCCGATGACAAGAAGGTGAGTGTCCAGGTCGGCTCGGGCGCGATGACGCGCCTGGGGCTTGCTGACTCGCCCACTATCGCTAGCGCCCCGACAAACGCAGGCACGGCCCCGGCCAGCCCTGCCCCCGCGCCAGTGTTCGCTACGGAGCGCGAGCGCCAAGCCGCCCGCGTTGTGATGGACGTCATCGGCAAGTATGAGGTCAAGCGCGATCTCGTCCCGACCAGCGGCGCGCTGCTCAACGCGGAAGTGCAGGCTGCGATCCTGGCTGAGGTGACCGAGCGCCTGAAACCTGCTCAGGGCGAGCTGCTGGCGGATGCCGACGATGGGATGCCTGCACTTGACCTCTCGGCCGTGGTGGCCAAGACCACTGAGATCGTCGTCCAGCAAACCATCGACATTCCCCGCATTGCTGTGGTTCCAACCGGCGAAGTCACCACGGGCTTCCACCCGTTCAAGCTCGACGTCGCTCAGTTGCACCTTCAGCCCGGCGAGCGCGAGATCATCATTCACAACTTGCACACCAACGAGCAGGACACGCTTTCGTCGGAAGTCGGCCTCAAAGAGCAGCGGCTGGAGGACTACATCGTCCACGCGCTGGTGGACTTCGACGACATCGACTACTTCACGCACGCCGATCTGCTCTATGACCTCTCTGGGCAGATGGTGCAGCACCTACAGGGCTACCTATCGGAAGCGGAATCCAGAGGCGTGCTGGATCGGGATCGCCGTCTGATCGCTCGTGAAATTCACGCGCAGATGATGGCGCACTTCTGGGAGGAAGCGACCGAGTACGAGGTGCAGGTCAGCCGTGGCTTCACGGAACTGAAAGCCTGCAACTACACGGCCACCGCCGGTCAGACGGCTCACCACTTCCGGGAAACCTTGACCGAGCTTGGCAAGATCAAGCAGATGCTGTTCGGTGGATTCGTGCGCTGTCTCTACCCGCTGCAGAAGTTCGACTCCGACACGGAACGTCGCTTCGCCGTCATCCTTGAGCGCGACGCGGCTAAGTGGTTCAAGCCTGCCAAGGGACAGTTCCAGATTTACTACAAGCTGGGCACTGAGCAGCCGGAGTACATCCCTGACTTCGTGGCGGAAACGGACTCGATCATCTTCATGGTGGAAACTAAGGCTAGAGCCGACATCAATACTCAGGAAGTTCAGGCCAAGGCTGCTGCCGCTGCGCGGTGGTGCAAGCACGCTTCGGATCACGCGGCATCAGTCGGCACCAAGCCGTGGCGGTACTTGCTGGTGCCGCACGACGAGATCGCCGAATCAAAGCAGCTCACCGACTTTTTGCGCTTCGAAGTGAAGATCTGAGCGAGGCGCCTATGCAACCTTTCTCCATCACGCTTTTCGCCACCAACGGTGATCCCGAAGGCATTCGCCACCTCGACAAGTCGAACTGGTCAGGCTACGGGGTCGTCTTTAACAGGGAGCTCTTTCACCTGTTGAAGCAGGAGCCGGGCTTCTCCCAGGCAGGTATCTACATACTTGTCGGCAATGCTGCCGAAGAGACGATCTACATCGGCGAGGCTGATCCCGTCGGCGACCGCTTGAAGAATCACGTCTCGAACAAGGAGGGATGGGTCTGGGGCGTCTACTTCTTCGACCGCAACCACAAGATCGGCAAGACGGAAGTTCAGTACCTGGAGTCGGCATTGGTTGCTCTGGCCAAGAAGCACGACCGGGCCATTCTTCTGAACAAGAACAACCCAACTGCTCCGACGATGGCCCCTGCAGCAAAGGCCACGGCCCAGGCATTCCTTGCTGATATGTTGCTGATCCTGCCGATGCTTGGAATCAACGCCTTCACGCCGCCCAAGCAGGACGATCCGAGTGATCAGGTACAGCCCGTCGGTTCTGAGAACGACAAGTTCGACACCATCGTTGTCCCGGCACGCGAGGAAGGGTTCAAGCAATGCTTTCTGAACGAGCACTGCTGGTTCGCCGTGCGGATCAATGCGAAGCACATCTCTAAACTGAAGTTCATCGCGGCCTATCAGGTCGCCCCTGTTGCTGCCATCACCCACATCGCCGAGATCGACGCCATCGTTCCGTACAACGACACGGGTAAGTACATGATCAAGTTCAAAGGGGCGGCAACGGCCATTGTTCCGATCCCGCGCCCGGAGAGCAGCGAGGTCAGTATGCAGTCGTCGCGCTATGCGCTTCGAGACAAGTTGCTGGCAGCGAAGAACCTGGATCAGGTGTGGGCTTGAGAATGTTTTGAACTGCCCTGGGAATTCAGGCGCCCGAAGTCACAGGTGATGACAGCTTCGCTCGATGCGAAGCCTGGATAATGTATATTCTTACCTATCATCGATCGATGCTCATGAGGTAAGGAAATGACTGCCACCGCCACGCTGTCGAGCAAGTTCCAGATTTCGATTCCCAAGGCCATTCGAGAGGAAGCGCACTGGAGAGCTGGCCAGGAGTTCGTGTTCATTCCCAAGGGCAAGGGTGTTCTGGTCATGCCGGTGCCGGAGCTCAGTGACCTGGCCGGCATCGCCAAAGGTGCACGCAAGGAGGGCTATCGCGATCGCAAGGACCGCTACTGATGACGGCGCAGATACGTGTTGTCGATACCTCAGCCTGGATCGAGTGGCTGACGGGCAGTCCGCTCGGCAAGAAGCTGGGCAAGGAGTTCCCCGACAAGCCTCATTGCATCGTGCCGACTATCGTGCAGCTTGAGCTGTCGAAGTGGCTGGTGCGGGAACTTGGCGAGGAGCAGGCTGATCAGGTCATCGCCTATACGCAGAAGTGCCGGGTCGTGCCACTCGACACCACGATTGCGCTGCTAGCTGCCGAACTGCATCGGCAGTACAAGTTTGCAACCGCCGATGCGATTGTCTATGCGACGGCACACAAGCATGGCGCCGAGCTGCTGACCTGCGACGAACACTTCAAAGGTCTGGCTGGCGCGGTGATATTTTCGAAGGCGCAGCGGGTCTGAGCAAGGTCGTTGCCGTTAGCCATGGCTTAGTTTGATAAAAGGCCCTTGGGAGGCAAAAAAGTTATGCATTACGACATCATTGGCGACGTGCATGGCCATGCCGACAAGCTCGAGGCGCTGCTTCAAAAACTCGGTTATCAGCATCGGTCCGGTGCCTGGCGAAAGGCTGGCCATACCGTCGTCTTTGTGGGCGATCTGATCGATGGCGGACCGGATCAGTTGCGCACGCTTGAACTGGTTCGCGCCATGGTCGAGCAGCAGTGCGCGCTCGTCACCATGGGCAATCATGAGTTCAATGCGATTGCCTATGCGACGCGCGATCCCCAGCGCGGCGCCGGCTATTACCTTCGACCTCATACCGAGAATCACAATCGGCAGCACAAGGCCTTTCTGGCTGAAGTCGGGCATCGCTCGGCAAGGCACACTGAATGGATCGACTGGTTTCGCACCCTTCCGCTCTGGCTTGAGTTGGACGACCTGCGCATCGTGCATGCCTGCTGGCATAAGCCGAGCATCGAGGCAATCCGAATGCGACTTGATGGCAGCAATCGAATCACCGAGGAGTTTCTGGTGAATGCGCACAAACTCAACGGCCAGCCGCGCTGCCCGGCAGTGCATGACGCGGTTGAGACGCTGCTCAAGGGTCTTGAGGTTGACCTGCCGGGTGGCGCGTCGTTTCTTGATGCGCACAACATTCGTCGCGATCGCACGCGAGTGCGCTGGTGGCATGAAGGCCCGCCCAAGCTTCGGGATGTGGCGCTTGGCCCTGGCTCACACCTTGATCAGGTCCGGGACGTGCTCCTCGCTGACGATGCGATTCCAGGCTACTCGCACGAGCATCCGGTCTTTTGCGGGCACTACTGGTTGACCGGCACACCCGATCGCCAGACCACTAAAGTCGCCTGCGTCGATTACAGCGCAGGAAAAAGAGGGCCGCTGGTGGCTTATCGCTTTGAGGGTGAGCGCGAGTTGAGCGCTTCGTCCTTCGTGTCGTCACACCCCTGACCCACCCGGGGCCGGATGGCTTCGATCGCACTGGGATCTTCTATCGGGAAGTTCCGCCGCTCCCAGGCCTCGACCAGTGTCCCAAGCAATTCGAGATGGTCGCCTTCGGGTGTGTTTTGCGCGGGGTCCATGTCGATGAGCTGAGAGACGATCTTCAGCGCTGATCGGTAATCTTTCTGGGTTCTGATCGGTTTGATTTCCATCGCTCACATCTACACACTTACGACCGGCTTCATGACGAAGACGCAGACACCACGAAGGGGTTCAAGACCTTCACACCGTTGCCTGCGAAGTCGCCCGCATTGCGGGTGACGACGGTCAGATCGTGAAGAAGCGCGGTGGCCGCAATTTGCTTGTCCAAGGCGTGCTCGGGGTTCGGGACTCGTAGCCGCCCCCACACTTGAGCCGCGTCGGCATCGAAGGCGAGGACTTTATCCGTGTACTGCTCGAGCACGGCGGATAGCCACTCCTCCAACAATCTCGCTTGCTCTGTGTCACCGCGCAGCCGAATCAGCTCGACGCCACGCCGAAGTTCGCCGACCGTGATAACCGACAGATAGACCGGGTCGCCGGCGGCGGCAACGCGATCGAAAAAGTCGATGACACCTGGGTTCGCTCGGGACTTCTTGCGAGCTTCGCTGATGACGTTGGTGTCAATCAAATACACCGGGTGCTCTATCAGACTCGACTCGTTGGAAGTCAGCGTCAGTGCCAACGTCGGGCATCGACGCCAGCAACTCCGCCAGAGCGCGCTTGCGTGGCCGCGCAAGCGCCTCAGCGAGGATCTCCCGATGCTCTGCCTCAGCGCTTCGGCCGTGCGCACCGGCACGCTCTTTAAGCGCCCTGACAAGCACTTCATCGACACCGCGAACGAGTAGGTCTGGCATGTTGGTACCTCCGATCGAGATGATATCATTGATATCAAAAAAGGATGATGTCCGTTGACCCTGACGAAGCTCAAACCGAAGTCACAGGTAGACGTTTATCAACGCAATCTGATCTCCGTATCGCGCAAAACAAACACGCAGCGAAAGTCCGCGAACGGACTCGACTCGCGAGTGCAAGGCTCGTGCGCAACCGGCTGATCCAATGCACCCGCCGAATGCTGGCTAAGGCTCGACCTGTTGGAGACCTAAGTTCCCCAACACCAGGATCCCCAACAGCTCAAACAGAAAGCGGAGGACTCGCTCCTGTGGCGCCGGCCAGCCAGGCGACGCCGGGCCAAACGCATTCCCGAAGTATGAGTAATCGGGAATGCTGTTTGGTCTTGAGACGTTTAGGTGCGGGCGCGATTGCAGAGAGGGCAAGGGCGTCTTTGCGAACATCGCCAACGCGTCTGCCAGGCAACGTCCACCAACCCAGGGGCGATTCTCAAATAAGGCCTGGCACTAAAAATGCTCGGCAGGTCACCGCCACTGCAACCCGCCGGCAACGGATTTCTTGCTTACTTGGCGCGCATCCGATTGTTCTTGGCATTGTGCTCAAGTTCACAGAGCCCAAGTTCCTCCATCAGCGGGGGCACATACACGGCAAAGCGCCCGCGCAGGCCTTTCTTTAGTCCATACCAGCCGCCCAGCGGATTGGTTTCCGATCGACCCCAGGCCTCTACCGTTCCTTCTTTTGCTGGCTTTTGTTCATCTGCTCCGCCAAGTTCGACCCAGCCGCCTGCCGTCTTGAGCATGACGTTCCGGTTGTTAACACAGCGCAGATCGTAGTGCAGCACCGTGTTGCCTACGGTACAGACGAGAATCTTCACGCCACCTTTCTCGTCGGTATGCATCGTGTACTCGGATGTGCCAGGCGGCGTCTTCAACTTCCACGGATCGTCTTTTGAGCGACTTGGCAGCGGCGCCATGGCGTTCCTTTCAAAGGGGAGATGTTCCGCTCATGTTAAGCGGGTCAGGTCACTGATCGTTCGAGACGACCTGATCAACCGAATCGATGTTCCCCTCATCGTGAATTGTGCAGGTATCCCGGGCCGATTGCGAACTTGGAGTCGACCCTCGACGGAGGGTGGATGGCGGCTCCCGGCGGGCAACTTGAGCTCTGCTTTGGCTCGTCGCGCACACTGCCGACATAACCGACGGGCCGCTTCTGAGCAGTGGAAGTCATGACGCACTGCGGGCAGGCCGCATTCCGGTCGAACCCGGAAGCGGCGCCCCGGTGAGTTAGCGGGCGCACCGGGCACCCCGTTGTGGCTGCTACCAGCTGGCCGCCTCCCGGGCTGGTTGATCGATTTACAGACAGAGTTTTCGTGTGTATCATACACATATGAGTAGTGCCGACCTGATACGTGAACTCAAAAAAGCAGGCTGGCGACTTGCCCGTGTCAACGGTTCTCATCATGTCTTCAGACACCCGAAGCACGCAGGCATCGTGGTGGTTCCTCACCCCAAGAAGGACCTTGGGCTTGGGCTGTTAAAGGCCATACGGCAACAGGCCGGGATTTGAATAGAGGTATGCAACATGCGTTACCCCGTCGCCATTGAAGCTGGTACCGCGACCGAAGCATTCGGCGTCGTTGTACCTGACCTGCCCGGGTGTTTCTCCGCCGGTGACACGATGGAAGAAGCGATGGCTAAGGCCGAAGAGGCTATAGCTGCCTGGATTGAAACCGCCCTTGATACCGGGCAGGATGTTCCTCAGCCCTCCAGCATCGAAGCCTTGCGCAAGAAGCACAAGGAATGGAGGACGTGGGTCTGGGCCGTCGTAAAGGTGGACCCCGCGGTGCTTGATGACACGCTTGAACGAGTCAACATCAGTCTGCCGCGTCGAGTGCTGCACCGACTCGACGCATTGGCTCGCGCCACGGGCGAGACCCGCTCGGGGTTTATCGCGCGCATGGCTCTGGAGGGCCACCAGGCCACCACCTGATCACCACTGGCGCCGATCGATGCCCGCTTTGCGGACCTCGATCTGGATACCCGAGTACCCGCTTCGGGTCGATCGGTGATATTCGCGGGCAAAGATGACACACCGTCCCCCGGTGACTGACGCGGTCGGGCTCCAATTGCCGATCCTGTTGTTGCAGGCGAGTTTGAAGGGGTGGCCTTGCGCAAAACCTCAGGCGTCGCGGGCAGCGGTGGGATCAGCGGCGGAAGAAGCAAACTCCTCACGCAGCGCAGCACCGTGCTGATCGATGCTGGGTGCCGGGGGAAACTGGGCGGCGTCCCACTCGGTGATCCAGGGCAACGCAGGCACTTCGACGGACTTTTCACCAATTGGCATGCGGCGCGTTCGAAACTGGGGGTGGGCAATCAGGTCGTGCACGCCATTGACATTGCCATAAGCCGTTTGCGCCGCGGTCAGACGATCGATCAGGTCTGCGCTTGAAAGGCTGGCAAACACGGCCGCCACCTTGTCATCAAGCCAGGTACGGTTGGCAACGCGCGCTGCATTGCTGGCGGCTCGGGGGTCCTGCGGCAGTTCGGGTTCATGTAGCACTTCGCGGCAAAAGTCGACCCACTCTCGTTCGTTCTGGATCGAGATGACGATGTCCCGGCCGTCGGCGCAGGTGTAGGCGCCATAGGGAGCGATGGTCGGATGCTTCAGCCCCACTCGCTGAGGTGCCTTGCCGCCATAACGGGTCTGCAGGTAGGGCACGCTCATAAGCTCGGCGGCCGAGTCAAACAGCGAGACCTGAACGCCGGAGCCGCAACCGGTGCTCACACGTTGCAGCAGGGCCTGCTCGATACCGATGAGCGCATTCATGCCCGCGGTAATGTCGCACACCGATACGCCGATTCGGCCAAGCGATTCAACCCCCTCGCCCGGCGCCCCACTGACCGCCACCAGACCGCTTTCGGCCTGAACCAGCAAGTCGTAGGCCTTCATCTTGTGCAGTGGGCCGGATTCGCCATAGCCGCTGATGTCGCAGGTGATCAGGCGCGGATAGCGCGCACGCAGCGCCTCAGACCCAACGCCCATGCGGGCGGTGGCGCCTGGCGCCAGGTTCTGAATGAAGACATCGGCCTGAGCAATCAGGCGCTCAAGCAGCGCCAGGTCGGCCGCTTGCTTGAGGTCGAGCGCAATGGATTCCTTGCCGCGGTTGATCCAGACAAAGTAGGACGATTGCCCATGGGCAGCGCCGTCGTAGCCACGAGCGAAGTCGCCTTCCGGGCGTTCAATCTTGATGACACGTGCGCCCGCATCCGCCAGGCGGCTGCTGCAATAAGGCGCGGCCACGGCCTGTTCCAGCGCTACCACCAGAACACCGTGCAGCGGACCTCGGGGCGTTGGCTGGCCCATCAGACTCTCCCTCTATTTTCAAACTTGGAAACCATTGTCGGAGCACCGAGTCGGGCTGGGAATTTCATTTGCGCGAAACCAGCTTTGCGTCGAAGGCAAGGCAACTGTTGCAGCGGCCTTAACGCTGAATTGCCGGGTTTGAAATGGTCATCGCCGCCTAGCCTGCGCACAGTGATGCTTTGAAAAACCCACACCTTCAAAACATCAACATGACAGCCCAGCACTTGCTTACCGACCAGACCATCATCGTAACCGGTGCAGCAACCGGTATCGGCCAGGCCTTCGCGCTGGGCGCCGCTGCTCAGGGTGCACACGTGCTGGTGGCCGACATGCATGACGCCGACATGACCATGGACCAGATTGCCAAGGCCGGCGGTCGTGCCACTTACGCAAAAGTGGACGTCAGCAACGATGTCTCGGTCAAGGCCATGGTCGACACCGCGCTCAAAGCCACAGGTCGTATCGATGGCTTGATCAACAATGCCGCCTACTTTCGTGAGGTCAGGCTCACGCCCTTCGAGGAACTCGACCCCGATCAGTGGGACCGCATTTTTCAGGTCAACGTGAAGGGCATCTGGCTGTGCTGCAAGGCGGTGATGCCAGCTATGCGAGAGCGACAGCGCGGCAGCATTGTGAATATCGCCTCAGTGGTGGCGGTGGCAGGCCAGCCCGGCTACCTGCACTACGTCGCCACCAAAGGCGCAGTGCTGTCGATGACCAAGGGCCTCGCGAAAGAATGCGGCAAGGACGGCGTGCGGTGCAATGTCATTGCACCGGGATTCGTCATCACCGATGCCACCCGAGACCGGCCCCTCGAGTGGCAGCAAAGCTTTCTGAAGGCGCGTGCGATCTCGCGCGAACAGCGGCCCGATGACCTCGTGGGCACCGCGCTCTATCTGCTCTCCGATCTGGCGGGCTTTGTTTCTGGTCAGACCATCGTCGTCGATGGCGGCCACATCATGTACTGAACCCTGAGCGAACTTAGGAGCACCAACCATGAACAGCCCGATTCTTCATCACTACGAATTTTCAAGCTTCTCTCAAAAGGTTCGCACCGCCCTTGGCCTCAAGGCTGCGGCATGGCGCTCGGTGGACATCCCCGGGCTGCCTCCCAGGCCGCTGCTGTCGCCTCTGACCGGCGGCTATCGCCGCGTGCCGGTTCTGCAGATGGGCGCCGACTTCTATTGCGACACCAACATCATCCTTCCAGCGCTCGAGCGCCTTTTCCCCGATTCGCCCAGCCTCTATCCGAAGGGCAGCGAAGGCGCAGCACAGGGCCTGGGCTTTGCGTGGGAGCGTCAGATGTGGATTCCCACCATCGGCGTGTTGGTGCACTTCATCGGTGAACACATTCCGCCGGACTTCATCAAGGACCGCAAGGAAAGCTACCTGATGATCGACATTTCGCGGGAGGCGATGGCACCCCGCTTTGACGAGCATGTGCAGTTCGTTCGGGCGCAGTTCAGCTGGCTCAAAAAGGCGCTGTCTGCCCGCCCCTTTCTGTTTGGCGATTTACCCAGTGCCGCCGACCTCGCCTGCTGGCAAACGCTCTTTTTGCTGCGCAAGAACTGTCCGCCGGAGGTCGACGCCCTGCTCGGGCTCGCCGCCAACTCGCCGCTGCTTAACTGGTACGACCGCATCGTCGCGCTGGGCCAGGGTTCGCCCACCGCCATGACGGCTGAAGAGGCCTTCGACGCCGCATGCATCGCAAAGCCGGCCCAGGTGACTCACCTTGACCCTAATGGCGACCCCGGTGGTCTGAAGGCCGGCACCCGTGTGGTGATAACCCCTGACGACAATGCGCGCGTGCCGGTGACCGGTACGCTCGTGGCAGCCAGTGACGATGAAGCCGTGCTGCACCTGAACGACCCAAGGGGCGGCGATCTGCAGGTGCATTTCCCGCGCATGGGCTTTGAGCTTCGCGCCGCGTGATGTCGAGACCCCTGCCTATTTCGTTCATCCAACCGGAGTAACCGACGATGTCTATCCTGGAATCAAACAAGCAACTGTGCCGCGACTACTTCACCGCCTTTCTCAAACGTGACACCGAATGGATGAAGCGCCACATTTCTCCGAACTTCGTGCGACACGACCCCGGTCTTCCTTTTGAGGTACGTGGCCCGGAAGGCGTAGCGCAACTGCACGATGCACTGCTGCCAGCCTTTCCCGACATGACGCTGCCACTGGAGGATTTCGTCGCCGAGGGTGAAAAGGTCCTGGTGCGCCTGAGGGTGCAGGGCACGCACACCGGTGCATTCGGCGACCTGGCAGCAAGCGGTCGCAAGATCGACATCGGCGTTCTGGATCTGTTTCAGTTCCGGGACGGCGTGCTGATCGAGCACTGGGCGCTTCTGGACAACCTCGGGATGCTCAAGCAGCTCGGCGCGCTGCCTGAATGAGCGAAAGCAGATCCATGCAGCTGCTGGCCAACACAACGTCGCCCTATGTGCGTATCGCGCGCATCTCGATGATCGAGAAAGGCATTGAGATTGAACCGACGATCGTCGATCCCTGGACAGATGATCCGCGCCTGCGCAGCGCCAACGCCGCCACCCGCGTGCCCACCCTGGTGCTGAACGATGGCACCGCGCTGACCGAGAGTCTGCTGATCGTACAGTGGCTCGAAGCCACACGGCCGGCGCCGAACTGGCCTGCTCTGATCGGGTCTGACCCCTTGGAAATTGAGGTGGTTCTGTCACGTGCCGGCATCGCACTGGGGGCGATCGACGCATCGGTACACACCATCATCACGCGCAAGGTCACCGCGCCGGTTCTGTTTGATGAAACACCAGTGGGTCTGCGTCGGCGCCGCACCATGATCGAAGGCATGCAGCGCCTGGAGATCCTGGCCGATATGATCGGTGAGAGCGTTTCCGATCACGGCGCGCCGCAGCTCGACGCGATTTGCGCCACGGTGCTGTACGACTACCAACGTTTTCGCTACGGTGATCAGTCCTGGCTGCCGGCAACTCCTCGCCTGCAGGCGCTGGCTGAGGCGCTGCGGGTGCGGCCGTCGGTGAGCACAACGATGCCGTACTGATCGCTGCGGCTGCACGATGCAGCCGGTTTGAATCCGCTTCAGGCGTCGCCGTCGTCAGCGGCGGCCTGAGCCTCCAGATGCGCGAGTATCAGCCCGAGAGCCGACTTGGTCTCGGGCTGTCCGCGCACGCAAAGAAGCATCCGCCTGAGCGCCCAGCCGTTGGTCAGCGGCAGCACCTTAAGCTTCATCGTCTCGGCAAAGCTGCGGGCCGCCGTCAGAGGCAGGATGCCCACGCCGAGCCTGGCCTCCACCGCGCGGCACACCGCCTCGAAACTGCGCACCTGTACCCGCAGCGCCATCGGACGCATGAGGTTCGAGGCCTGTGCGATGAGCAAACGTGTGAGGGTGCTGCTTCCCTCCAGACCGACCAGGTCACGTTCGAGCAGGTCTTCGAAAGCCACGTCTTCCCTGTTCAAGGGATCATCGGCCCTGACCACTGCCGCGAGCCGATCGCGCCGGTAGGGCCGAGTCCAAAGACCCTCTACATCGCACCCCTGCACGACGACGCCCACGTCGGCTTCACCGGCGCGAACGCGGCGCACCGCATCTTCGCTCCAGCACTCCTCCATGACGATCCGTACTTCTTCGTGAGCCGACTGGAAACTGGCGATGTCACCTGGCAAAAACTGCGTCATGGCAGAGGTATTGCCCTGTATGCGCAGCACGCTCTGGCGGCCTGACTCGTAGTTGCCCATTTCGGCGCGCATGTGGTGCACGCTGGCGATGACCTCGCGCGCCAGGCTCAGCAGTCGATCGCCGGCCGGTGTGAGTGTCATACCCCGTGAATGGCGTTCGAACAGCTGGGCCTTGAACTGGTGCTCAAGCAAAGACAGGCGCCGGCTGGCCGCCGGTACGGTGATGAAGCTGGCTTCGGCCGCGCGAGTCAGATTGCGCATTTCGGCAACGCGCACGAACAAGGCCAGCGAGTCGATATCCGGAAGCATAAAAAGCGTCTCGCACTGACACCTATCGGGGCGACAACAGTTCGGACGCGGGGGGCGCCACGGGCGGCTGCATCAAGCCTGACGCCAAGCCCGCTCGGCCTCGTCCCATGCGCCGAGTGCCTGCAGATCAGGCACCCAGGCCAGACCCGACTTCGCGTCCGATGACGCCGCCTCGGGCGTGACCAGCACGTCGAGCAGCGCCGGCTTGCCGGCTGCCAGCTGTGCCAGCGCGCGCTTGATGGCCTCATCCAGTTGCTCGGCGCGTTCGACACGTTCACCGTGCAGCCCGAAAGCTCGCGCCATCGCCGCGTGGTCGGCAAACTGCAAGCGCGTGCCGACGACCTTGCCGTGACTTTCCTGCTGGTCGCGCACCTCAATCGCCCATGACCCGTTGTTTGCCACCACGATCAGTACCGGCACATGGTGGCGCGCCGCGGTATCGATCTCCATGGCGTTAAAGCCGAAGGCGCCGTCCCCCGTGGCAATGACCACTGCGCGCCCCGGGCAGGCCAGCGCCGCGGCGATGCCAAAGGGCGTACCGATGCCGATGCAGCCAAGCGGCCCCGGGTCCAGCATGGTCGAGGCCGGCAGGCCGACACGCGCGAAGCTGAGAAAGTCACCGCCGTCGGCCACAACGATCGCGTTGGCCGGCATCGCCGCACGCAGCGCGGCGAGCAGGCGGTTCGGATGCATCAGGCCGTCGCTGCCGGGTGCCGCCGCGATCATTGACGAGAGCAGCTTGTCGGCGCGTGCCAGGTGCTTGCGGCGCACGGCCTGCGTCCAGTCGCGGTCGACGGCGCTGGCGCCGACCGGGGCGGCAGCGACGATCGCGTTCAGCGCCGCCGACGGCGTCGCGAACAGCTCCACCGCAGCGCGACGGTTGTCGCGCAACTCGCTCGGCGCGTCGGCGATTCGGATGAACTTCGCGTCACCGAACACCGCCGGCGAACCGTAGGCAAGCTGAAAGTCGAGCCGGCGCCCGACGGTCACGATGAGGTCGGCCTCGCCCATGACCGAGCCGCGCATCGCTGCCACCACCGAGGGGTGGCCCTCCGGCACCAGGCCACGGCTCTCGCCGGTGTCAAGGTAGAGCGCGCCCAGGCGGTCGAGCAATTGAAGCAGCGGGCCCGCGGCATCGCGCGCACCGCGCCCGCTGATAACCAGGGGGCGCTTTGCCGCCCAGAGCAGCTCAACAGCCCGCGCCACGGCCGCCGGGTCAGGGTGCAGTTCGATCGACGCGCGCGGTGCGAACCACTCGGGCGACATCGATTCGCTCATCGCACGCGAGGGTTCCGCGCGCTGTGTGTCCACCGGAAAGTCCAGGTACACCGGCCCCGGCTCGCCGCCCAGGCCGGCCGCACGGGCCAGCGCCTCGTCGAGTTCCTGCAGCACCAGGTCAGGCTCGCGCACAGTGCGCGCGTAGCGCGTCAGCGGCCGCACGAACTCGGTATGCAGCATGTCCTGCAGCGCGCCACGGTTCTCCTGCGCCCGCGGCGGTGTGCCGGACAGGATCAGTATCGGTGCGCGCGCTGCATGCGCATTGGCGATGCCGGTGATCGCGTTCGTCACACCCGGCCCGGCGGTCACCATCGCGACGCCGAGGCGCCCGCTCAACTCGCCATAGGCATGCGCCATGTAGACCGCAGCGCGCTCGTCGCGCACGTCGACGATCTGGATGCCCTCGGCATCGAGCCGCATCCAGATCGGCATGATGTGGCCGCCGCACAGCGCAAATACGCGGTCGACACCGCGGGCCTTCAGGAAGCGCGCGATCTGCGCGGCGGTGCACGTGTCGGTGACGACGGGTGCGGACATATCGGGCTCCTCGGTTGGTGACGGCGAAGATTATTGCACTCTGAATTCAGAATGCAATATACTTTTGCTGTTACCGGTTGCCATGCCTTCTCGCAACCTCAGTCCACTCAAGGTGCGCATGAACCACCTTCTCACCGTGGCCGATGCTGTCGCCACCCATGCACGGCTGTCGCCTCACAAGCTCGGTGCACGCGATTCGCGGCGCGAACTCAGCTTTGCGCGCTGGCACGAACGCGCTGCGAAGCTGGCCAACGGGCTGCTCGGGCTGGGCCTTGCCAAGGGTGATCGCGTTGCCTTGCTGGCCTTCAATCGCGTCGAGTGGATGGAGCTTTACGTGGCGCTGGCTCGCGCCGGGTTGGTGGCGGTGCCGATCAACTTTCGCCTGACGCCGCCGGAGATCGCCTACATCCTGCAGCACAGCGAGGCGCGCGCCTGCGTGGTACAGGACGAACTCGTCGACCAGATCGAGGCCGTGCGCGGCGAGCTCGATCTTGCGTCGCAGGCCTACATCTGCCTGGGCGAGCGTGCGGCGCCGGGCTGGACAGCCTACGAGGCGCTGATCGCTGAGGCCTCGAGCGCCGACTGCGGCATAGCGGTACGGCCGGCCGACCCCTGCGCATTGATGTACACATCAGGCACTACCGGTCGACCCAAGGGGGTGATCCGCAGCCACGAGGGTAATACGCTGATCGCGTTGGCCACCGCGCTGGAGATGCGCTTTACCCGCGACGACGCCGGCTTGATGGTGATGCCGATGTGCCACGCCAATTCGCTGTACTTCAGCCATACATTCACGCACCTGGGCGCCGCGTGCGTCATCGATGACCGCCGCAGCTTCGACCCCGAGGCCCTGCTCGCCACGCTGGCCCAGGAGAAGATCACCTTCACCTCGCTGGTGCCGACGCACTACATCATGATGCTCGCCCTGCCGCAGGCCATCACCTCGCGATACGACGTCAGCCGCGTCGACAAGCTGATGATCTCTTCGGCCCCGGCGCGGCGCGAGACCAAGCTGGCGATCATGGAGTTCTTTCGTAACGGCAAGTTGCACGAGTTGTACGGCTCCACCGAGGCCGGCTGGGTGACGCTGCTGCGCCCCGACGAGCAACTCGACCGGCTGGGTTCGGTGGGCCGCGAATGGTCCGGCTCAGGGCCGATCCGGCTGCTCGACGCCGACGGCCAGGAGGTCGCAGACGGTGAGGTCGGGGAACTGCATTCGCGCACGCCCTATGTCTTCGACGGCTACTGGAAGGACGCCGAGAAGACCGCTCAGGCCTTTCGTGGCGACTGGTGCTCGGTCGGCGATATGGCGCGACGCGACACCAGCGGCTACATCCATCTCGTCGACCGCAAGAGCAACATGATTATCAGCGGAGGCGAGAACATCTATCCGTCCGAAGTCGAGAGTGTGCTTGGTGCGCATCCGAAGGTGAAGGACGTCGCGGTGGTCGGCATGCCGCACGACAAGTGGGGCGAGGCAGTGCTGGCGGCGATCGTGCTGCACGACGGCGCCGATACCAGCGAGGCCGAGATCCTCGACTGGTGTCGCGGTCGCATCGCGGGCTACAAGCGGCCCCAGTCGGTGCGCTTTCTCGCTGAGGCGCAATTGCCGCGCACCGCCACCGGCAAGATCCTGCACCGCGTGCTGCGTGAGCAGCTGGCCGAATCGTGAAGGTGCTGGCCAGCGCCCCGAACCTGGTCGAGCAGGTGCGCGATGCGATTCTCGGCGAGATCGCTGCAGGCAAGCTCGGCCCCGGTGAACGCATCATCCAGGAGCAGATCGCTCACGCGTTGGGCGTGTCACGCCAGCCGGTACAGCAGGCGCTGGCCTTGCTGCGTAACCAGGGCGTGCTGCGGGACGCACCCGGGCGCGGGCTGATCGTGACGCCGCTGGACCCCGTCCACGTGCAGCAGATCTACGACATCCGCGCGGTGATGGAGGGCCTGGCTTGCCGCCGTGCGGCCGAGACAAGTGCCGCACTGGCCGCGAAGCAGGGGCCGGCTCTGCTTGAGGCCGGCCGCAAGGCGGTGGCAAGCGGCTCGATCGCCAGGATGATCGCAGCCGACATGCGTTTCCACGAATTTCTCTATGCCCTGTCGGGCAATGCTCTGATCGCGCTGGCGCTGGAGACGCACCTGAGCTATACGCAGCGTGTGATGGGTGAGGTGCTGGTGCGCGACGAAAAGCCGCGTGACATCTGGGACCAGCATGCGCGCATCCTCGACGCGATCTCCGAGGGCAATGGCGAACGCGCTGAGGCGCTCGTGCGCTCGCACATCACGCAGGCCTCCAGCTTCATGGTCCAGAGGTTGCGCGCAGCCTCGGGCTGAAATCGTTCGCGTGGCAGGCGGTGCTGGCGTACGGCCGCACGGACAGCCCCCTTCGGGTGGGCGAATCAGTCGCTTTGCGACGCGTCACGTTATGCATTGGCAGCCGACTCACACACTGTCCTTGCGCTCCACCACAAGGACTCGCGCTTCGCCGCGGGGATGCGCAACATGCTCACACTTCAGTGAACGCGTGTGGTGATGCCGTTCATATTGGCCACTGATATCGAGCCCCAGGCGCGGTCTGCGGTAAATTCTTTGGAGCGAATGATCTGCATGCGGTCTCACAGAATTGATTGTGATAAGGCTGAGCGGTTCAAGCTTTTGAGGGCTCGAATGGGTTTCGAATCGTCAGCGATCCTTCGATGACCTGGCCGTTCTGCATGTCTTCCGAGTAAAGCGTCTTGCAGCCAGCCAGCAAAGCCGCCGAGATGATCAGGGAATCGTAGATCGACAGCCCATAGCGCTCTGCGATGTACAGCGCTTTTTCGTGAGTTGCGATCGTGATCGGCTCAATCGCGCATACCGCCCGAAACTGAGACAGCACGTCGCGGATTTCGCTCCACGGCATACGAAGCTTTCGCGACGCGACGGCAACAAACTCGTTCAGAACCTGGACGCTGACGGTCGCTCCGAGGGAGATCAGTTCCTCCGATCGGTCGGCTTTCGCGACATTCGCCGACAGCATGTAGAGGAGGACATCGGTGTCGAAGAACGCCTCACCCTCGCTCATTGGCTTCGAGCCGATCAAATTTGAAGTCGGCTGGCAGTCGTCCGCGGTATTTGCGTATCCTCGCTAACAACTCACGCGCGCCGGGGGCCTTCTCTATTGCGAAGGCACGTTCGCCTTGAACATGAATGTCGATGTTGTCCCCGGGTTTCAGATCGAGCGCTTCGACGACTGAAGCCGGCAGGCGAACTGCCAGGCTATTGCCCCACCTTGCAACCTGCATCTCGCTCTCCAAGATATACACAGCGATATGTAGATCATGCGCCATGTTGTTTGCTGATCTTTGACTCGGTTCACGAGCAAATCGTCGCAGTGATCGGGCATGTCGACTAAGGCTCCTGGGGCTCACGTGCGTCGGCCCAATCTTTTTGCATCTCAAGGAACATGAATGAGGCCGACCAGGTGATGAGAATCAGCCCGGTCAATGCCTCGATGCCGGTGAGATAACGCAGATACCCGTGCGCAACCAGATCTCCATAACCCACGGTCGTGAAAGTGATGAAGGACAGATAAGCGCAATCGAGCAACACCCCGTGACCCGAAGGCTCACCGGTCAGACCACCCATGCCCTCAATCTGCATCGAGACCAGATAGCCCAGCGCAAAGAGCCAGATCTCGATCACATGCGCGACGAAGATAATGGCCACGCCCAACAGGACCCGATAACGCGCAGCGATGCCAACATGCGGCAAGCGCCGAGCCAGCTGATACAGCACTTCGTAATGCAACAGGATGGCGGCCACCACCAGCGCGGTATTCACAAGCAATGGCAGAGCCATCGACAGGGCGTTGCTCAAGAGTGGGCCTGCGAGGTTCCGGGCACATGCCGTTGGCGCAAGCGGCGACCACCGCCCAGACCGGGGACGATGAGAAACAGAATCAGTTCGCAGGCAGCGCCGCCTGCCGGCAAAACGAAGCCGCTCAGAAAGTTGCCGGTGAGGTCACCCCGTACCGGGCCGATGACATCGTTCAAGCAGGCCTCTTCGGTGAGATCGATTTCAAGTGATGACGCAGCCGATTTTCGCCCGGAGGACGAATGTTCACGACATAAGCTGTGCGGAGCTCAGACGGCGTAAGGCAAGATGGGTTTAGCGGACGCGTACGATGAAACCGCAACGCCGCTGAAGCAGCGGCGTTGGCAGGTCGGAAAGGGCGCCCAGCGGGCGCCCTTTCCATTTACTTGCGTGCAGCGAAGGCCGTCTTGCCCTTCTTTAGAGCGTCCATCACCTCCTGCGCTTTGCCGCCGATGGCTTCCACCATCTCGACCTCACCCGGGCGAATGACCGCGGCCCAGGCTTCACGCTGGGCATCGGTCAGCTGGTGCACGAAACCGCCTTTGGCGACGAATTCCTTCATCTTCGGGCCTTCGGTATCAAGCACCTGCTTGCGTGCCCAGGCAACGTCAGGCAAGGCCTTGAGCAATTTGGCCCGCAGGTCAGGCTTCATGCCGTCGAACAGGGCCTTGTTGACAATGAAGGTGCTGTCGTGATGGTAATGGCGTGTCAAGACATAGTGAGGCGCGCTCTGTGCGGCAGGTGTGGTGACATAGAACAGGAACGGCAGGTCAGCACCGACCACCAGTCCGCTTTGAAGGCCGGGCCAGGCCTCCGTCAGCGGCATTTGCACACCGTTGGCGCCCAGTTGCTTGAACGTGATTCGCGAGGCCTGCGAGGGCGATACCCGCATCTTCTGGCCCTTGATGCTTTCCGGCGTCAGGCAGGCGGTCTTGCAGATGACATCGTTCCAGCCGACGTCGGCCACCATGATGAGCTCCAGACCCTTCTCGGCGAACAGCCGCTTGGCGATGGGCACGCCGAAGTTGTCGATCACCCACATGCGCTCTTCATTGTTCCTCCACAAATAGGGCGTCTGGAACACCGCACCTTCGGGCACCACGATCGCCCCGCCTGCGAACGACGATGCGCCCGCTTGCAGTCGCCCACGCACCACCTGCTGGTGCATCTCCTGCTCATTGCCGACAAGCTGGTATTCCATCTTCAACTCGGGGCCCGCGGCAGCGTTGAAGTCGTTGATGAATTTCATCACGATGTCGTAGAGCACGGTGCCGGGCTGGGCGGCGGTACCCAGTTTCCAGACTTCTTGCGCGTGCGCGGTGGCCGACAAACCGGCCGCCAGCAGCGAGAAAGAGGCAGCCAAAAAAAACTTCTTCAACGTTCTCATGCATGTCTCCAGTGGGTGGGTGATGGGGACGATCTTGGGTGTCGTCTGCTCCAAAGCGATATTGCGTGTTGTCCAGGCGGAGCGCAATCCTGGATTGTCAGGCGCAAGCCGGGTCGGATACATGAATGTCGATGTTGTCCCCGGGTTTCAGATCGAGCGCTTCGACGACTGAAGCCGGCAGGCGAACTGCCAGGCTATTGCCCCACCTTGCAACTTGCATCTCGCTCTCCAAGATATACATAGCGATATGTAGATCATGCGCCATGTTATTTGCAGATCTTTGACTCGGTTCACGAGCAAATCGTCGCGGTGATCGGGCATGTCGACTAAGGCTCCTGGGGCTCACGTGCGTCGGCCCAATCTTTTTGCATCTCAAGGAACATGAATGAGGCCGACCAGGTGATGAGAATCAGCCCGGTCAATGCCTCAATGCCGGTGAGATAACGCAGATACCCGTGCGCAACCAGATCTCCATAGCCCACGGTCGTGAAAGTGATGAAGGACAGATAGGCGCAATCGAGCAACACCCCGTGACCCGAAGGCTCACCGGTCAGACCACCCAGGCCCTCAATCTGCATCGAGACCAGATAGCCCAGCGCAAAGAGCCAGATCTCGATCACATGCGCGACGAAAATAATGGCCACGCCCAACAGGACCCGATAACGCGCAGCGATGCCAACATGCGGCAAGCGCCGAGCCAACTGATACAGCACTTCGTAATGCAACAGGATGGCGGCCACCACCAGCGCGGTATTCACAAGCAATGGCAGGGCCATCGACAGGGCGTTGCTCAAAAGTGGGCCTGCGAGGTTCCGGGCACATGCCGTTGGCGCAAGCGGCGACCACCGCCCAGACCGGGGGCGGTGAGGTCAAGCCGTACCTGGCCGATGACATCGTTCAAGCAGGCCTCTTCGGAGGGATCGTTTTGAAGTGATGGCGCAGCTGATTATTGCGCCGAGTACGAATGTTCACGACATACACAGTGCGGAGCTCAGACAGCGTAAGGCATCGACGTGTTGTCGCTCATATTGAAACACAAGGCGAAGCGATCGACATGGCAAAACGCGACATCTTCGATAAGGCCAATTACACAGTGGTTCAATACCCAATTGGCGCGACACTGACTTGTCTGCCGACGCTTTCCTGCAGGTGCTACATCCCAAGAGTGCCTGAAAAGCGTCACATCCGTGCGCTGCGTCAGTTCACACAGGATGACGAGTAGGAAGGCTGAAAATCCTAACCATTCGGTGGGGCAATTCGCCCCGAGTCCAACAAGCCAGAGGCCATTCAATATGACTGCCCGCGACGAGCTGGGAAGGCGGAGTGGACGAGGGCGCAAAAGGAAGCGAAGCATTCCAAGCTGCCAATGAAATGGGTGTGGGGACGGAAACTGGTCGAAGCAGGCATCGAGCCCTCAGTCGGCAGCCGTGGAGACAGCTATGACAACGATCTGACGCAGACCATCAACGGGTTGTAGCAAACCGAGCTACATGATGCCGGCCGGGCATGCGCGCAGGTTGATGTGCTGGTTGAACGCTTCCGACGGTGGTGCCGGTGGCTTGACGTACCCGGACACGAGGGCGATAGTCAAAATCCACAGCTCGCTGCCGGCTCTGCATTCCGGGTGTCAGGCGCTAGACGAGTTCACCCATCACAGCGCAGAAGTAGGGGGCAGGCATGACGCAGGCAACAACACATGGCATGGTGTGCGCGGCTCAACCGGAAGCTGCCGAGGCCGGGGCGGACGTGCTGCGCGCTGGTGGCAATGTGGTGGATGCAGCCATTGCCGCAGCCCTGGTACAAACCGTTGTGGATCCGCAGATGTGCGGCATTGCCGGCATGGGCAATATGCAAATCTACATGCAGGGTCAGGGCATTCACACCAGCATCGATTTTCACGGTCGCGCGCCGCTGGCGGTCAGACCGGACATGTGGGCCGATCGCATTCTTCATGAGGCTCAGGATGGCTGGGGTTTCATCCTGAAAGACCGTGTCAATGAGATCGGTTATCAGGCGGTGACCACGCCGATGTCATTGCGGGCCTTCGACACCGCTTTGCGCCGGTTCGGCACCCGGTCACTGGCTGATGTGATGGCACCGGCGGTGGACTATGCGCGTCAGGGTGTGCTGGTTCGCCCGCATGTAAGCGAGTTCTGGAATCTTCCGCCGAGTGCGGGGCGCGACGCGAACATCGGCATCGTCACTAAGTACCCCGCCACCAGAAAGATCTATGTCAAGCCTGATGGGCGCGTGCTCGCCGTGGGCGATATGTTGCGTAATCCCGATATGGCCGCCACGCTCGAGCGTATTGCCACGCATGGGGTGGACGATTTTTATGCTGGAGCGCTGGCTGAGGAGATCGTCGCTGATATGGAGGCGCATGGTGGCTTGCTGTCGCAGGCCGACCTTGAGCAGTGCGAAGTCGAGGAAAAGACGCCGCTCTGGGGAACCTATCGAGGGCACCGCATTGCGACCAATCACCCGCCCGGCGGGGGTATTCAACTGATCGAGATGCTGAATATCCTCGAGCACTTCGATCTGCGGGGCATGGGGCACAACTCTGCGGAATACATTCGCGTGGTGTCCGAGGCGATGAAGATTGCGACTGCTGACAAAGATGCCAAGGTGGGTGATCCGCGCTTCTATGACGTACCTGTCGCAGAACTGACCTCGAAGTCCTACGCGGCGGCGATGGCGGAGCGTATTCGTCGTGGTGAACGTGCAAACGTCCCACGCTTCAATGCCGGCGGCGCAGAAAGCAAACACACCACGCAGATTTGCGTGGTCGATACTCAGGGAAATGCCTTCACCATGACCCATACACTGGGTCAGCCTTCGGGTGTGGTGACTGACGGGCTTGGCTTCATGTACAACGGGGCCATGGCGGTGTTTGATCCGCGCCCGGGGCGTGCCGGTTCGTTGGCAGCCGGCAAGGCCAGGTTTACTGCGCTGTCGCCAACCATCGTGTTCAAGGATGATCGGCCCTATCTGGTGCTGGGTGCACCAGGTGCGACCTACATCACCATGGGCAATCTGCAGGTCATGCTGAATGTCCTGGAGTTCGGCATGAGTGCTGAGCAGGCGGTCTGCGCCCCGCGGTTTGCCGCTGTGTCGAACACCATCGAGTTGTCCAACAGGATTCTTCACGCGACCGAACGTGCTTTATGCAACCAAGGCTACACGGTCAAGCGCCACGCCCAGAGCTACACCTTTGCCTGGGTGCATGCGATTCGCATTCAAGACGCCGTGCTCGATGGTGGGGCTGATCCCGCCACTGGCGGCCTTGCGATTGCCGTGTGAGCGGGGTTGCTTCATGTTTGGTCCGGCCGAATGTATCTATCGGCTGGACCTGCAGCAGATCCATGGCTATTTGCGCAGGCACGATCACGGCGGCATCAACGCTCGCGCTGTAGACACGCGGATGTCTGATCGTGAAGAAGCGCGGTGGCCGCAATCTGCTAGTCCAAGGCGTTTAAACTTGTTTCTGCTAAGTTTCCGAGACAAAATTACGCTAAGCTTTCTTTCTACAAGAAATGGCAGAGAGCTTGAAAGCCAGCATACCGCAAGGTATCCAGGGATTGAACCCCTGAGTTTCCGCCAATAAAAACAACAACCGAATGCGGTCCGGCGCTGCGTAAAGACTGTAAGTTATCCCGATAACTGAGCCCGTACAAGACGAAATCACTGCCAGTGCACCGTAAAACCAAAACCAGGCGTCAAACAGAAACTAAGCGCCGCTGCAACGTGGTAAGTGCCTCACTGCGCATGGTTTATGCGGCAGATTCTTAATGCTTCCGTAGAGATTGGGCTTTCGTGCTAGACAAGAAAAGCGATACCTCATTGACAGTCGACGCGTTGCGTGCTTTTGCGGCCCAAGCTGTGTGCGTAGGTCACGCTATTAATTTCGCTGATATTGGATTCAAGACCTACCTGCCGCATGTCGGTGTCATGCTGTTTTTTATTATTTCGGGTTTTGTAATCGCATTCACACTGGATTCAAAGTCAGCCTCGCCGGAGTACGGCATTTTGCGATTTGGGGTGGAGAGGTTTTCCCGAATTTATACGGCTTATCTGCCCGCGCTTGTCTTGATTGCTGTTGCGGATCACCTCGCGCTTTCGGCAGGAATTCCCTTGAGTGTAACTTCGCTTCAATGGAATGTCTTCACGGGTAATTTGTTCATGTTACAGGGAGTTCCCTCCAATATCGGCACCTCGACCTATGGCTCTGCGGGTCAATTGACTTCTGTTGCTGTCGAATTTCATATTTACTTCTTTGTGGGCGCGCTTTATTTCTTTTTCAAGGGTCGTCGTCGATTCGCATGCTTGGCGATTGCATTAATTTTCTCGGTAATGCCATTGGGGTATTTTTACGGATGGGAGGGTACTGATCGCGGGCTGTTCATTCTATGGCTGCTGGGTTTCGCGTCGTATTATTTGTGTAGCGCCGTTAAAATAGATCGTGAGCTCGCCCTCATTTCCTTGTTTGCCGTGCCCTTGCTCGTTATTTATTGGTCGTTGCATGTTACTGCGGGATCTGAGTACGATGTTGTCAACTACCCGGTTTTCGCGTTTATATTTCTTTTTGTTATAATTGCTTCGAGTCGATCCTGTTTTTTCGAAAAGCACTTGGTATTGAATCGTTTAATTAGAGGCTTTGCCAATTGTTCTTTCTCTTTGTTCTTGACGCACTTGACCTTGGTTAAAATCCTGCTTGCCACTTTGCCTGGCGAAAAATGGGTTAACATCGTCAGTTCGATTGTTATTGCAAACATTTTTGCTTTTGGCTTTTATTTGTTGTTTGAGAAGCATTATCGCCAGGTTGCGACTGCACTGAGCTCAATGCTTGCCACAGTCGATAGAAAAATAGCCAGTTTGCGACCGGTTAAATAAAGTCGGCAGGCTGCATTAAGTTTCCAGCGACGGCTCGATACGTCAGCGCTGCAGCCCGCCACCGCGCAGAAAGTTTCTCTGGGCACCGTCCTGACTGATACGCCTGTTCCTGTCGCAGCCCGGTGTGTCTGCGTCAGGGCTGTGAATCAGGCTTGAAGAAGGGCATCATCCGGCCCTCTTCGGCGCGCCGGAATGTCACCTCGACAGGCATGCCGATCGCCAGGGCATCGGGGTCGGCCTCGACCACATTGGTAAGCAGGGTAGGGCCTTCGGCCAATTGAACGTAAGCCAGGGTGTAGGCAGGCGATGCGCGTCGGGCGGTACTGAACGCGTAGAGCGTGCCCTTGCCTGTGGCCTGCTGCCAGCGCAGCCGGGTGCTGCCGCACAGGGGGCAGACCATGCGCGGATACCAGTGCGGTTGTTGGCAGTCTTCACAGGTATTGAGCATCAGTCGTCCGGCTTCGGCAGCCGACCAGAATTCGCGGGTTTCGGGAAAGGCACTCGCGAAGGGGTCCTGCTCGAAGCCCGGTGACTGATCTTGTGCGTGATTGGTGGTGCTGCTGTTGCTCATGAGTTCACTCCCGTTCGAGGATCACGGTGGCGTGGGCGTGGCCCGGACCGAGTACCAGACCAGGCCCCGCAGCCAGCGCAAGGCGACAGTCCTTTACCTGTACGGCAGGATGGGCTTCTCCGCGCAGCTGGCGCACCGCTTCGATGGCCTTGGTAATGCCGCCGCGGTTCATCGGGTGGTTGTTGCACAGCCCGCCGCCATCGGTATTCCAGGGCAGCTTGCCCACGCCTGAGATCAGGTTGCCATCCGCCACGAAGCGCCCACCCTCGCCCTTGGCACAAAACCCGAGATCTTCGAGCTGAGCGATCACCATGATGGTGAAGTTGTCGTACACCGACGCATAGTCGATGTCAGCGGGCGTGACGCCCGCTTCGGCAAAGGCGGCAGCCCCGGAAATCTGCGCACCGGTGCGGGTGAGGTCGAGATAGCCGCCCTGCGTGGTGTTCATAGTCTGGCCGCAGCCGATGACCTTGACGATCGGTCGCTTGAGGCTGCGCGCGATTTCGGGGCGGGCGAGAACCAGCGCACCGCCGCCGTCGGTGATCACGCAGCAGTCGAGCCGTCGGATCGGGTCGGAGATGACCGGCGAGGCCATCACTTCTTCGACGGTCACCGGCTTGCGCAGCAGCGCGTTGGGATTGTGCTGGGCATGCTGCGAGGCCGCCACTTTCACCCAGGCAATCTGCTCAAGCGTGGTGCCGTACTCGTGCATATGCCGCTGCATCATCATTCCGTAGATGCCCCCGATGGTCCACTTGAAGGCGGTCTCCCAGGCGGCCTCGGGCCGATCGACCGGCGGCGCGCGAAAGGCGGTGCCGGTGGCCTGTCCGCTCGAGCGCGGTTTGCCGGCCAGCGTGATGAGTGCCACCGAGCAGTGCCCTGACGCAATCGCTGCTGCGGCATGCTCGATGTGAGCGAGATAGGAGCATCCACCGGATTCGGTGCCGTCGTACCACTTGAGCTTCAAGCCCATGTAGTCGGCCATGTAGAGCGGGCTCAGCCCAGGCGCATCGCCCGCGCAGAAGTAGCCATCGACGTCAGCCAGACTCAGCCCGGCATCCTGCAGGGCACCGAGCGCGCTTTCGGCATGGAGTTGGGCCACGGACTTGTCAGGCGCAAGCCGGGTCGGATGTTCATAGGCGCCGACAATGCAGGCGGATGCCGATAGGCTCACTGAGCGTCTCCTTGTGCTTTTGGTGCGATGCTAACCTGCGCGCCGGATCAGGACCGTTCCATGATTGAGCAGTCAATCAGATTTGAAATCAGCCATTGATTCCGAATGCCGAGCAAAGTCGCTGCGGGTCGAGCAGCTGGATCGCGAGTTCGCCATCATTGGCGCGGATGATGCTGCTGACGAACAAGCCTGCCTGGGCGGCTGACAAGGGATTCGGCGTGACATTGCCATGAGCGAACTGGGCGACGCTATGGAGTTCATCGACAATCAGACCGATGCATGCCAATCCGTGTTGCATGATCAGAATCTGACTGTCGTGGCGCGGCTGGTCTGGCTGCCCGCCGAGCAAACCTGCGAGGTCGAAGACCCACGCATAAGTGTCCTGTCCATCGTGTTCGCGCCGCACAATCCCGCGTCGCCAGACGGATTGACCCACTGAGGCCGGTCGCATCGCCTGCACTGAGACGGCCTCAAGAACCGCGAGTGCGGGCAGGGCCATGAGCTGCTGGTTGCAGACAAAGGTCGCGTATTCAGCGCCGCTCTGGGTGTTCACGGTTGATTCGACACGCAGGGGCGCGATGATCTGGGCGTGCGAATCCTTGAGAACCGGTCCGAAATGACGGATGAGCACGGCGATCACGTCTTCCCGATAGCCATCGGTGGTCTTGAATTCGCGGTAGCCCGCAGTCGCCGACGCGGCAAAAACCGCGTACTGCCCGTCATGAATGCCAACGTCACTGATGTGCTCGCCGGCTTCGGGTAGCGACATCGACGCAGGCATCGAAAAGCGTGAGCCGACCGGATGGGCCGGATGGGTGCTCGACAAAACAGTGCCGTTTGGCGACATGAACAGCGCATACATATTGCTGCGGCCGTTGATGCCAGCTCGGAGCATTGCGTCGAATTCGGGTCTACTGTCAAAGACCACGCCGATGCCGCCAAGGATCTGGCCCGGATCCTTCGGGTGCGTGATCGCCGCATGGTATTCATAGGTCGAATCGCCGCCGTAAAAGGGCGAGCCTTCGAAAGGCGTCACGTAATAGCTCTGGGTCGTGCGCAGGGCCGCAACTTTCGCGAGCGTGGTTGGCGACACCGCGGCATGGTCACCGAGCGCTTCGCCAGTGCTGGCGATGATGTTGCCTTGACGGTCATAGACGAAGATGCGGGTGTAAACCGTATACAGGCCATTGATGTGCTCGAGCACCCTGCCAATCGTCCGGACTGATTGGTCAGCCGGGTCGGCCAGACCGTTGCGCAGTTCAGCGGTCAGCGCCCACCATCGGCAATCGTTGGCGCGTTCATAGAGGTTGCGATCGAGCAGGTCGACCAGCAGTTTTGCAGTGAAACCCGCGTCAAGCAGGTTGGAGGCCAGCACGGTTTCATACAGATCATCGATGGCGGCTTTGAACAGGAGGTTGCTTGCATTCCCGGTCTCGCTGATCTGCTCAAGGACGGTCTTGAGTTTGCTCAGATCCCCTTTGCCGCCAGCGGTCATGACTTGCCCGTTCCAGACGATCTGCTTGATGTGCCTGGCGGCGATCATGATGTCGTGAAGCGGTGGGCAAAAGCTTTCGGCGTGGGACAAAAGCCCCTTGAGCAGTTAGGGATCGAGGCGTTCTGACAGGCGTTCCCGATCGCGTTCGAAGGCGATATCAAGCGGGGTCATCATCTGACCGATCCAGCCGTCCGGACCCTGATAGCCCTGATAACCGGGCGAGGTGCGCGTGCTGATGAGGTAGTTGCGTCCGCAAAAGAGAACAGGCTGGTGCTGATTGTCGAGATTGACCGGCACCTTCGCGCCCGGCTCGATCCACAGCGGATCAGCGCTGGCGATGACACGATGGTCCTGATCGAGCAGCAGCATGATGCTGCGCCGGGAGACGTCGCGGTGCGAACTGAAAATGCCGGCCATCTCATCTTCGAAGTTGAAACTCAGGCACAGCAGGCCGATGACCGCGCCGGAATCGGGATGAAGCATGCGGTGTGCGTAAATGAGTGCCCGGGATTTGCTGGGTCGAAGATCACTGACCCCAAAGCGCTCGACATAGCTGGGTGATTCGATCGCAAGACGAATGCAGGGATCGGCACACTGACCAGGATCGGACGATGCGTCGATGTTGACCAGGACTCGGCCGTCGACATCAAGCAGCAGGATGTCGTCGTAGACGGTGTATTTGGCGCGGTACTCGTTGAGCCTTTGACGAATGAGCTCGGGGTCGCTGGAAAGCCCGGCGACAAAGCTGCACAGTTGTCGGTCTGTGGCCAGAAATCCGACGTCGGCCGTGCGCTCGAACAGATTGCGCACGACGATATCGATGATGTACTGAGACTTGGTTGCGATCTGGCCGGTGACGTTGGCGAGCTTTTCCTTGATCAGACTGGCGACCAGTTCGCGTTCCAGCTGACTGAACTGCTTGCGGGTCGCGGCCATCGTCGGCAGGATCGTCCGCGCTTCCTCGGGGCAATTCATCTTGGCGGACGATTCGATCAGCCGCCACATCAGATTCAAATCCTGAAGCGAACGCTCGCAGCGACTGACGTCGCGCATATAGGGCATGAACAGTTCGAGATCGAAGGCACTGAGCGCAGAATTTTCCATGTTGAGTGCTTAAGTTCAGATATCGAAAGGGCGATTCGCTTAGCGCATCATGCCCTGCCCGCAAATTGGACGAGGACCAATCCTGGCCTGGTTGCCCCCACAGTCAGCCCCGCGCTACGACAGTTTGAAGACCGCCACCGCCTGCACAAGATGCTGCGCCTGATTCTTGAGGCTTTCTGCCGCCGCAGCGCTTTCTTCCACCAGTGCTGCGTTTTGCTGCGTTGCTGCGTCCATCTGATTGACCGCATCGCCCACTTGCTGCACGCCGGTGTTCTGCTCGACGCTGGCTGCGCTGATCTCGGCGACGATGCCGGTCACGCGCTGGATGGACCCGACGATCTCGTCCATGGTTTTGCCGGCCTGGTCGACCAGCGCAGTGCCCTGATCGACACGTTCGACACTGCTGACGATCAGTGACTTGATCTCCTTGGCCGCCTCGGCGCTGCGTTGCGCGAGGTTGCGTACTTCGGAAGCCACCACTGCGAAGCCCCGGCCCTGTTCGCCCGCGCGCGCCGCTTCGACGGCCGCGTTCAGCGCGAGGATATTGGTCTGGAAGGCAATGCCATCGATCACGCTGATGATGTCACCGATTTTTCTGCTGCTTTCGTTGATGTCCTTCATGGTGACGACCACCTTGCTCACCACCTCGCCGCCCTGCTCGGCCACTGCTGAAGCGCTCTGGGCCAGCTGATTCGCCTGTCGGGCACTATCGGTATTGTTGCGAACCGTTGAACTGAGTTCTTCCATTGTGGCGGCGGTCTGCTGCAGCGCGCTCGCCTGCTGCTCGGTGCGCGTCGACAGATCCTGGTTGCCCTGCGCAATCTGCGCGCTGGCAGTGGCCACCGCCTCCGAGTTGCTGCGCACTTCGGTCACCACGCCAACCAGGCTGTCACGCATGCCGGCCAGTGCGGCCATCAGGCTGTGGGTGTCGCCCATGCGCACCGGAATCCGGGCGGTGAGGTCGCCTCGGGCGACTGCATTGACCGCCTCGGCTGCTTCACCGGGTTCTGCCCCGAGTTGACGAAAGAGGCTGCGGGTCAGGGTCGCGGCGAACACCAGCGTCAAACCCAAAAGGCCGAGGCCGCCGATAACGAGTGTGTAGGTATTGCCGGTCAGGGTTGATTCCAGCGATGCACTGCGCACGACGAGCAGGTCTTCTTCGGCTTTCGAAAATTCAGCGATCAGGCCGCGGAAGGCATCCATCGCGGCTTTGTCCTTGCCGGCCGAGAACTCCCGCAGCAGTCCATCGAGCGAGCCTTTGCCGGCCGAGACGTCGCGGCGCATCGTGACCAGTCCATTGGCAACACCCATGAACTGGTTATGAAAGCCCATCAGCTTTTCCAGTCGCGCCTGCTGCGCCGGATTGTCGGAGGTCAGTGACTTCGCATTGTTGAAGTGCGCGATGAACGCCTTTTCGCCGAGATTGAAAGGCTCAAGGAAATTCTCGCTGCCGCCGGCCACAAATCCCCGTAAACCGGTCTCGATATTGATCATGTTCTCGAGCATCCGTTGGGACTCGGTCAGCACCTTGTAGGTGTGCGTATTCCAGTGAACGGTGTCGCGCAGTTTGCTGGCATTGAACAGCGCGATGCCGATCAGCGTGCTGATGATCAGCAAGATCGCCGAGAAGGTCAGGGTGATCCGCTTTTTCAAAGTCCAGCTGTCAAACATCACCCATCTCCACAAAGTCGACACAATGTGGTTTGAGAATGCCTGAGTTGGCTTGGCTGATTTGGAGGCGGTCGCCCTGCGGTGCCCGGACAGCGATCGGCGGTGTGCGGGCGATCGATCACGTCACTACCAGTGTTCGCTGCCTGGGTCGCCCTTGAACGGCCCGACCAACTCGGGGGTGATCCAGCCGCCATAAAAGCGGCCAGGCTGCGGCCTGACCGGCGCGCCGTCGACCCTGCAATCGAGGGCCGCCGGATAGAGGGACACGCAGTCTGCAAGCGCCTGCGCGCCGGCGAGCGGCCGCGGGTAGCTCCATGCCACATCAGTCAGGCGCCGATCGCCATGCACTAATGTCCAGTATTTGGCCGGACCTTTCCATTCACAGAAAGAGCCGCCGGATCCGGGCTGAAACAGGTGCCGCGCCACATCATCCCAGGGCAAATAGACGCTCGGCGGATGGGCAGTCTCGAGGACGAGCACGGCGCGACGCGTACGGGCCACTTCGACCTCACCCCATCGGACCACGATTTCGCGCGCGTCCTGCGCAAGTCTCGGTGGTCGCGGGAAGTCCCAGACCGAGACCTGGCCTGGCCCTGGCGTCACTGCAAACGGCGGGCGCGTCTGGCCTTTCCAGTGCCAGTGCTCGCGGGCCGATCGGATCCAGTCGGGCAGATCGCTCATCTGCTTTGGGCCTGCTGCTCGAAGCGCATCGTGAATGCCTGCATGCGAGAACGGTTCTTGCCCCAGTCGAAGAGGCCAAACAAGGAGCGCGATCGAAAATCGATGCGCTGATCCTGCGGATTGATCCGGAAGTCGACCTGATCCCGAAAGCCCATTGGCGTGGTGAAGATCACCTGCATGGTCAGGGCGTCGCTGTTCACGACCGTCGCCTCTGGAAAGCCTTTCAAGGTGCCCTGCAGCAGGGCCATCGCCTGTGCCGGCGAACCCTGGTAGCTCAGGGGCGCAAAGCCGCCCGTGCCTGTGGAATTGACGCAATTGCTGGGCAGCACGCAATCCAGATCCGCTGCTTTGGCAGCCGCGACGCTGGCGCTTTGGGGCGCCGGGGAGGCGCAGGCGCTCAACACGATTACTGCGGCGAGGGCCGCGCCTTTCGATGTGAATTGCATGTTTCGGACTCCGGTTGTGGTGCTCAGTCTGCCTTTGATTCGCTTTGCAGCCTTGGCGTCTGCGACCTGGGCAACACTGACACGCCGAAAAGCGCTATCGCCGCTGCCATCAGATAGGCGGGCCCAAAGCCTGCAATCGATCCGATCGCACCAAAGGCCAGCGGCCCGCCCACCAGTCCGGCGGTCATGACCACCATCACGGCGCCGGTTGCCGAGCCGACCTCAGACGGCGGCACGCGCAACGATACCTCGGCCAGGAACACACCGTTCCAGCCTGCTGCGGTGAGTCCGAAAATTGCCAGCAGCGGCCACATCCAGGGATCAGGGATCTGCGCACCAAACAGCCCGAGCAGCCCCGCGCAGGCAGCAGTGACCAGTCCCAGACCTCGCAGCACGGCGGCCGGGTTGCCGCTGCGGCTGGCCACCCACCCCCAGAGAATGCGGCCGACAAAGCCGCCGGCCTGAGCGATTGCAAGCCATTGGCCGGCCTGGATCAGGCTGGCGCCCCGTTCTGCGACCGCGTAGGTGACGAACCAGCCATTCAGGCAGATTTGCGTGGCGGCAAAGGCACCTGCGCACAGTGACATGCGTCGCAGTTCGCGCGATGCCGCCAGGCGGCGCAGTGACTCAATCGGGCCGATGCGCCGCCCGGTGATCATTGCCGGCGCAGGCCACTGATTCATAGCCCGACGCATCGACACCACGCCTGCCAGCAGCACCAGCGCCACGAGCAGGCAGGCCTTTTGCCATCCGAATGCCAGCGCGATCAGAGGCAGGCTGGCGGACGCCACGAAGGAGCCGACCTGCACGCCGGCCTGTTTGAGCGAGAACAGCAAGGGCTGTTGGCGCGGGGGGACGAACTGCGACAGCAACTGAGACGACGCGGGCCCTTCCAGGCCATGGCCAAGTCCCAGCAGCAGGGCGCAGGCTGCCACACCCCAGGCAGTCCCGGTGGCGGCGCAGCACAGACCGGCGGCGCAACACACCAGACAGGCTTGCGTCAGCCGCCACGCGCCGAAACGGGGAATCAGTGATCCGCTGGACGTCGAGAGAAAGATCTGCGACAGCCAGACGGCTGCGGTGTACCAGCCCACGAAGGTGAGCGGCAGTTGGGCATCACGTGCAACCTCGGGGGCAAGCACCGGAATGACGGTGTAGGCGAAGGCCGCAGCGCCGACGACGCTTCCCAGCCATAGGGATACGGCCATCGGGCCACGGGAGGAGGACATGGCGTGAGTGTGCCTGAGCACCGATGTGTTTCCGGTGGACGGGCTGGCTGACGCATGACAGACCTCTCAAGGAACCACTGATGGCAAGCCTCTCGACACGACTGACCCAAACGCTGGCGCTGCAACATCCGGTGGTGTCTGCGCCGATGGCGATGGCACCGTGCGCACGACCCTGGC
Organism: Burkholderiales bacterium; assembly: GCA_947487165.1. GTDB lineage: Bacteria > Pseudomonadota > Gammaproteobacteria > Burkholderiales > Burkholderiaceae_E > UBA4615. The sequence goes on from CANKWX010000020.1 coordinate 49,086, forward strand.
CGATATCGCACGCGAGATTCCATGGCCACGCGGCTTTACCGCCCGAATCCGCCGCAATGCCTTCACCGATCGCTGGCAGGGGCGCGAAGAGGCGCTGGAAAAAAATTTCGCTCGAAGCGCCGCGCTATCGGCAGGCCTTTCTTGACGGCGATCCGGACAACACCGGGGTGTGGTTCGGTGAAGCGGCCGGGCTGATCGATTCAATCGATCCCGCAGCCGACATCATCGAACGGATGGTGCGCGATGCGGCGACTCGGCTCGCCGGGCATGGGGGTGCCCGGATTGTGATGCCTTGAGCCGCCCGGCGCCTTGGTGCTTACACCGGCTTGCGCCGGCGAGACACCAGGCCCACCGTGCCCAGGCCAGCCAGCATCAGGCCGTAGGTCGTTGGCGCAGGCACGGCGAAGAGCGATACGCTGTCAAGCGATCCGCCATAAGTATCTGCAATTCCGGTCGCTTCGAATTTCAGTATCCCTTCGGCGCCGGTGCCGATGACATCAAACTCGAACAGACTCCAGGTGCCGCGCGCACCTGTATTGTTGCTCGTCAGCAGCGTTCCATTCCAGAACACATTGATGCCGTCCGTCGCCGAGTTACCCACTCGCGGCGCGTACCAGTAGCTCAGGCGGTAAGTCTGGCCGACGGTGGTGGCAACGGTCTGCGATATCCAGCTGTTGCAACATGGTTCGGTCCGGGCGTTGCCGTTATAAAAGCCAAAGTGACTGTCGAGCTCGATAAAGGTGTTGCCCGCCTGGGCCGTACCCGCCACGTTGTAACGAAGCTCGACACCGTGCGTCGAGCTGGCCTGCCAGTTCGAGAGGTAAGGGACGCTCTGCGGCGTGTTGTCGCCTTGGACGACAGTCCAGCTTCTGTCTGAAAGTTGCGTGCCGGTATAGGTCTCGAAACTGCCGTTCTGGATGAGATTGGTCGGCCCGGCCAGGGCAGCAAGCGGTGCAAACAGGGTCAGCGCGGCGGCCAGTGTGCGTAATGAATTCACGACGTTGTTCCTCTTGAAAGTTTCAGATCCGGCCACTGAAAAAGGAAATCAGTGAATTTGCCGCAGTGTTGTCAACGGTCACGATGAATCAGCTTCCCGCACCGGAGGAGAATCTATTTGTCTCGAGAAAAATCTGCCGTGAACTTCGTCACGCAAAGCCTGTGAACAGGGTTGATCCGATCAGGTTTGCGCTGCGCGCATCACAGTCGTGCAACACTCGCGGTTTGGTGACATTGGAGAGAGCGGTTGAAGACGCGTGCAGCAGTGGCATTCAAGGCTGGCCAGCCTTTGAGTATCGAGACGGTCGATCTGCAGGGGCCGCGAGAAGGTGAAGTGCTGGTCGAGATTCGGGCCACCGGCATCTGCCACACCGATTACTACACGCTGTCAGGCGCCGATCCCGAAGGCCTGTTTCCGGCCATCCTCGGACATGAGGGTGCGGGCGTGGTGCTCGATGTCGGTCCTGGCGTGACGACGCTGCGCAAGGGCGACCATGTCATCCCGCTCTATACGCCTGAGTGCCGGCAATGCAAGTTCTGCCTCAGCCGCAAGACCAATCTGTGTCAGCTGATTCGCGGTACGCAGGGCAAGGGGCTGATGCCCGATGCCACCAGTCGCTTCAGTCTGAACGGCGAGCCGATCCTGCATTACATGGGCACCAGCACCTTCAGCAATCACACGGTCGTGCCCGAAATTGCATTGGCTAAAATCCGCCCCGATGCGCCCTTCGACAAGGTCTGCTACATCGGTTGCGGTGTTACCACCGGCATCGGCGCGGTGATCTTTACCGCGAAAGTCGAGGCGGGTGCCACGGTGGCGGTGTTCGGTCTGGGCGGGATCGGTCTGAACGTGATTCAGGGCGCACGCATGGTCGGCGCCGACAAGATCATCGGCATCGACCTCAATCCGGCACGCGAAGCCATCGCCCGGCAGTTCGGCATGACACACTTCCTGAATCCGGCGCAGATCGAGGCGGCGGGCGGCAACCTGGTCGATGCAATCGTCCAGCTCACCGATGGTGGCGTCGACTACAGCTTCGAATGCATCGGCAACACGAAGGTCATGCGCCAGGCGCTCGAAAGCACACACAAAGGCTGGGGCCGCAGCATCATCATCGGTGTGGCCGAGGCCGGCGCCGAGATTGCGACTCGCCCTTTTCAGCTGGTCACCGGCCGCAAGTGGGAGGGCACGGCATTTGGCGGTGCGCGGGGTCGCACGGATGTTCCGCGCATTGTCGACTGGTATATGGAAGGCAAGATCAACATCGACAGCCTCATCACGCACACTATGCCGCTCGAGGACATCAACCAGGGCTTCGATCTGATGAAGCGTGGTGAATCGATTCGGGGCGTCGTACTTTTCTGAGAGGAGCTACAAATGCCAAAGGGCGAGCAACGCAGCAACAAGATGACGAAAAAGCCGAAGAAGGACACCGGGCCGATCAAGGAGTCGGTCATTGTCACCAATCGGCCGGCCCCCCCGGTCACAACCGTCATGCCGAAGGGCAAGCTGAAAAACAAGTAGGGCGATCAGCCGCTTGACATCACAAGAACTGCGCCGGTGACCTGTCTGAGCGCAGCAGGAATGAGACCGTTATGAAGATGAACATCGGACAAGTCTTGAGCCGTCGTGCGATCGTGAGCCCGGCGCTTGAAGCCATTGTTGAGCCGAGCGTTGCCGGCCGGCGCCTGAGCTATCGCGACCTGAACGGGCGATGTAATCGCGTGGCGCATGCGCTCAGGGCCTCGGGCGTGAAGCATGGCGATCGGGTCGCACTGCTGCTGATGAACGGTGCCGAGTTCATCGAATCTTTTTTTGCAGTGGCCAAGGTCGGCGCGGTGAATGTGCCGCTCAACTGGCGGCTGGTGGCCGATGAACTCGAGTTCATCCTCAAAGACGCCGGTGCCACCGTGCTGATCTACTCCGAGAACTTCGCGTCGGTGGTCGCCGAATTGCAGCGTCGTGGCACAAAGACCGATCTGCGGACCTTCGTGCAGGCGGGCGGCACGCCGGCGGCATTCGCCGCCGATTATCAGGACTGGATGGGCTCGCGTCCGACGCAAGAGCCCGAGATAGAGGGCTTTGACGACGACCTGCTCTTCATCATGTACACCTCAGGCACCACCGGCTTGCCCAAAGGCGTGATGCACAGTCACCGCACGGTGATGTGGTCGGCCATCAACGTCACCTCGAGCGCCGACTTTCACTACAAGGACCGCTTCCTGACCGCATTGCCGCTGTTTCATGTCGGTGCGCTGATGCCATCGCTGTCCTGCGTCTATGTCGGCACGACGCAGGTCATTCTCAAAGCCTTTGATCCCACGCTTGCCTGGGATCTGATCACGCAAGAGAAGATCACCACCACGCTGCTCGTGCCGGCGATGCTGCAGTTCATGCAGACCACCTTCGACAAAGCTGCGCACAATGCCAGCCTGTTGCGCTGGGTGCTGACCGGCGCAGCACCCGTGCCGGTGGTCCTCATCGAGGCCTACGCAACAATGGGCGTCGAAGTGCTGCAGGTCTATGGTCTGACCGAGAGTTGCGGGCCGGGGTGTCTGATCATGGGCGAAGACGCGCTCAAGCGTGCCGGGTCAACCGGTCGCGGCTATTTCTATACCGACGTGCGAGTCGTCGGTGCCGATGGGAAAGATTGCGCACCGGATGAGGCCGGCGAGATCTTGCTGCGGGGCCCGCACAACATGGTCGGCTACTGGAACCGTCCGGATGCCACCGCTCAGGCAATACGCGACGGCTGGCTGCACACCGGCGATGTCGGCACGATGGATACAGACGGTTTTGTCACCATCCGCGACCGCATGAAGGACATGCTGATTTCGGGTGGGGAAAACATCTATCCGGCCGAAGTCGAGAACATGTTGCTTGGCCACCCCGCGCTCGCCGATGCCGCCGTGATCGGCTTGCCTTCAGCCAAATGGGGCGAAGTGCCACTGGCAGTGGTGGTGCCGAAGAAGGGCGAATCGCTCACGGA
>CANKWX010000021.1 GCA_947487165.1 Burkholderiales bacterium
AATGCCGTCAGATCATCGGCATTGTGAAGCTTGCCCATCCCCAGCGGCGCGTCGCCGCCAGCATTGGAGGTGCTGAAGAAAAAGGGTTCGATATGCGCGCAGTCATTCTCTTCGCGCATGCGTTGCATCAGGACAGAACCCACCATCCCGCGCCAACCGACCAGACCAAGCTTCATCATCGTCATCGCTCAACTTTTTCTGGGTTCAAAGCGCGGCCAGCACAGCGTCGCCCATCGCAATTGTGTCGACTTGTTTGCACCCGGGTTCCGTAATATCAGCCGTTCGAAAACCGTGGGCCAACACCTTCCGTACGGCAGCTTCAACCCGCCGGGCGGGCGCCTCCTGGCCGAGCGAGTGGCGCAGCAGCATCGCGGCCGAAAGGATGGTCGCCAGGGGATTGGCAATGCGCTTTCCGGCAATGTCGGGCGCCGAGCCGTGGATAGGTTCGTACAGACCGAAGCCTTTCGCATTGATCGAAGCCGAGGGCAGCATGCCAATTGAGCCGGTCAGCATCGACGCCTCATCCGACAATATGTCGCCGAACATATTGCCGGTGACGATCACGTCGAACTGCCTCGGATTGCGGACAAGTTGCATGGCGGCATTGTCGACATACATGTGCGACAGCTCGATATCGGCAAAGTCCTTGTGGACGTCGGTCACCACATCGCGCCAGAACTGCGTGGTTTCGAGCACATTGGCCTTGTCGACCGAACAGACCTTGCGGGCCCGACCGCGGGCCGCCTGAAAGGCGGTGATGGCGATGCGCCGGATCTCGGACTCGGTGTAGCGCATGGTGTCGAAACCCTCACGCTCACCCGATTCGTTGATTCGCACACCGCGCGGCTGGCCGAAATAGATATCGCTGGTGAGCTCGCGGATAATCAGCAGATCAAGGCCTGCGACGATCTCGGACTTCAGTGAAGAAGCATGGGCCAGTTCGGGGTAAACGATGGCCGGGCGCAGGTTGGCGTAGAGGTCGAAATGCTTTCGAAGCCTGAGCAGCCCCTGTTCGGGGCGCATCGGCCGGGGCAGCGCGTCGTATTGCGGGCCGCCCACCGAGCCGAAGAGGATCGCGTCCGAGCGCTCGCACAGCTCGATCGTTGCAGCCGGAAGGGGATCGCCGGCCTGGTCGTAGGCTGCCCCACCGACGGGTGCCTGCGCCATCTCGATACCCAGACCGAGCGCATTGATGACCCGCACCGCCTGCGCGGTGATCTCGGGGCCGATGCCATCGCCTGGCAACACAGCAATTTTCATTGAGTGAATTCCTCAGGAAATCAAAAAACATAAGCCCGACCGCTAAGGCCGGGAGAACACGCCACGCCGGCGTAAACGATTGCGCCGTGGCGTGGATTCAGGTGTTGAGCATCTTGCCGAGCCACGGCTGCTCGGCCAATCGGCGGGCTTCAAACTCGCGGATCTTGTCGGCATGGCGCAGGACCAGGCCGATATCGTCCCACCCGTTGAGCAGACAGTCCCGGCGAAACGGATCGACCTCGAAGCCGAATGCAAGCGAGCCGTTGGCCGTGGCCACCGTCTGGCGTTCGAGATCGATCACGAGCTCAAAGCCCGGGAAGGCAGCCACTTCGTGAAACAGCCGATCGATCTGCGACTCGCTCAGACACACCGCAAGCAAACCGTTCTTGAAGCAGTTGTTGAAGAAGATATCGGCATAGCTCGGCGCCAGAACGGCGCGAAAACCGTAGTCGGCCAACGCCCAGGGGGCGTGCTCGCGCGATGAACCGCAGCCGAAATTCTTGCGGGTCAGCAAAACGGATGCCCCGCGGTAGCGCGGCTGGTTCAGCGAAAAGTCGGGGTTGAGCGGCCTGCGCGCGTTATCCATTCCGGGCTCGCCGGTATCGAGATAGCGCCACTGATCGAAGAGATTCGGCCCGAAACCGGTGCGCTTGATCGACTTCAGAAACTGCTTGGGGATGATCGCGTCGGTATCGACATTGGCCCGATCGAGCGGGGCGACCAGTCCGCGATGAATATTGAATTTTTCCATAATCGGCTCACTGACCGCAGCTTAGAGGCGGCGGATATCGACGAAATGCCCGAACACGCCCGCGGCTGCGGCCATCGCAGGGCTGACCAGATGGGTGCGACCGCCAGTGCCCTGACGGCCTTCGAAATTGCGATTGCTGGTGGAGGCGCACCGTTCGCCGGGTTCGAGCCGATCGGCGTTCATCGCCAGACACATCGAACAACCCGGCTCGCGCCATTCGAAGCCGGCATCGATGAAGATGCGGTCGAGGCCTTCGGCTTCAGCCTGCGCCTTGACCAGACCGGAGCCCGGCACGACCATCGCCAGCTTGACATTGGCTGCCCGCTGACGACCCCGCACCACCGCTGCCGCCTGACGCAAGTCTTCGATCCGGGAGTTGGTGCACGACCCGATGAAGACCTTGTCGATGCTGACCTGCGAAAGCGGCGTATTGGGTTCGAGACCCATGTAAACCAGCGCGCGCTCGATTCCTTCGCGGCGCACTGCGTCTTTTTCCTTGTCGGGATCCGGTACACGACCTTCAATCGACACCACCATCTCGGGCGACGTTCCCCAGGTCAGATGCGGCGCGATCTGCGCGGCATCCAGACGCACCTCGGCGTCGAAGGCCGCCCCCTGATCGGTGGTGAGCGTTCGCCAGTACTCAACCGCACGGTCCCAGTCGGCGCCTGATGGCGACATCGGGCGGCCTTTCAGATAGCTGATCGTGGTGTCGTCGACCGCCACCATGCCCGAGCGGGCACCGGCTTCGATGGCCATGTTGCACAAGGTCATCCGGCCTTCCATGCTCAGGGCCCGGATGGCCGAGCCGGCAAACTCGATCGCGTATCCGGTGCCGCCAGCGGTGCCGATCTGGCCGATGACGGCCAGCGCGATGTCCTTGGCAGTGACGCCGCGCGGCAATTGCCCCTCGACCAGCACCCGCATATTGCGGGCCTTCTTGGCGGTCAGGCATTGGGTGGCGAGTGCGAGCTCAACCTCGGATGTGCCGATCCCCCAGGCCAGGCAGGCGAAGGCGCCATGGGTCGAGGTGTGCGAATCGCCGCACACCACCGTCATGCCGGGAAGGGTTGCGCCCTGTTCAGGGCCGATCACGTGGACGATGCCCTGCCTGCGATCGGCGATGTCGAAATAGACCATCTTGTGCTCGCGGGCGTTGGCGTCGAGCGTCTCGACCTGCAGCCGGGCGATCGGGTCGGCGATGCCGGCAGACCGGTCGGTTGTCGGCACATTGTGATCAACCACTGCCAGATTGGCCGAGATCCGCCAGGGCAGCCTGCCGGCCAGCTTCAGGCCTTCAAAGGCCTGCGGACTGGTCACCTCATGAAGGAGTTGCCGGTCGATGTAGATAAGGGAGGTGCCGTCGTCTTCCTGATGGACGACATGGGCATCCCAGAGTTTGTCGTAGAGCGTACGGGCGTTGATCGTGCTGGCAGGCATGAGGGCGCGTCTCGGTTGCTTGGAGAATAACCCTCCATTTGACCATGACGCGCCCGACTAATCCACTTTCCAGTCTGCACCGGCTGATCGGGCTCGACCGAGCAGGCAGCCGGCCCGACACACCGTTGCAGTGCGCCCAGCCTCAGGCAGCGCTCATTGCCGACTTGAGTTTGTCGATCATGGCGGTTTCAGCCGCGCTGACCCGTTCTCCGCCGAATCCCAGAAAGCCTCCCTCGCTGGCCGCTTCCGAGACCTTGGTAGCGATACCTGAGACCCAGGCGATATAGGCAGCAGCGTCGGCAGGCGCTTTGGCGTTGAGCGCGCGAACGGCGGCACCGAGTTGCTCGGATGCCATCGTCTGGAGCTTGTCGACCATCTGCTGTTGAGTCATCCCGAAGCTCATCTGCTGGCGCAAAAAGGTCTGACCCGCCATTGCCTCCTCGCGCGTGGCAAGCTCACGCAGCAGCGCGCTATCGGATTTCTGAGCGCTCATCACGCCTTCCATCGCAGCGAATGACTCCTTGAAGGTGCCGAGTCCACTAGAGCCCGCGGCCGCCACGGCAAGGGCTGCAACATGCGGTGCATTTCGAATTGCGGACCATTCATCGGCACTGAAGTCGGATTGGGTGGCCATGATGTGCTCTCCTTGAGTTTGATCGGACAATCCCGAACCCCCGCAGCGTAAGCCGGAACGATTGACGAACCGGTGACGGCGTTGAGAAAGCACAACGACTCCCAACCGACACACATTCCGATTTACGAAAAAATATTATTTTCTGCTTATTCAGGGCTTTTTCGCCTGCTCGTAAAGCGGCATCACACGCCGAGCAACCGCATCGATGTCTTCCTGCCGCGACGCTGTCCAGGGGTGAATCTCCAGCCATCTGACCTGCACCCCGGAGCTCGCCAGTGCGCTCGCCTTGCGCCAGAGCCCGGCTGCCGCCTGCGGGGAGAAACCGGCACGCGCAGCCAACTCGATGCCCAGCCGATCGGCCTCCGACTCATGCGCACGTGAATAGGGCGTCTGCGCTGCCGATCTGAAAGCCAGACGATCAGGGTCGCCTGTCGCTTCGACCTGAGCCCGCTCAAGCGAATGCCCACGCAAGGTATGCGCCATCGCATGAGCCAAAAGCGCGGCAGTCTCGTCATCATCAAGCGCAAGACGCCTGAGCAAGGGCGTGTGCACTGCGATCTTTCCGCCGGGAAGACACCATGCATCGAGCGGCGCCTCGTCGAGGACATGAAGCTCCCAGGGCCATCCGGGCGCATCAGCGCTCAGCGCACCGCTTGCGCCGATCAGGCGGCTGACGATGGCACGCAAACGCGCGTTCATCGCAGGATCCCTGTCGAGGACGCCTTCTTTCGAAGCCTGAGCGATCAGTCGGGTGTAGGCCTCAGCGGCCCCCTGCTGGAGTTGCGCCGGCGAGACCGTCAGTTCGCGCGACGGCATCGGACCGACCCGGGGCCCAACCGGCAATTGCGCGCGCTGCGACTGGCAGGCCGGCAGCAGCGCCACCAGCACGCCTGCCATCAGCCAGATCATTGACCGCTTCATCATCATGAGATCACCGACAGATCAGGCGGGCGGCGTTGCTCGAGGCGCGCCGACAAAAGTACTGCGGCCAACCCAAGCAATGCAGCCAGCGCCGCACCGTAGAACATCGCCTGCGGTGAAAACGCCTGCCAGAGCCAGCCCGCAAGCCAGCCGCCGCTGGCGCCGCCCAGGCCATAGGCCACGACGGTGAAGGTCGCCTGCGCGCCGCCCTGACGCGCTGAGCCGAACCAGCGATGCAGCAGGGCCATCGACGCGCTGTGATGCAGGCCGAATGTCACTGCGTGCAAAAGCTGACAGGGCAACAGCACCCACAGTGCACCGTCACTGGCACCGACCAGGGCAAAACGCACCGCGCAGACCACGAAGCTGAAAGCAAGCAGTGTCATCAGTGAAAACCGTGCAAAGAGCGAACGCTGTACCGAAAAAAGCGCAATTTCGGCGACGACGCCCAGCCCCCAGATCGCACCGATCGCGGTGTGGCTGTAACCGAGCCTTTCGAGATACAGCGAAAAGAATGAATAAAGCGCCGCATGCGCGAAGATCATCAGAAACGCCGAGACGAAAAATGCCATTGTCGCCGGATCGCGAAATGTCACGCCTGGCGATTCGACCGCGCGGCTCGCGCGTGCCGCAGTCGGCTCAGCCAAGGCGAAACTCACCGCAACCAGCAGTGCGAGGGCACCGGCCATCAGGCCAGGCAGCGACACCATGCCGAAGTGATCAAGCAGCGGGCCGCCGGCCAGCACGGTGCACACGAATCCGATCGAGCCCCACAAGCGGATGCGTCCGTACTGCCCGGCGTCGCCGCGGGTGCGCTCCAGCGCAAGGGCCTCACCGATCGGCATTTGACCGGCCGTCATGAAACACATCATGACCAGCAGGATCGCCAGGGCGACCGGGCCCTGTGCCAACGGAAAGAGCAGCACGATGAGCAATGAGCCGGCCGCACTCAGCCTGAGAAAGACAACGCGGTGGCTCCCCCGATCAGACAGCCAGCCCCAGAAGGGAGGCGCCACGATCCTCAGCAACTGAGGCAGCGACATCAGCACCGCGATTTGCGCAATCGACAATCCGCGCGAATCGAACCACAGACTCAGGTAGGGCGAATAGATGCCGACGAACGCGAAATAGGCAAAAAAGAGCGCCCGAATCGGGCCTGCACCCTGCAAGCCCGAAGGGCCAATACCCGCCATGACAGCCCTGCGACGCCGGCTCAGCCGGCTGTGCCCGGGATTGAGGGCGAGGCCACCCGCACATCGGCGCACTGAGCGCGGTGGCGCAGCGCATGATCCATCAGCACCAGTGCCAGCATCGCCTCGGCAATCGGCGTGGCTCGGATGCCGACGCACGGGTCGTGGCGCCCCAGCGTCTCGACCTGAGTCGGCGCGCCTTCGATATCGATCGAACGGCGCGGCAACCGAATGCTGGAGGTGGGCTTTATCGCAATCGAGACCGTGATCGGTTGACCGGTGGAGATGCCGCCCAGCACGCCGCCGGAGTGATTGCCCACAAAACCGGCCGGGGTGAGTTCGTCGCCATGCTCGCTGCCCTTTTGCGTGACCGACGCAAAGCCCGATCCGATTTCGACGCCCTTGACCGCATTGATCCCCATCATCGCGAAGGCAATATCGGCGTCGAGCTTGTCAAACAAGGGCTCGCCCAGGCCGACCGGCACGCCCTCGGCCACCACGTCGATGCGCGCACCGCAGGAGTCGCCCGAGCGGCGCAGCGCGTCCATGTAGGCCTCGAGTGTCTCGACCATTGACTGGCCGGCCGCAAAAAACGGATTGCGATGGACTTCGTTCCAGTCCTCGAGCGGAATCGGTATATCGCCGAGTTGGCTCATTCGACCGCGCACCGTCGTGCCATAGGCCTGCGACAGCCATTTGCGGGCAATGGCGCCGGCTGCCACGGTCGCGGCCGTCAGACGTGCCGACGATCGGCCGCCGCCGCGCGGATCGCGGATGCCGTACTTGTGCAGATAGGTGTAGTCGGCATGCCCCGGCCTGAAGGTCTGCGCAATCGCCGAATAGTCCTTGCTGCGCTGATCTTCGTTTCGGATCAGCAAGGCGATCGGCGTGCCGGTGGTCATGCCCTCATAGACACCCGACAGGATCTCGACGCGATCGGGTTCCTGGCGCTGAGTGACATGGCGCGATGTGCCGGGACGGCGCCGATCGAGATCGGGCTGCAGATCGGCTTCGGACAGGGCCATACCGGGCGGGCAACCGTCAACCACGCAGCCGAGCGCCGGCCCGTGGGACTCTCCGAAAGTCGTCACGGTAAACAGGTGACCGAAGGTGTTGCCGGACATGGCGCTATGCTTATGGGCGGGACAAGAAGACCCCGAGTTTATCGTCAATGCCAGGAGACCCTCTGTGACCGATCGATCAGACCTGAGCCGCAAGGCTGTTATTGAGACAAACCCCCTGCCGATCGGCGGGGCCAGACGCGAACTGCTCGGCGCCATGATCGCCGCCGGCGCTGCAGGCATGCTGCCCGGCAGCCTGATGGCGCAAGCCTACCCCGCCCGCCCGGTCAGGCTGATCGTCCCGTTTGCCCCGGGCGGCACGACCGATATCGTCGCCCGCGTGGTGTCGGACAAGCTGCGTGACAACCTCGGCCAAAGCGTCGTCGTCGAAAACAAGGCCGGCGGAGGCGGCGCCATCGGCGCACTCGAACTCGCTCGTGCTGCACCCGACGGCTATGTGCTCGGGATGGCCACGGTCTCTACCGTGGCGGCCAATCCGGCGATCAACCCCAAGATCGGCTACGACCCGCTGAGCGATTTTTCACCGATCATCAATCTCGCGGCCACCCCCAACGTCATCGCGGTCCATCCCTCATTTCCGGCCCGCGACTTCAAGAGCTTTGTGGCCGAACTGCGCCGCAACCCCGGAAAGTACTCGTATGGCAGTTCGGGCACCGGCGGCATCGGGCATCTGCAGACCGAACTCTTCAAGTCACTCACAAAAACCTTCATGGTCCACATTCCCTACCGGGGAGCAGGCCCGGCGCTGGCCGATGTGGTGGCAGGGCAAATCCCGATCATCTTCGACAACCTCCCCTCGGCGCTGCCCTTCATTCGTGACGGCAAGCTGATCCCGATCGTCGTCGCAGCACCCGCCAAACTGGCGGTGCTGCCGAATGTCCCCACGTTCAAGGATGTCGGACTCGAACCGGTCAACAGGATGGCCTTCTACGGTATCTACGGCCCGAAAGGCATGTCGGCAGCTGTGATCGATACGATCAACCTCGCGGCCCGCAAGACCCTCGAAGACCCCGGGGTCGCAAAGCGCATCGCCGACACCGGCTCGCTGGTCATCGGCAATACGCCACAACAGTTCGCCCAGCAGATTGCCGCCGAACTCGAGGTTTACAAGCAGGTGGTCGCCGCTCAGAAGCTCACCCTGGAGTAAGCAATGAGCGCCGTCGACACGCAACTCGCCGCCACCGACTGGACTGCCTGGGTCGGACGAAGTGATCGCCGGTCACTGCAAGCCAGCAGCCAGTGGGTTGGTCTGCTCGAGGCCAGCCTCGATCGCCCCTTGCCCGCCCAGGGATCCGCGCTCGAACCACTGCGCCACTGGCTGTGGCTCTTTGCGCCACCCGCCTGGCCCACCGCCTCGCTGGGTGGCGATGGCCACGGCCCGCGCGGCCCGCTGGTCCCGACATGGCCGCTGCCGCGCCGGATGTGGGCCGGCAGTTCGATTGAGTGGCTCGCCCCGATGCCGCTCGATGCCCCGCTCGAGGTACGCTCAACAATAGAATCGGTCAACCTCAAGACCGGTCGCAGCGGGACGCTCGGCTTCGTGTCGCTGCGCAACCGCTGGTACTCGGGCGATGTCTGCGGTATCGACGAGTTGCAGACCGCGGTCTACCGCGAGGCAGCCGGTGCCAGCATGCCAGCGCCGGCCAGCACCTCAGCGCCGACCGCCGCGCCAGCCCCTGCCACGGTCGCCCCGCCCGCTGAGGGCGACTGGCAGGATCGCTTTACGCCGAGCGCGCCGCTGCTCTTTCGCTACAGCGCGGTCAGCTTCAATACCCACCGTATTCATTACGACCATCCTTACACCACCGGGGTCGAGGGATACCCGGGGCTGGTCGTCCATGGTCCGCTGCTGGGCACGCTCATGCTTGACACCTGGCGTAATGCCCATCCGGGCAAGACACCACGCCAATTCGTGTTTCGCAACCAGCAGCCCGCCTTTGTCGACAATGAAGTCAGCTGTGGCGGCATCGAGATCGGACCGGGCAAGAGTCGGGTCTGGGTCAGACATGCCGACGGCAGCGAGCATGTCGCCGGTGAAGTGAGCTACGAATAATGGGCTTCGGTGCGTTGCGGATCTCGCGGCGCACCGATCGTCGGCCTCAGCGGATCACAGACACTCAGCCGATCAGGCTCGCAACCTGGCCAGAACGGTCTCGCGCGGCATCAGCGCAAGCATCGCATCCACCGACGGCGTTTGCGCCCGTCCGAAGACCTTCAGCCTGACCGGCACCGCAAGTTGCGGCATCTTCAGCTGATGTGCCGCCAGGGTCTCCTTGATCGCGCCCGAAATCGCGACAGCATTCCAATCGCAGGCGGACAGCCTGCTGGCCAGATCGTGAAGCGCCGGCATGGCCTCGGGCCTGAGTTGCGCCGCGAGTTCATCGGTCAGATTCGGGTTAGCCACCACCGGATCGACCCAGAGCATCGCCGCCAGATCAGCCAGCTCTTCGAGCGTGCTTGCGCGGTCCTTGAAGAGCCCGCACACCGCGGCCAGATCGGGGCCGCCCTGCCCTGAGTGATCGACATCGCGACGCGCCAGCCGGGGCGCGACCCACACCGCAAGCGTCTCGTCGGGCGTTCGCTTCAGGTAGTGGTTGTTGAGCCACTTCAACTTTTCGGGATCGAACTGCGACGGCGAATGCGACAGATGTGAACCATCGAACCACTGCACCAGCGATTCGCGTGAAAACACCTCGTCATCGCCATGGCTCCAGCCCAGTCGCGCGAGATAGTTGATGACCGCCTCGGGCAGGAAACCCTCGTCGTCGTACTGCATCACTGATACCGCACCGTGACGCTTCGAGAGTTTCTGGCCATCGGGGCCGTGAATCATCGGGACATGGCCATAGACCGGCAGTGCGGCACCGAGTGCCCGAAGGATGTTGATCTGGCGCGGCGTGTTGTTGACATGATCATCGCCGCGAATGACATGGGTGATCTGCATCTCCCAGTCATCGACCACGACGCAGAAGTTGTAGGTCGGCGTACCGTCGGAACGGGCGATGATCAGATCGTCAAGCTCGATATTGCCGATGGCGATCGGCCCCTTGACCAGATCGTTCCAGACGACCTCACCGTCATCGGGGTTGCGAAACCGCACGACCGGCTGCTGACCGGCCGGCACAACCAGCCCAAGCCGATCGCGATTTTCGGGCCGCCATCGGCCGTCATAGCGGGGCTTTTCGCCACGCGCGCGCTGCGCCTCCCGCATCGCGTCGAGTTCGGCCGGTGTGGCCCAGCAGTGATAAGCGGTACCAGCGGCCAGCATCTGCGTGATCACCTCGCGGTACCGGTCCATCCGCCGCATCTGATAGAACGGGCCTTCGTCGTGCGCCAGTCCGAGCCACGCCATACCCTCGAGGATTGCCTGCACCGCCTGCGGGGTCGAGCGCTCGACGTCGGTGTCTTCAATGCGAAGAATGAAGGTCCCGCCGAAATGACGGGCGAAGGCCCACGAAAAAAGCGCGGTCCGCGCTCCGCCGATATGAAGAAATCCGGTGGGAGACGGGGCAAAACGGGTGCGGATTTTGGCGTCTGTCATGACCGGCAGGCAGGGCAAGGGAGGGACGCAATTCTAGTCGATCAGCGTTGACCGCCCGCGCTCGAGCGCTGCCTGTGGCTAAGCAAAGTCGTGCAGCGAGTAAAACGCCACGCAGCGAATACCGCAGGCCATCTCGCTTGACGCTACCATCTCGGGATGATCCATCGTTCAACCTGGCAGGGCCTCGACACCCTGCTGATCGATACACCGCACGCGCGCTGCGAGATCGCCCTCTTCGGCGCTCAGGTGCTTTCCTTCACGCCCCGTGCCGACGGCCGCGACCTGCTGTGGTGCTCGCAGGCCAGGCTCGCGCCGGGTCGTCCGGTGCGCGGTGGTGTGCCGCTGTGCTGGCCCTGGTTCGCCCGCCAGGATCAACCAGAACACGCGGTGCAGCACGGTTTCGTTCGCAAGATCCCCTGGGAGGTTTGCGCGCTTGACGAACAGCAAGACGGCCGGATCCACATCGTGTTTCAGCCTCAAACCAGGCAAACCCCCTTTCCCGATTCAGGGCAATGGCCGCTCGCCTGCCGACCCCGCTTCGAGGTATGGGTGTCAGACACGCTCGAGATGTCACTGCACACCATCAACGACAGCCCGCAACCGTTGAGCCTGACCCAGGCGCTTCACACCTATTTTCGAGTCGGTGATGTGCGTCAGGTGGCGGTCGAGGGCCTGCAGGGCCTGCACTACCTCGACAAGCTGCATGACTTCGCCGAGTTCGAGCAGATCGAGCCCTGGCGCTTCGACACCGCCTGCGACCGGATCTACCTTCGCAGCGGCTCGAGACATCGGATTCAGGACCCGGTCCTTGGCCGTGCGATCGTGATCGAGAGCCTTCACAGCGCCTCGACAGTTGTCTGGAATCCGGGCCCACAAGGCATTGCGGCACTCGGCGACGTGCCGCTTGCCGACTGGTATCAGTACTTGTGTATCGAAGCCGGCAATTGCGCGCCCCTCGATCGTGTCGTTCTGGCGCCCGGCGGCAAGGCGGTACTGACACAGCGCATTGGCTGCGAAACCTCATTTGTGGCATGATTGAAAGCTTCGATTCCAGACGACGCGGCAAAGCTACACCGGTCGCGATCGGCATCGAAGTTTCCGGTAAGGAGTGAGGCGTCGCCTTTGCAGACGACCCGTGCCTGCCGGACAACTCTCAGCAGACGCCTGGGCAGCTAGCTCAGTGGTAGAGCATCGCCTTCACACGGCGGGGGTCAGGGGTTCGAAACCCTTGCTGCCCACCAGGTCTTCTGCTCGCAGGGCCCCTTGACCTACCGGCAGGCGCCTCCGTTATCCGCAGGCCCGTCACACCCCTGTCTTAATCCTGGAATATTTGCCCGCTAGGCTCGCTGATTGCGTTTGATTTTGGTCTGTCAATCCTGACCGGAAGCGCACACCGACGCCGACTGAATCCCTGGAGCAACCGCTTTGGAAATGACCACCGAAAATCTGGCAAACGATGTTGTCCGAGTCATTCTTGCCGGGAAGATGGACCTGGCAGGCGCCCAGAAGATCGACCTGAAATTCAGTGCTATTGCGGGTAATACGAAGCGCATGCTGGTCGATCTTGAACAGGTGTCGTTCCTGGCCTCAATGGGCATCCGCACACTGGTCATCGGGTCGAAAGCGGTTCAATCAAAGGGCGGCAAAATGGCATTTTTCAAGCCAGGCGCCGATGTTGCACAAGTGCTCACCGCTGCCGGCATCGATTCGATCATCCCGGTCTTTCAGGACCTCACCGCTGCCGGCGACTATCTGGCGGGCTGATTTTCCGACGCTCGCCACCTGACACCAGACTGTATGGCTGATCAGCTGGCGGTTAGGGGCAACCTGCACGATCTGGCCCAGATCGGTGCTTGGGTCGATGACTTCGCGCAGCGCTGGAGCCTACCGGCCTCAACCGTATTCGCCATGCAGCTGTGCTGCGAAGAAGTGTTCTCCAACATCGTTCGGCATGGCATCGAGCCGGGCGCTTGCGCCGCCAGCAGTGAGGATGGCGTTAAGCTCTACCTCGATCACGGCGGCCAAGCGGTGATCCTGCGCATCGACGATCAGGCCGAGGCCTTCGATCCGCTGGCGGTCGATTCTCCGTCACATCCGCAGTCGGTCGCTGACGCGTCGGTGGGTGGCCTCGGGATTCATCTGGTGCGCAAATTCGCCCAGGATGTTCGCTACGAGCGCCGCGACCAGACCAACCGCCTGACGATGCGATTCGATCTGCCCCATGGCAGCGCAAGCGGCCCAGGAAGCCTTGCGCCGCATCAGGGCGGTGGGGCGCCTGCGCCGGGCTGACCCGCGCGCAATGCGCACAAACCCTTCTCCTTCTGAGAAGAAACCCTCGATACCGGCCCGGGTCAGATGACCGAACGCTCCCGCATGCCTGCAATGTCGTGAGCGCTGTAGCCAAGCTCGCTCAGCACCTCATTCGTGTGCTCGCCGAGCTTGGGTGGGCGGGTGCGTGGCACGGCATGGGTCTCTGACATCCAGAGCGGCACTGCAGCAACCGGCGCCGGGCGAGGCAAGCCCGGATAGTCGGTGTCCTGGAGCACGCCAAGCGCGCGCACCTGCGGATGATCGAGCGCCTCCTGAGGCTTGAGCACTGGCGCACAGGGAATCATTGCATCGCCCAGAATCTGGACGATGTCGTCGGCTGCGCGATCGGCGCACCAGCGTCCCATCCGCTCGCTGATGATCTCGGCATGGCGACCTCGATCGTCATCGGTGGCAAAGCGCGGATCGGTCAGCCATTCGGGCTCACCCATCAGCCTGGCCCAGCGCTTGTAGAGCGGGTTGCCGGTGACCGCCACCAGAACCCAGCCATCTTTGGCCCTGTAGATATCCGACGGTGCTGCGGTCTGGCCTCGGTTGCCGGTCGGGATCCGATCGGGTTTGACCACCGCCTGCTCGATCAGCGATGCGTTGTTGACGGTGAGCGCAGTCGCCAGCAGCGCGCCCTGAACGATCTGCCCTTTGCCGGTTTTCTGACGCTCCATGAGCGCAGCCATCGTGCCGAAGGCGCAATGCAGGGCGGTGCCGAAATCGACCCAGGGAGCCGACGAACGATAGGGCTGGTCGGGCTCGCCGGTCATGTAGACCGCCCCCGACATCACCTGCCCGATGCCATCGAAGCCGACATTCTTGCTCATCGGCCCGACCGGTCCGAATGCGGTGTTGGTGACGAAAATGATGTCGGGTTTGTAAGTGCAAAGCGTCTGATAGTCGAGACCCATCGAGACCAGCGTGGCCGCCGGCAGATTGGCGATCACGACATCGGCGGTCCTGACCATGCGCTCGACCACCTGACGCCCCTCGGGCGACGCCGGATCGAGCGTGACCGAACGCTTGTTGCGGTTCATCTGCAAAAACAATGCGCCAACGCCGCCGCCCACCTGAGCCGGAAAGCGATCTTCGCTGCCATCACGCTTTTCGATGCGGATCACATCGGCGCCGTATTCGGCAAGCAGCGCGCCGCAGTAAGGGCCGGCGATATAGCGACCAAAGTCCAGAACACGAATTCCTTGCAGCACTGCGGCCATGGCCGATCTCTCCTCTCTGTGTTTGCTCAGTCTTTGCCGATCATAGCCTGCGGCGCCACGATATTCCGGCTGGGTGCAGGCTCGAAGCTGATGACACCGTCGCGCAGCAGTTGCTGATAGCGCTCGAGACTCACCGAAGCGCGACTGCCAAGCACCTCCCAGCTGTGTTCACCCAGCAGCGGCGCCGGCCTTCGGGCACCGAGCCGCTTGCCGTCGCGCATGATCGACAAACCGGCCTGGCGCTGCGGACCCGAGAAGGCTCGCTCCAGATCGATGAAGAAACCGGCCCTCTCGAAATGCTCGACATCGAAGAGGGTCTCTGCATGGACGATCGGTGCCGCTGCAATCCCTGCCGATTGCAGTGCAGCGGCAGCCTGTTGCGCGTCCTGCTGGCGGCTCCAGGCAGCAATCGCCGAATCGATCTCGTCTTCACGCGCCCGGCGCGCCGACAGTTCACGCAACGAGGCGTCGTCGGCCCAGTCGGGGCGGCCGATCAGGCGTGCAAGGCCGGCAAATGAAGCGGCGTCGTCGATCGCCACCGCAAGCCAGCGATCGTTGCCAGCCGCAGGATAGATGCCATGCGGGGCCATCGCGGCATGGCGATTGCCCCGGCGCACGAGGCTTTGGGCGTCGAGCTGATGGGCGATTAATGACGGCGTCGTGAACTGGAGCATCGCTTCGACCATGCTCAGGTTCACATACTGGCCTTGACCGGTGCGGCGTCGGCTGATCAGGGCGGTGAGCGCCCCTGCGCAACCGAACAGACCGCCAACCGGATCCCCGAAGGCCAGGTGGGCCATGGTCGGTGGCGCATCAGCAAAGCCCATGAAGCTCGGCAGGCCGGCGCCCTGTTCGAGGGTCGAGCCATAGGCACGGGTGTCGGACCAGTCATTGCCGGTGCCGAAGGCCGACATCGAGAGCATCACAATGTCGGGGCGTGCAGCAGCAGCCTGCGCATAACCGAGGCCGAGCTTGTCCATCACGCCGGAGGCCTGGTTTTCGACGATCACATCGGCACCTGCGATCAGCGTCAGCGCCAGTTCGCGACCGGTGTCAGTGGTCAGATCGATGCTCACGCCACGCTTGCCGCGGTTGAGCGCGCAAAAGCCCTTGGCGTTTTCATAGCCGCGCTCGCGGATGTACTCGGGCGTCCAGTTCACGCCGCGCCACCAGTCGGGATAACGCGCGGCCTCGATCTTGATGACCTCGGCGCCGAGATCGGCAAGCAGGCGACTGGCCAGCGGTCCGGCCCAGCCCATGGCGAAGTCGACCACCGTAAACCCGGCCAGCGGCGCGTCGTATTTGGCCGAGCCCGGCGCGGGGGCTGGCGCACCCGCGGCGAAGGACGCAGCCGGTTGAGACGGCCTCGGTGCGTCAAGGTCACGGCGAACCGGCGTGCCGGTCAGGCTGAAGGGGGTGCGCGGCACACGCAGGGTCTGCTCACCGATGCGAACGGTGGCCAGCGACTCCCTGAACCTGAAGATCGGATGATCGAGGATGCCGGCCGCATCGGGCACCACCACGATCGGCACCTTGTGCTGGCGGCCAAGGGCAGCCCACTCCGATGCCGGGCGCGCGGCAAGCGCACGGATCAGTGCGGCCTCGACCTCGTCCTGTCGGGAAAACCGCAGTTCGCGGGTCACCAGACCGACATCGGCGGCCTGCTCACGCAGATCGAGCGCCTTGCACAGCGAACGCCACTGATCAGGGGTTGTCACGGTGATGCCGACCCAGCCGGTCTTGCAGGGATAGACGCCCACCGGCGAGTTGGGCGAGAAGCGATTCAGGCCGCAGCGCTGCATCGGGATGCCGTCGCGCTCAAAAAAATGCATGTGCATTTCGCTCAGCACCATATAGGCCTCGAGGATGCTGATCTCGAAATGGCGCACGACACCGTTGGCCGGCGCCAGCATGGCCGCACAGGCCGCGATGTAAGCGGTGATGCCACCGAAGACGCTGGCCTGGCGATCTCCGAAAAAGGTCGGCGGCCCCTCGGTGCGCCCGGCCATCTGAGGCATGCCGCTGAGCGCCTGGATCACCAGATCATTGCCCTTCCACTCGCGAAACGGACCATCGCCCCGACCGAACCAGCTCAGCGCGATGGTGGCGATTCGCGGACTGAAGAGCGCCGCGTCGAGTTCGCAGTCTTCACCGAGGACAAGGAGATCGGCTTGCGCACACAGTTTGGCGATCGCCTGGGAATCGGCACCGGTCTCGACCACCTGTTTGCCGGCGCGCAGCCAGTTGCCGTAAGCCGCTTCGGTGTGATCGTCATTGCGCACGATGCCCGCCATCGGATCGGATCCGCTTGGCACGACAACCGTCACCGCCGCACCGGCATCGACCAGAAGCCGGCCGCAATAGGCGCCCGCCGCGCCGCCACCGATCTCGATCACGCTCAAGCCCGACAAGGGCAACTGGCTTTGGGTCATCGCGGCCTCAGACGGGAGTCTTCAGCCCGAGCAGGCGAGCGGCGCGCTCGACGCGTCTGGGAATCGACGCCTTGTAGGCCTCGAGGTCGATCGGTTCGTCCTGCGAACCCTGCTGCCCGCCCAGATAGCGCGCATAGACGCCCTCGCCGATGCTTGCGAGGCGCCACTGCGCAAAAGCACGGTAATAGTCGACCGAGGCCAGCGACACGCCCATCGAGTCGGCATACAAGCCGGCCATCTCGTCCTGAGTCAGGAAACCTGGCAGCCCGGTCGTCGCCGGATCGCCGCCCTGCCCCGGGTCTGACGGGTCGTACCAGTAACCCAGCAATCCGCCGAGATCGGCCATCGGCTCGCCAAGCGTGCATAACTCCCAGTCGAGCACACCGACAACCGGCCCCGACGGATCCATCATGCAATTGGACAGGCGATAGTCGCCATGCGCGATGGTGGCCGCAGACGCAGCGGGCATGCGCGCCGCCAGCGCGTCGCGCACGGTATCGAAGAGCGGCAAATCGCGGGTGCGCGATTGCTCCCACTGGCCTGACCAGCGCTTGAGCTGACGCTCGACATAGCCTTCCCGCTTGGCGAGGTTACCCAAACCGATCGCATCGACATCGACCCGGTGCAGGGTGCACAGCGTCTCGATCAGCGAATGGCACATCCGCTGGCGCGCCTGCGGCGTCAAGGTGCGGCCGACCTCGATATCGCGGACCACGACACCGTCGAGAAAGTGCATGACATAGAAGTCGCGCTCGTTGACCGCCGGGTCCTGACACAGACCGACCATGCGGGGCACTGGCACCGCTGTATCAGCGAGCGCAGACATCAGCCGATGTTCGCGCGCCATGTCGTGCGCGCTCGGCAGCAGTTTGCCCAGCGGCGGGCGACGCAGCACGAATCGACGGCCAGCCGCGTCGGTGACCGTGAAGGTCATGTTCGATCGGCCGCCGGCGATCAGCTTGAACGCGAGCGGCAGTGTCAGTGGCGTTCTCTCGGCCATCCAGGCGCTGACGCGGTCGATGTCGATGCCTTCGATCTTTCCTTGTTCGTTCACTTCGGCCTCCCGTGCCGTCGCCAATACCTGACCCCCGCCCTGCATGGGGTCGAGATCGTGGCGGTCTCCTGTCGATCATGCGGCGCGCCTGCACATCCTTTTAAGCAAGCAGCAACGCCTCACGGTCGAGTCTACCCTCAGGCCGATGCCGAGCGTTCACGCGGGCAAGTAAGCCTTCACCCGCTTGGCGGCATTCCGGAACGAATCGCCGCCGACATCGGCAGGCAGGTGGCAGGCAGTTGGCAAGCATAAGGGCGGGCCCGGTAAGATCAGGGCACTACTCGATGACTGACCTGCGGAGACAAGCCCATGACCACCAAGTCTGCCCCGGCCGCCAAAGCGGTACCGGTGCCCACTCCTGTTACCAAACCCTACTGGGAAGCCACCCAGGCCGGTGAACTGCGCATCCCGCGCTGCACCGATTGCGGCAGTCATTTCATGTACCCGCGACCGCGCTGCCCACACTGCGCGTCGGCCAATCTGACCTGGGTCAAGACCGCCGGACGCGGCACGCTTTATTCCTATGTCATCAACCATATGGCGGCGCCCGGCTGGGAAGGCGAGGTACCTTATGTCATCGCGGTGGTCAAACTCGATGAGGGCCCGCGCATGCTCTCGAATCTGGTCGGTGTCCCGGCAGACCCTGCTGCGCTGACACTCGACATGCCTCTCGAAGTGGTCTTCGAGCCACGCGGCAACGTCATGCTGCCGCTCTTCAAGCCGGCTGCAGCCGCCTCAGGAGCCGACCGATGAATCGCATGAAAATCGCCATTGCCGGGGCCGCTGAAACCGATCTCGGCGCCCTGCCCCATCTGTCCGAGCTCGATCTGCGCGCCGATGCCGCCTATCGCGCACTGGCCGATGCCGGCCTGACCATCGCCGATGTCGATGGCATCACCAGCGCGACCGAATCCCCGATCGACGTTGCACATTACCTGGGCATCACGCCCTCCTGGTACGACGGCACCTCGGTGGGCGGCTGCTCATTTCTGGTTCACGTGCGCCATGCGGCCGCTGCCATTCGTGCGGGCCTTTGCACGACGGTGCTGGTGCTGCACGGCGAATCGGGTCGCTCGCAGGTGGGTCGTCCGCCGCGTGTGCGTCCTGCCTCGAGCATGCTGGGTCAGTTCGAATTGCCTTATGGCGCATTCGCGCCGCCCAATATGTTCACCCTGCCGGTGATGCGTTACCTCAAGGACACCGGCACAACCCATGAGCAGCTTGCCGAAGTCGTGGTCGCGCAAAGCCATTGGGCCGCCGGCAACCCCCGGGCCAGTCGCAACAAGCTGCTGACCGTGCAGGATGTGATGGCATCGCCACTGATCGCCTATCCTTTTCACAAGCTCGAATGCTGCGTCGTGACCGATGGTGGCGGCGCCCTGATCATCACCAGCGCCGATCGCGCACGCGATCTTCGCACTGCTGCGCGGCCGGTCTATCTGCTCGGATCGGGGGAGGCCTGCGACAGTCCGATGGTCTCGCTGATGGATGACATGACATCGTCCAAGGGCTTCAAACGGGCCAGCAAACAGGCCTTCGATGAGTCCGGCATCAAGCACGCCGATGTCGATCACCTCATGATCTACGACGCCTTCGCGCACCTGCCGCTCTATGGCCTGGAAGACCTCGGTTTCGTCGGTCGCGGTGAGGCCGGTGCCTTCATCCAGGCCGGGCATACCCGTCCGGGCGGCAAGCTGCCGCTCAACACCAACGGTGGCGGCATTCTTTACACCCATACCGGCATGTACGGCATGTTCGCCATCC
The DNA here is from genome assembly GCA_947487165.1 of Burkholderiales bacterium. GTDB lineage: Bacteria > Pseudomonadota > Gammaproteobacteria > Burkholderiales > Burkholderiaceae_E > UBA4615. The sequence continues at coordinate 19,603 of CANKWX010000021.1, forward strand.
TGGAGGCGGTGCGTCAGCTCCGAGGCGAAGCCTACAAACAGGTCGATGGGGTCAAGACCAGCGTGGTGCAAGGTGTGGGCGGCATGTTCACCGCGGCCGCCACCCTGGTGCTGTCGAATCAGGAGCCGTGATCGGAAATCCTGAGACGACAGCCGGACAATGATCCGGTGGCTGCTGCCGCAGGGCACTGATCCTGCGGTGGCGCCGGTCTTCCTGGCGCGCGCGCTGCGAGTCTCGACCGACTGAAGACGCCTCGCTGCGCAGACCTGCTACTGACGCGAACCGTTCCAGCTCGACCCCGCTGGCGTCGACGATGCCGTCAGCGCGCCGGTCAGATAATTGATCGTGCCGGCAAGCGTGGTTGCCACGCCGCTGTTGACGTCGGTCAGGGTAAAGGCACCGGTTTCGGGATTCGTGATGCTGAACAGACACGACGACGAGGCGATCAGCGGCGATGAGAGCGATACCGCATCCGCACACGACGCCTTGCCATCTGCGCTGAAGACAAGGCGTGTAATGGCCCCGTTGTTTGCGACAAGATCGTAATTGCCCTGATAGGAGCCGGCGTTCTGCACGAAAGGCAGATCCGGATCCTCGACCGCGATGCCGAGTTGGGTCGCCATGGCGGCAGTCGCAGCATTGTTCAGCGTTGCCTGCTGGCTGACCAAGATCTTCGACTGATAACCCGCATACACCGCGCCGGACCGTTCCACCAGGATGGTGTTGTAGGACAAGGGGATAGTGAGCGAAGGCAGTCTGTTGAAGCTCATGACACGGGCGTCGCCGAGGGCATCGATGCTATAGCTGCCGGTGCCGATCGTCGAACAATCTCTCGGTGCCCCGTCGCTGAACCGCTCCTTGCACAGCAGGAAGCTGACCGCAGTGCTCGCTGCACCGGCGAAGGTCACGCGGATCTGTGTGTTGCCGCTGTAATAGCCCGCAGCACTTCCCGCGCCGATCGGCGCACTGCCGATCCGCCCGATCAGCACGCTAGCTGTGGGCGCATTCGGTGCGGTGCCGGCGTCGGTATAGGTCGCCCCGCCATACACGAAGCTGTCCTGGCCGCTGGCACTGCAGACCGTTCCCGGGTAGGCGGCGATCATCGATGTCAGTGACTTGCTGGCGGTGCCGGCCGCAGGACTGCTGCACGGGCTGGTCGGCTCGCTCACCCGATTCATCGTTCCGGGGTAGTAGGCAATCGCCTTGGCGATCGGTGCGACGGTTCTCAGGGACACCGTGGCATTGGCCGGAAAGACCGCGCTGCCAAGTGCCTGCGTCGGATTGGCGACTGACAGGTTCGAATAACCCGCCGCAGCAAGCTGCTGCATGACGGTCGCCATCGATTTGCCGGCGACATCGATCGTGGCATTGCGGCCCGCGCCGAATTCATAGAAGCGGCAGGCGTTGTACCAGAAGGAGCCGTTCAGGCCCCAGGTGCCCATCGAGAAAACCCCGTCGATCGGGCACTGGGCCCAGCTCGACTGATTCCAGAACACATCATTGCTGCGCAGAGGGCCTGCGGTCTGAACGCCGCCCCATTTGGCGATGTTTCCCGCCACGCTGGCGACCTTGCGATCACTCAGGTAGACATTGTCGTCAACGTCGGGCGCAGCCTGCGCGAGTGTCGCGGTCAGAAAGCGCACGACATAGTTGGAGAGATCGGTAAAGCGCAGATCGGCGATGTTGCTCGTGCGCTCAGGCAGGTAAGCGGGCGTCTTGCCGGCAAGGGCATTTTGCACATTTGTTGCCCCAGCCAGCGCAATCGCGCTCGCGGCACTCAGCCCGCTGTCTGCCACGACTCGCGCAGCCGCCGCGTCAATCTCGCTGCCGGCAGTCAGGCCCTGAACTGCACTGACCATCGAAGGCAGCATGCGCAGCAGTTGCGAGCGCACGATCTGGCCGACTGCGTCGCTGGTGATGATCGACCCGTCCAGGGCGACCTGACCGATCGCCGGCGACAGCGTCGTCGAAAGCACCTGGCTGGTGACCACGACCAGTCTGGCCAATGCCGCATCCTGCGCAGTGAACGCAGCCGGATCGCCAAGCGGCTTGATCACGCTGGCCAGCGATTGAATCGCCTCGATCGCGACCGAGGTCGGCAGCCCGGTGGTGATCGCATGTTGCGCCACCAGCGTGCTCAGTGGCGTGATGAAGTCGGACTCATCAGCTGGCGCCAACAAGGTGTAAGCGGTCTTGATCGATCCATTGACTGAGTCGATGGCACTCAGGCCGACGACCGCAAGCAGGGGATATTTGCAGTTGTCAGCCGCGTCGATCAGAAAGCTGGCGCGGCCATTGGCATCGGTCGTTGCCTGCGGCTCGCTGGCCTCGCAAACGCCATTCAGATTCTTGTCGGTACAGACAACCGCGCCCTGAATCGGTCCGTCGATCACCCGTGTCGTCAGCGTGAGCTTGCCGGCGGGCACGGCGCCCGAGGCGGCGGCGCCAGCCGGTGAAGCGCCGGCATCGGTCGTCGAGGTCGCGCCACCCGGCTTCGACCCGCTGGCGGCTGAATTGGCGCTCAAACCTTGGGATGCCGATGCACCGGACAGTGGGCTGCTGCCCGAGCCGCCATCGCTGCCACCGCCGCCGCAGGCGGCCAACATCAGAAGACTCATTGCTGCGCCGATCTGTTTCATGGCGATGCTCCCTTTAATCGGAATTGATGGGATCGATACATCGCCAAGCGAGGCAGGTTCCATGCCCACGCTTTCGCGCCGAATGGACGCGAACCGCTCTCAGCCACTCTCCCGGGTCACGATGCCGTGCAGCGGGCGACCGCTTTTTTTGCCGCGCCCCCTCAAGAATTGGCCGAGGGGTCCCGATAATGAGTCCATGCAAGACACATTTCAGACACAAAACCGGGTCAATCGACCGAGCTGATCATTCCGCCGCTGGAGTACACGCTATGCCTGCCATCATCAATACCAACACCCTGTCGCTCACCGCTCAGCGCAATGCCAACGCCTCGCAGGGCGATCTGCGCACCTCGATCGAGCGGCTTTCCAGCGGACTTCGCATCAACTCGGCCAAGGACGACGCAGCCGGCCTGGGCATCGGTGTCCGGATGGACGCCCAGGCCCGCGGCATGAATGTGGCCGTGCGCAATGCCAACGACGGCATCTCGCTGGCTCAAACCGCCGAAGGCGCACTCGGCAAGGTCAGCGACATGCTCCAGCGCATGCGTGAACTCGCTGTCCAGTCGTCCAACGCCAGCAATACCAGCGTCGACCGGACCAGCCTGGATAACGAGTTTCAGCAACTGACCGCCGAGATCACCCGGACCATGTCGGCAACCAAGTTCAACGGTACCGCCATCATCGGCAGCGGCGCGGGCAGTCAGACCTTTCAGGTGGGCGCCAACAGTTCGAGCACCGATCAGCTGACGATCAGCACCACCGACATGACCGCGAGCACGACCATGGCGACCGTGACGGCGAGCACCTCGGTGATCTCGGGCACGACCGGCAGCAGTGCAATGACAGCGATCTCCAATATCGACGACGCACTGACCACCATCAACTCCGAACGCACCAAGTACGGCGCGATGCAGAACCGCTTTGACGCGGTCATCAGCAACCTGCAGATCGGATCCGAAAATCAGAAAGCCGCACAAAGCCGCATCATGGATGCCGACTTCGCCAAGGAAACCGCCTCACTGACCCGTGCCCAGATCATGCAGCAGGCCAGCACCGCCATGCTGGCCCAGGCCAACTCGGCGCCGCAAAGCGTCCTGCAGCTTCTGAGGGGCTGATCCCGACCGAGCCTGATTCCGGGCACCGACAGCGCGAACCGCTCTCAGCCCGGATCTTCGCGGCGACACAGACCCGTTCTGTGTCGCCGCTTTTTTCGTGCCAGCCGTCGTTCCAACTTAGTCATGGCATCGCAGCATCAGACGCTTGAAACTGCCACACTCCGCTGCTCGGGCGCCTTGGCGCGCCCTGCACACCCCATCAGGAGACCACGATGAGCCGCATGCGATTTGGCGCCTTCCTCGCGCCCCACCACCCGATCGGCGAACAGCCAAGATTGCAGTTGCGCAGCGATCTCGATTTTGTCGCACAGCTCGACCGCCTCGGTTTCGACGAATTCTGGTGCGGTGAGCATCACTCAACTGGCTGGGAGACGATTGCGTCACCGGAGATGTTCCTGGCGGCCGCAGGCGAACGGACCCACCGCATCATGCTGGGCACGGGCGTCATTTCTTTGCCCTACCACCACCCCTTCAACGTCGCTCAACGCATGGTCCAGCTCGACCACATGACGGGTGGACGCGCGATTTTCGGCTCGGGTCCGGGCGCGCTGGCCTCCGACGCCCACACGCTCTGCATCGACCCGATGCTTCAGCGTAACCGGCAGGACGAAGCACTCGGCGTCATCAAGCGGCTGCTCGAAGGCGCAGAGCGCTTCAGCTACGAGTGCGAGTGGTTCAAGATCAAGGATGCCAAGCTGCAGTTGTTGCCGCTGCAGGACAAGCTGCCGATGGCGGTGGCCTCCACCATCAGCCCGTCGGGCATGACGCTGGCCGGCAAATACGGCACCGGTGTGATCTCGATCGGCTCAACCTCCACCGAAGGGCTGGCCGCGCTGGCCACGCAATGGCAGTTCGCAGAAGAGGCGGCCGCCAAGCATGGCAATGTGGTCGACCGCAAGGACTGGCGGGTCCTGCTGTCGTGGCATATCGCCGAAACCCGCGAGCAGGCGATGCGCGAGGCCGGCGAAGGCCTGATGCGCTGGAATAATGAATACATCTTCGACACGCTCAAGCGTCCTGGCACCAAGCGCTACACCAGCCCGCAGGAAGCGCTCGAGGCGATTGCCTTTGCCCCTGGCGCGGCGACCGTCATTGGCACACCCGACGACCTGATCGCAGCCGTACGCAGACTGATTCCGATTACAGGCGGATTCGGCACCCTGATCGGATTCGTGCACGACTGGGCCAACCGCGAAAACACCTCACGCAGCTGGGATATGGTCGCGCGTTATGTCGTGCCCGAACTCAACGGCATGCTCGACCACTATCGCGAATCGAAAGAGTTCGTGATTACCCACCGCGATGCTTTCGAGGCCGCCGGCAAGGCAGTCATGAACAAGATTCTCGAGCATGAAGGTGCCACGGCCGCGCTGGCAAAAACCAAAGACAGCCGGCTTGCCATGCCGGGGCATAACGCGCCTGACCTGGTGCGCAAAGACTGACGAGTGCCCGGGCAGCCAGGCCAAGGCCGGCTGCCCGATCGGAATGAGCGTCAGCGGAATGAGCGTCAGCGGTCTGAAAGTCAGCGCCCGGTGAAATTCGGCTTGCGTTTCTCGATGAAGGCCCGCACCGCCTCGCGATGATCGTCGGTGCGTGACGCATCGACCAGGCGATGAGCCTCATGCTCAAGCGCGGTGTCAAAGTCGATGAAGGCCGCTTCGTCCAGGTTGTCTTTCATATGGCGAAGCGCGACCGCAGGACCGTGAGCGAGCGAGCGAGCCATGGCAAACGCCTGCTCCTGCAGCGCTTCGTCGGCCACCACCCGATTGAACAGGCCGATGCGTTCGGCGCGGTCGGCATCAACCCGATCAGAGGTGAACATCATTTCGCGCGCGATCGGAGAGCCCACCGTGCGGCTCAGCAGCCAGGCAATGCCGTAGTCGCCCGATAAACCGACCCGCGCATAACCCGCGCTCACGAAAGCCGATCTGGCGGCAATCCGGATATCGCAGGCCAGGGCGATGGCCAGACCGGCGCCGGCTGCAGCGCCGGGCAATGCGGCCAAGGTGGGTTTTCGCACCGCTACCAGCGCGCCGGTCAGCAGTCGCTGGCGCTCAAGGAGATCGTCGATACGCTCCTGGCGCGACATGCTCGCCTTGCTGCTGTTGTCGCCCATGCCCTTGACGTCACCGCCGGCGCAAAAAGCAGCGCCTGCTCCGGTAATAAGCAGGGCGCCGACTCGCTCGTCGTCGCCGCGCTCCTTGATCATTCTGCGCAAGGCCGGGGTGAGATAGTCCGACAGAGCATTGCGGGCATCCGGTCGATTCAGGGTGATGACCGCGACCCGCTCGCGGATTTCGCACAGCAGCTGATCGGTTCCGGTGTCGATGACAACAGTGTCCTGGCTGGTTGAGGCAGTCATGATGGTCTCCTTTGTTATTGACAGTGATCGGCAGGCGGCGCAGGCATGGCCAGCACCCGGTTCATCCAGGCTCGGCTGAGCATCGAATGAGGCTTGAGCGCCAGGCGCTCGTTCAGCAAGGCGCGGGCCATTGATCGATTGCCCGATCGTTCGGCCGCGGCGATCAGGGTCTGCGACAGGAGATCACGCTGGGCGTGCGAGCCGCCAGCGCGCGCCGCCACCGGTCTGACTGCCGACAGAAGCTCGACCGCACGCTGCGGGTTTTGCTGCCCCATCGCCTGCAAGGCTAGCGCCACCGGCAACCCGACCTGCCGGGTCATCACCGCGTTATCGGTATCGCCCTGAGCGGTGCGCGCCATCACGGCCGTCAGCCTGGCGGCCAGATCGTCGCGACCCGCACCGACGAAGCTCATCATCGCGTGCGTATCGTTGAAGGCATACCAGGCATCGTCGATCAGCGGCTCCCAGACCTTGACCATCGGCTGCCATCGATCCCCGACGTCGACACCCTGAAGGCTGAGTCGCCACAGGAGCGCGCTGGCATCGATCATGTCGAGCACGACCGTCGACTCGGTGCCACGAATGCGTTCGTCGTAAAGCTTGAGCACCACATCCCATTGCTGTCGCTCGAGGTGATAGAGCGCCAGATGCCACCAGTTATGGACAGAAAAAAAACTGTCGCTCGACCAGTCGGCTTCCCGGCTGGTGTACCAGTCGATGCCGTCATCGAGCCGATGGGTCATCTCCATCACATGGGCGACCGCATGAATCGCCCAGGCATTACGCGGCGTGCTCGCCACAGCGCGGCGACCATCGACCTCGGCCTGCTCGTAATCACCCATCTCTTCAAGACCGAAGGCATGCATGCCGAGGTAGTAGCCCTCCAGGGCGCTGCCGGTATCGATATCGGGCAAGCGCCTGGCGACCCGGTCGCGCAGTTCACTCGACTGACCCATGAAAAAATCGGACTGATGCGCGGCAAACATCGCAAGGCCATCGTTAGGACAAGCCACCAGGATTTTCTCCCACCGGGCAGCCGCCTCGTGAAGACGCCCTGTGGTCCAGGCATCGAGCGCTGCGATATGCGCAAGCTCGCGATCGTTGGCCCCGCCCGAGACCGCACGCGCCGCCTCGAGCGCTGTCTTCGCCGGTGCCAGCAGCGACTGCTCCGAGCTCAATGCAAAGAGCATGCTCTTGAGGACATGCGCCATGACAAGGCCCCGGTCGATTGCAAGCGCTGCCTTGACTTGCGCAAGCGGATCATCGGTCAGGGTAATGAGACTGCCAAGCGCCAAGTCATAGTGCCTGACGGCGGCAGCATCGCTCGCGCTGAGCGGCGCATCAAAGACATCACGGTAAGTCATGGCACTGTCCTGTGTTGGAATGCAGCGCGACACGACCCAGGCTGCTGTGCGGATCATGCTGACAGGTGAGGGCTGATGGCAAGCCGGCCTTCCGAAAGTCAGCTCGCGTATAGTCCCGGCCATGCCCCGGCCAACGCCACCGAGCCCCTGCGCTCGATGAATTCCCCCCCTGCTTCGAAGGCACCCTCTGCCGCACTGGTCGGCGGCCTGTGTTATCTGGTGTCGTCCCTTGTATGGGGCCTGAATATTCCGCTGACTTCACGCCTGTTCAGCAGCTTCGACCCCTATTGGCTTGCGCTGATTCGCCTGGCGATTGCCTCGACCATCCTGGGTTCGCTGGTTGCGGCCAGCAGCGGCCTCTCGCAATTGCGCTCGCCGATTCCGCACTGGCGAGTACTGACAATGAGCCTTTGCGTCAGCTGCTTCTTTGTCTTTTTCAATCTCGGGCTGCTGTACACCAATCCAATTACAGCCGCCGCCATCATGGCCGGTTCGCCGGTCTACGGTGCCATCGTCTTTCGCTGGATGAACCGATCGCCGCTGGAGAAAGGCTTCTGGGGAGCCGCCGCACTCACCATCATCGGCGCCGCTATCGCGATCTACGGCAAGGCCGACAACACAAGCCAGTCACTCAGTCTGCAGGGCGGCGAGCCACTGATCGTGCTGTCCTTTTTCGCCTGGACGGCTTACTCGATCCTTGCACAGCGCTGGTTTACGCCGGACACCTCGCAACTGCGCCGAACCTTCCTCACCTCGGCTTATGCCGTGCCCTGGCTGTTCGTCTGGTGGGTGCTCGCACGGGCGGTCGGCTTGATCGGTGCGCCCAACCTGAATCCGAGCGCAGAAGCCATCATGAACCTGTTGATCACCGCGGCACTATCGTCGGCTTTGGGCGCAGTCGCCTGGAACACTGGCGTGGCGCGGCTTGGCATCAACGCCGGCGTGATGTGGCAAAACACCGTACCGGTCTTTGCAGTGCTGATTTCCCTGCTGGTCTTTTCGGTCATCCCACTGCCTGAGCAGGTGATCGGCGGTCTGGTGGTGCTGTCAGGCGTGCTCTACATGCAGTGGCAACGCATGCGGACGTCACGCGCTGCGATGGTCAAGCTCTGAGCCACCGCCAGCCTCAGCACAACAGCATGCCGCCATCAATCAGCAGCGACTGCCCGGTCATGCCAGCCGACTCCGGCGACCCGAGATAGACCGCAAGCGCAGCCACCTCGGCAGGCTCAAGTACCCGGCCCATCGGTACGCGAGCAAGTGCCGCCTTCACTACCGCATCGCCATCGGCACCACCGATCGCGGCATAGCCTCGCTTGAGGTTCTCGACCATATCGGTCTGGATGAACCCCGGGCAGATCGCATTGACCGTCACGCCGGTGGCCGCCGCTTCGAGTGCCACACAACGGGTGAGCCCAACAACCGCATGCTTGCTGACGTTGTAGGCGCTCTGATTGCGAGACCCCCATTTTCCTGCAGTGGAGGCAATGTTGACGATGCGCCCGCGCCCGCGTGACTGCATCCGCGGTAGCGCTGCCTGCATCAGGTTGATCACACCGAAGAGATTCACATCCAGCAGCCGCTGAAAATCTTCGGGCGCGTAATCGAGAAAAGTCTTCGACTGATAGATGCCTGCATTGTTGACCAGCACATCGAGCCGCCCGAAGCGGGCTTCGATCGACTCAACCGCCGCAAAACAAGCCGCACGATCGGTGACATCGAGCGGCATGATGATCGATCGCTCCGGCGGCAGCTCGAGCGAGGCCTGCACCTCGGCCAGCATCTCGCGGTTGGTGGCGGCCAGGCAGACCGTGGCGCCCTCGGCGGCATAGGCTTGCGCAATCGCGCGACCGATGCCGCGGCTCGCGCCGGTGATCAGGGCCACATGATTGGCGAGCCGGGACCCAGAGGGGCGAATGGTGATGGGTTCGATCATAAGTGGTTCCTCAAGCAAGAAAGTGGCCTCCAATGGTTTGGAAGCCGATCATTAAATCAGCGGTTCGGCTTGCCAAGCGGGCCTCGAATGGCTCGCAGCACGCCATGACACCCGGGGCTCAGCGACCGGTGGGCTTGTCGCGTTCCCGATAATCCTTGAAGCTGGCATCGCGCTCACTCAGCAGGCTGCTGACGCTGGCACCGTCACGCCGAAACCGCGTCATATAGGCCTTGCTGGCTTCGGTCTGAAAAGCCAAGGCCTGCAGCTCGGTACCGGCCCTGATGGCGGCGCGCAGCCCCATGATCTCCATGGCGCGATGCACGCTGCGCTTGTTGATGGCGGCCAACTCGCTTGGCAACAGACTCACGCGCTGCGCGATCGCGAGCACCTCGGCCTCGAGCCGATCGGCGGCATAGGCACGATTGGCCCAACCCTTTTGCGCGGCCTCGATGCCACTGAGCGAATCACCGGTCAGCATCGACTCCATCGCCTGGCGCAGCCCCATGGTCCAGGGATGGAACTGCATGTCGGGCGGGCTCATCAGACGCACCGGCGGGTAGCCGATCTGCGCATCCTCGGCGACATAAACCAGATCACAGGCGGTAGCGAGTTCGGTACCGCCTGCCAGGCAATAACCATGAACCTGCGCGATCACCGGCTTGGCAAGATCCCAGACGCGAAACCAGCCATCGACCACATGGCGCGACCACTGACCGATGCCACCTGCGGTGTGATACGGCTGGTCGACGGTGTTGTTGGCGCTCAGGTCGTAGCCGGAGCAAAACGCTGGCCCGGCACCGCGGATGATCGTGACCTTGACCTCGGGATCCCGGTCGTGCGCCTCGAGTGCGGCAAAAATTTCGGTGCGCAGGCCGTTGTTCAGCGCATTGCGTTTTTCAGGCCGATTGAGCGTGATGCGGCGCACGCCGCTCAAGGGCTCGTCGACGAGCAAGTAGATCGGATCGGTCATGGATGTCTCCGTGATGGCAGGCTCATCGAGGAGCCGGCTCGAAGCGAGTTTACGCGACCGGGAATCGATGACCGCTTGCCGGCCCATGCGAGAATCGCCTCATGGCTGAAACCTCATCGAACACCGACAAACCGAACGACGGACGGGTCCGCATCTCGAAGCTGCTGGCCGAGCGTGGCATCTGCTCGCGCCGCGAGGCCGATCTTTATATCGAGCAAGGCCTGGTGCTGCTCGATGGCCAGCCGGTCACCGAGCTTGGCAGCCGCGCGCTGCCAAGCCAGACGGTGAGCCTGGCCGAGGGCGCCAAACTGCAGCAGGCCCGGCGCATCACCGTGATCCTCAACAAGCCGATCGGCCATGTCTCGCATGCCGACGATGACGGCAACTACCCGCCGGCTGCGCGCCTGATTACGGCTGAGCGTCAATGGTCCGACCCGAAGGTGGCCGGCCCGTCGACACCGAAATCAGGGCGCCCTGCCCGCCTCGATACCCGCGGCCTGGCGCCTGCCGGCAGGCTCGACATCGACTCCACCGGCCTGCTGGTCCTGACCCAGGATGGGCGCATCGCCCGGCAGCTGATCGGTGAGGAATCTCCCATCGAAAAGGAATATCTGGTGCGGGTCGATGGCACGCTCGATGCCGCCCAGCTGGCCCTGCTCAACCATGGCTTGTCACTCGATGGCCAGGCGCTCAAGCCAGCCAGGGTGTCCTGGGCTAATGAAGACCAGTTGCGCTTTGTCCTGCGCGAGGGCCGCAAACGACAGATCCGCAGGATGTGCGATCTGGTCGGTCTGAAAGTGACCGGCCTGCGCCGCGTGCGGATCGGTCGTATCCCTCTGGGCAGCCTGCCGGTCGGGCAGTGGCGACTGCTAGGCCCGTTCGAGCGCTTCTGACCCGGCGCTCAGTGCTTGTTCGGCCCCATGTAGCCGAACAGGAAGCCCGCCACCTTGCGCATCTGGATCTCCTCGGAGCCCTCGGTGATCCGATAGCGGCGATGGTGACGATAGATGTGTTCGAAGGGCTTATGGCGTGAATAGCCGATGCCGCCATGGACCTGCATCGCCCGATCGGCCGCCTCGCACACCAGACGATTGGCCCAGTAGTTGCACATCGAGACTTTGTCGGAAAGCTTTTTCTCGACCTCGGGATGCGGCATCTGGTCCATCTCCCAGGCGGTCTTGCGAATCAGCAGACGCAACATCTCGCATTGGGTGGCAAGCTCCACCAGCGGGAACTGGATGCCCTGGTTGCGGGCCAACTCCTCGCCGAAGGGCTTTCGCTCACGCGCATAACGCACGCTCTCGGCCACGCAAAACGACGCGGCGCCCAGCGAGCTCGCTGCCTGACGGATGCGGTTCTCGTGGACAAACGACTGGGCCAGAGGCAGGCCATGATCGATCGATCCGAACATCGCGTCGTCGGGCACCCACACATTGGTGAAGCTCACACGCGGATGGTCGGTCGGCATGTTGAAGGTCCAGAGATATTCCTCGACCTTCACACCCGGGGTGTCAGTGGGCACCAGAAAACAGGTGATACCGCGACCATCGCCGGCCTTGCCCGACGTGCGGGCAAAGGTGGCGCAATGCGAGGCGATATGCATGCCGGTGGTCCACATCTTTTCACCATCGATGCGCCAGCCCGAGACACCGTTGCGCACTTCTTGCACCGCGCGGGTTTCCATGTGGGTGGCGTCCGAGCCGTGATTGGGTTCGGTCAGGCCGAATGAAATTTTCATCTCGAAGGCCAGCGAGCCCTTGATGAATTTTTCCTTCTGGGCGGGCGTACCGAAGTCACGCAGCATCACGATGACCGGAAAATTGCCGACCACCGAATGCTCATTCTGGAGGTCGTTGAACAGACCCAGCCCTTTGCTCGCCATATGCTCGCGAATCACCGCCATCCAGAGGTTTCCAACGCCCTGACCACCGAACTCTTTTGGCAGCGAGAGTCGAAAAAAGCCGGCCTTGTCGGCACGACGCTTGGCCTCAAGCAGCAGTTGCTCCCATTCGTGGCGAGGCAAGCCGCCTGCCTCGTAATCGGTTCGGGCGAACTCGCGGCGATGATCGAAAAAGCGCTCGTTATCGTCCTGAGCCTGAAGCGGCCTGATTTCGGCATCGATGAAGGCATCGAGTTTGCCCAGAAAGGCGACCAGCTCGGGCGGCAGATTGAAGTCCATGAACTACTCCTTGGTGTGTGGGGTGGCCGCGCGAACATCGAGCTCGCGCAGGTAGCTGGCGTAGTTGGGTTGATCGATCGACATCTTGGCCAAAGTGCAGGCCATCAGGTGGTCGATCAGACCCGGTGAATCGGTGGTGAGCGAGCCGCTGCGAATGCGCTCGCACAGCTCGCGCTCAAGCGCAGGCGCATCGCCCTGCTGACCGAGCAACTGCTGCAATCGCACGAGCGAGGCCGCTTCGAGCGCATCGCCGGCCTGCAGTTGGCGGCGCACCAGATCGATGGCGTTGGCGGCCACGCGCGCATGAAAGACTGCGTCCGGCGGCAGTTGCGGCACAAGCTGATCACGGATCATCGCCGCGACCACTTCCAGGATTTCGATGGGGGTCGGTGCATCGAGCATGTCAGGCGCTCCCGCTCAGCAGACGCATCAGGTCCATTTCGTTTTCAGACGCTCGCCGCACGATCATCGCGCGCTCGACCGTGCGGTTGCGACCACTGCGAAACCATTCGAGCATGCTGGCGCAGCTGACACCCCAGCGCAGACTGCCCACCATCTCCCAGAAGCGAAAGCGCATCGGATCGACCGCTTGGCCACTGGCCTGTGCATAGGCCTGCAACAGCTCATCGCGAGTGCCCAGACCACCTGCCGGCAGATCAAGCTTGCCGAATCGCCATGGCGGCAGGCACAACCAGGCGAGGTCTTCGACCGGATCGCCCAGATGCGCGATCTCCCAGTCGAGCACCGCCCTCACGCCGTCGGTGCCGATGATCACGTTGCCGTGGCGATAGTCGCCGTGAACCAGATGCGGGCGCTCCGGCTCGGGCGGTGCATGCTCATCTAGCCACCGGAAGGCCAGCTCGAAGACCGGCCTGGGATCGCTGAAGGACACGGCCCGCGCATGCAGATCCTCGATGGTCTTGCGAACCCCCGACACCGGCAGCGCCGGCGGCAGGCGGTTTACATCGGCAGCATGCAGCGTCGCTGCAATGCCGGCGAGCTGCGCCACCAGCAGCGGCCTGATGGCATCGAACTGTGCATCACGCAGGATCTTTCGCGGGATGGTTTCGCCGGGGATACGGATCATCAGAAAGCCGTCGCCCAGTGCGTCATCGGCGCCCAGAATATGGACCACCTGTGCGACCGGGGCGCCAGCCTCATGCAGCGCGCGCACCAGCATCGCCTCGTCGGTCAGCGACAAGGTGCGCGCGGCGCGAACGCCACCGGGTGCTCGACGCAGGATCAGCGGCCAGCTGCTTGCTGCCCCCTGATCTGTCCCGATCGCATCGAAGGACCAGGTCTCAAGCGTGGCACCGGCAGACAAGCGCTTGAGCCCCTCGATGCGCTGCGCGCCGGGCAGGACACGCAACGCGACTGCCTGCAGTGCGCTGCGAAACGAATCGAAATCTCCAGTCATCGCTCGGTTGCCATCAATCGGTTGCCATCACTCGGTTGCCATCACTCGCGGCCGCTCTACAGGCTGCGCTCCCACCAGGGATAGCCTGGCGGCATATCGGCGCTGACCTTTCCCGGGAAACTTGCCGCACGCTTGCCCAGAAACGCGGCCACCCCTTCGCGGACGTCAGGCCCGGCACCAAGCAGCCGGTTGTATTCGCTGTCGAGCTCGAGCAGGTCGAAGGGCGTCGTATCGCCGGTAAAGCGCCACAGCATCTGGCGGGTCAGGGCCACCGACACCGGAGCGGTGTGATCGACAATCTCGCGGGCAATCTCATTGGCGCGGGCCAGTAACTGATCGGGCGCAACCGCCGCTTCAACCAACCCGCCCCTCACCGCTTCCAGTGCATCGAAGACCCGCCCCGAATAACACCATCGCAGGGCTTGAGGCAGTCCGACGATACGAGGTAAAAACCAGGCACTCGCGGCTTCGGGCACCAGCCCTCTGCGAGTAAAAACCGCGCCGAACTTGGCATCGGTCGAGGCTATCCGGACATCCATCGGCAGCGTCATCGTCAGCCCGACGCCAACTGCTGCGCCGTTGATGGCCGCAATCGACGGCTTGCGGCACTCGAAGATCGAGCGAATGAAGTTATCGCCACGACGCTGCTGCCCGGGCTGGCGCTCGGCGAACATGTTGTCGACCTGGCCCTCACCGAAACTCTCGGCACCCGACGAGATATCGGCACCCGCACAGAACCCCCGCCCGGCACCGGTCACAATGACGACTCGCACGGCATCATCGGCATCGGCATGCCGAAACGCTTCAGTCAGTTCACGGCCCATCCTCGCAGTGTAGGCATTGAGCTTGTCTGGCCGATTGAGCGTCAGGGTCATGACGCCGTCGTTGATGCCGACCGCAATGTCTTCGGTATTCATCGATGCATCCTCCAGGAGTTCACTCCAGCTCCCAGACATGGCCATCGAAGCGCTGGATCTTCATGCAGATGATGAGGCTGTATTGGATTGGGCTGGTGCTGATCAGACTGCCGATCGCTCCAGCGGCTGTCAACCGTCGACACTGATCCTCATTTCGCGGACCGCACAAATGCCGATCGTGCCGATCGAAAGCAAGCTCAGCGTGCAGCGGCTTCAGCCATCAGGCCCAGTTCAGTGGCCTGGATCTGAAGCGCCAGGTGGCGCGAATAGATGCGGCACTGGGCGAGGCTGCCGGCAAGAAACCACAGACCCGGCTGAGGCGTTTGCTGCCACATATTGCGCAGCTCCTGCGAGACCTCGTCGATGCCCCAGACCGGACCGATTCGGGCAGCGACATCATCGCCCAGCAAACGGGCGGCCATCTCGCTCTGGCCGAGATAGCCTGTGGCGGTGACGATGAGATCGGCCTCACGCAGGCTGCCATCCGACAGCCGCAGGCCGCCTGGCTCAAAGCCCGCGATCTGATCGCTTTGCAGCACCTTGATCAGCCCCTTCACGATCAGATCGGAGCAGCCGACATTGAAGTAATAGCCGCCACCGCGCATCTGATACTTCAGCTGCCACCCGATGCCATCGGTGCCTTCGTCGATGCGAAATCCTGCTGCCTTCAGACCATCGATCAGGGAGCGATCGAGCTCGAGCGCAATCGGGTTGGCCAGCTGACTCGCGCGGCGCATCAGCGCCATTGGCGTGCCGACGCTGACCAGATCGCAATCGGCAAGGCTCGGGCCCTCCTCATACATCGCATAGGGCAGCTGCGCGGTCGGCTCGACATTCTGAACCATGGTCGGACTGCGCTGCACCAGGGTCACCTGTGCCCCATTGGCCTGCAGATCCTGAGCCACGTCGTGACCGCTGGTGCCAGTGCCGATGACCACTGCGTGCCGGCCGCGCCAGGCCTCGCCACTGCGGTATTGGCCGGAGTGCATCACGGTTCCGGCAAAGCGTTCGAGCCCCTCAATGACGGCCGGTATCGGCATCGCGCTCACGCCGGTGGCCATCACGAGATGCCCGACCCGCATGATCCGCTCAGTGCCATCGGCTCGCCGGATTCTCACCTCCCACTGCCGGGCCAACTCGTCGCGGCTGGCACCCAGAAACTCAGTGCCGCTCCAGACATTGATCTCCATCGCCTGGGCGTAATACTCGAACCAGCCGGCCAGCATGTCCTTGGGAATGTAGTCGGGGAAGGTGTCGGGAAAAGGCAGATAGGGCAGATGGTTGAAGGCGCGTTTGTTGTGCAGCGTGAGCGAGTGATAACGATTGCGCCAGTTGTCGCCCACACGCTCATGGCGATCGACAACCAGCGTGTCGATGGACAACTGCCGCAGGCGTGCTGCAATCGACAGACCCGCCTGGCCGGCTCCGATCACGATGACGGTCGGATCGCGCTCGAGATAGGCCGCATCCTGCAGGCGGCGATCGAGCCAGTTGGGCTCCCTGAAATCGCGCGGATCAATTGCGCCCCTGGGCCGCCCGCGCCGATACTGCTCTTCATGGCCACGAATCGCATCAAGCGTGGTCATCAGCGTCCAGGCGCACCGCGGCGTGCCGGGGGCGTCATCATCTGCCCGCAGCCTGAGAACGCCCTCGCAGGGACCCACCGATGTCTCGAAGGCAAACAGCACCTCAAGCACCTGCTCGCCTGCCCGGCGAAGCTCACGCGGCGGTGTGCGATCGGCAAGCAGCCTGAAATCGCGCGGCGATTTCAAAGCGATCGACTCGGCACAGACCGACCCGAGCAATCGGCCCACAACCGCATCGCGGCCCGAGGTGGTCCGCACCGACCAGCTCAGCGCGAGCAGGTCGCGCCAGTGGCAATCAGGCTGAAAGAGCGCGGCCAGCGCGCCCGGATCGCGGTCTCGCAGCGCAGACTCGAAAGCGCGCAGCCAGGCGGCAGCCTCCTCGGCAAGCGCCGCAGGCCGGTCGTTCGATATCACTGCTTTCACGGATGCACCGTCCATGACGAATCCTCAAGCGAGCGCTGTACTCGCTTCGCTCATCAGCGATAGACGCCGTCCCAGGGACCTGGCACCACGGTCGCGCTGAGCTTGTCGGCACTTGCCATCGGGCGATTGAGCGTGAAGCTGGTCTCGGGCGTGATCACTGCATAGTCCATATAGCCCATGCGAGCGAGCGGTCGCATGCTGGCGGTATCGACCAGTCCGTCACGGATGAACTCATCCTTCACATGCACACCGACCACCGTGCCGAACACCACGATATAAGGCGTTCTGCCTGGCACCGAAGGCATCTCGACGATCTTCCAGAGCTTGCACTCAAAAGCTGCCGGACTTTCGGCCACCCAGGGTGCATTGACCAGCTTCGAAGCCGCAGGCGTGAGTCCTGCCAACTTGAATTCATCAACCTCGGCTGCAACCGGTGCCGACGACATGTTCATGTGATCGCGCAGATCCCAGTTCGACATTGAGCAGGTGAACTCGCCGGTCGCCTCGATGTTGTCAAGCGAATCCTTGTGCCCGCCGGAGGCAAAGCACACCACCGGCGGCGTATCACTCATCGCATTGAAAAAGCTGTAGGGCGCGAGATTGGGAACGCCGCTCTTGCTGACCGAGGCGATCCAGCCGATCGGTCTCGGTACGATCAGTGCCTTGAAGGGGTTGAACTTCAGGCCGTGGTTGTCTTCTGCGGTGCTGTAGAACATGGGCTGTTGCGTCTCATGGAAGGGTTATCAGGATGCGTCGCACTGCATCGGTCGCGTCGGGTCTGCCGACCATTCGAGCAAAGAGTTGTCGTAGACCGCCACGCGCGTGCGACCGATCAGCTGCAGGGCGAAGCAGGTCGCCGTTGCAGCGATGCCACCACCACAGTAAACGATCACCGGATCGTCGGCCTCGCTCAGCCCGGCATCATGTGCCAGTTTCTCGAGTTCGGCACGCGAGCGCCAGCAACCGGTGGCCGGATCGATCAACGAGGACGCCGGCAGGTTGAGGCTGCCCGGAATACGGCCAGGGCGACCGTAATGCGCGCCGCCGGTGCCGGCAAACTGGGCGGGAGACAGGGCATTGATCGTTGTCGCCGACCGATTTTCCAGCACTCGGGCCACATCATCCGCATCGGCGACACGATCGACATGGCGCTTGGGTCGAAAACTTCCGGAGCCGAAATGCGGCTCCTCGGTGCTGACCGGGCGGCCCTCCCGCTGCCAGGCCTCAAAACCGCCATCGAGGATCATCACGCCATTGTGGCCAAGGGTGCTGAGCACCCACCACGCTCGCGTGACCACCATCGGATGCCGTGCGCCATAGAGCACCACCCGATGGCCGTTGCCGATGCCCAGGCGCGACATCAGCGCAGCGATTCGGGTGTCCGATGGCAGGGTGTAGGGGAAGCGGCCGTGCGGATCGGACAGGTCGCTCACCATGTCGACATGCTGCGCACCGGGTATGTGGCCCTTGGCCCAGTCGGCGCGCCCGCTGTCGATGCGCGAGGGACCCACCGGCTGAGGCGTCATGTAGGTCGTGCAATCGAGGATCCGCACATCAGGATCATCGAGATGCGCTTGAAGCCAGGCGGTGCTGACCAGGTAGCCGGGTTGATGGTCGGTCGTCATTTTCTGGTTCGCCGCGGTATCGATCTCAGTCTCCTTGGTGCAAGGGGGCGCAACGACCAGAAGGGTCGCTGCCATCACTCATCCGACCTGAACTTGTCCGACCTGAACTCATCCGACCTGAACAAAGCCGCCGTCGACCAGCGTGGTCAGCAACCCGCTGCGAATATCGAAACGAAAACCCTGCAGACGAAGCTGGCCGGCATCGACCGCCTCGCTGATCCAGGGGAAGGTGAGCAGGTTCTCAAGCGACAGCCTGACCACCGCCATCTCGCAGGCGCACAGACGATCATCTCGACTGAGCTGCCTGGGCACGGCCTGCAAGGCTGGCGCGGCGATTCGCATCCAGGGCTCGACAAAGTCGCGGGCCACGCCGGGATTGCCTTCAACCATCGAGAGCACGCCGCCGCACTGCGCATGACCGAGCACCGCGATGCGAGCCACCTTCAGCACCCGAACCGCAAATTCGAGCGCAGCGCTGGTACCGTGATAACCGGAGTCGGGGGTATAGGGTGGCACCAGCCCGGCCACATTGCGCACCACGAAGAGTTCGCCGGGGATCGCGCCAAACACCGTCTGCGGATCGACACGCGAGTCGGAACAGGCGATGACCATCGTCTCCGGACTTTGACCGAACTTGGCGAGCGATTCGTAGCGATCGCGTTCCGCAGGCCATGTGACGGCCCGAAAACGCAGATGGCCTTCGATCAGTGGATCCATGTGTCACCTCAGCGCTGACCGGGCCATTCTAGCCGGGACAGCGCACTGATCGGGTGATTCAGCGCGAATCGACAGACTGACCGTCGGGCGACATCACGGCGAATCGCGATTCGACCCGATCGGGTCGACGATGCTGATCACTGAATAATCCAGATGATCGACGCCATCGGGCGTTCGGGTCAGCATCTCCCGATAACGGTAATTGAAACGGATCTCATCGGCCTTGTAGTGATGGCGTGCCATCAGGACTTGCCCGGTCGTTTCATCGGTCCCACTGAGCGTGAGATTGATCATCGCCTGAGACAACGCCAGTGACTCGGTGGTTTCACCTGCCAGCGGACTCGACTCGTCGATGATGTGCATCAGGTTCCAGCCAAAAATGAAGATCGGATAGTCGCTTCGTACAAGTTTCAGGTCGTCGACCCGCCTGAGCATGAAGTCCTCACCGTCGCGCGTCTGTCTGACCAGCCGCAACTGCGCAGTCGTTTCCATGACGATGTTCTGCCGGCAATTGGCTGCACGAATCATCAGGATCTGCTTGCCATCGACCGGAGTGACGACACTGACCTTGGCAAATCGAACCAGTGCCCTTGGACGCGAGAACCTCGCAAACATGATGCCGGTCATGACCGCCACGCTGACGACCCCGAAGAAGATCTCGATGCTGGAAATCACGTGACCATAGACAGAGCCCGGGTGCATATCGCCGTAGCCCACGGTCGCGATCGTCTCAACGCTGAAAAAAAACGCGCCGATCAGGTTAGGGGGGTTGAGGTTGGCGACCGATCCGGGCACAGCGATGTACAGGAGTGCAAAGAACAGGTTCAACACAACAAACACCGAGGCCATGAGGGCAATCAGCGCTGGCCAACTGATCATCATGCAGAAATGAAAAGTGTCCCGCCAGGGCTGCGCCTCGTGATCCGAGGTATCGACCCTGAAGGGCCCGATCGTAATGCGTCTGATCGAGGACTTGCCTTTCTGATGCATCGATGTCGGCGCTTTGTTCAACATGACAAGGGACCGGAAACAGGCAACTCAGGACACCGGCAAGCGGCGCAGTCCTCGCATGATCATCGCGTTGGTCCACTCGGGCGGATCCGAATCGATCAGGCCAAGCGACGGAAAACGCCGCATCAGCGTGCCGACAGCAATGCGGCCTTCCAGGCGGGCAAGCGAGGCACCCATGCAGAAATGGATGCCCTGTCCAAACGTGAGATGCCGATTCGGCGTGCGTTCGATATCGAAGTGCTCGGCCCGCTCGAATTGCCCAGCGTCACGATTGGCCGCATTGACCATCGCAAAAACCCGCTGACCTGCCTCGAGGCGCTTGCCGCCGAGCTCGTGATCGACAACGACGATCCGGGCGCTTGAATTGGTCGGACCATCGAAGCGCAGCACCTCCTCGATCGTCGAGCCGATCAGCTCGGGCCGGGCAATCAGTTTGGCCCGCTGCTCCGGATGCCGAATCAGGGTATGGACCGCGTTGCCGATCAGGTTGGTCGTGGTCTCATGACCGCCGAAGAGCATGAGCATGCAGGAGGCCACCAGCTCATCTTCGCTGAGTGCGTCGTCGTCGTCGCGAGCCGCGATCAGCCGGCTGATCATGTCATCACAGGGCTGAACGCGCCTTTGTGCGATCAGCTCACGAAAATAGGCCGACATGTTCTGTGCCCCGGATCGGGCCCGCTCGTATTTGTCGGCGACGCCCTGGGCGCTGCCGATAAACAGTTGCATGTCGTCGGACCAGGCTTTGAGACTGGGCAGCATCGCCTGCGGCGCACCGATCATGTCGAGAATGACCATTGCCGGCACCATCATCGCGAACGAGGCGATGACATCAGCCTGTCCGTTCGCAGCCAGTTCGTCATCGAACTGATCGGCCAATGACTCGACGATCTGACGAATGCGCGGCTCCAGGCCCTGAATCACCGGCATCGCAAAGCCGGCCCCCAGCAGCTTGCGAAGCCGCGAATGTTCGGGCGGGCTGCGAAATACCAGCCAAAGACTGAGATAGCGCACCACGTCGGCCAACACCGCCTGTTGTGTGGCGGGCAGCTTGTCGTAAAACGGCGTGATCCGATCTGAACCGAGCTCAGGCGCGACGTGTGCGCGACGAACATCGTCGTAACCGGTCAGCAGCCAGCCACTGAGTGCGGGACTCCAGTGCACCGGATCTTCAAGGCGCAGACGTGCGAAGACCGGGTAGGGGTTGCTGCGAATCGCCGGGTCGCGCAGGTCGTAGCGCAGCAATTCGCCGCTGACAGTCATCGATGGTCCTTGCTGAGTGCTCTGGGGGCGAGGGTAGTGACCGCAGCGACACTCGTCAAGGCGAGCCAAGCCGCTACACTGCGTGGTCATCACCATCACATTGACGGGCGCGTCTTGCGCGGGCCACGTCGCAGGAGACGCCATGGACGAGAACACCACCCCGGTACTGGTTGGCTGCGGCCAGTTCACGCAGCGCGAGTCCGACCCGCTGGCCGCCTTGGGTCCACTCGATCTGATGGCGAAAGTCGCCGGCCTCGCGGCCGATGACGCCGGTCCGGGCAAGCGACTGATCGAGGCCCTCGATACGCTGGTCGTGGTCCGATTGTTTTCGGATACCAGCCCGCGCTTTGCGTCGCCCTTCGGCCGCTTCGCAAATCCGCCCAAATCGCTCGCCCATCGAATCGGCGCGAGCAAGGCGAGTCGTCTCGTCTATACCCAGCCCGGCGGCAACATGCCGCAGTGGTCAATCAACCAGCTGGCCCAGGCCATCACGCGGGGCGAGCTTTCGGCCGGCATGGTGGTGGGTGCCGAGGCATTGGCCACCCAGAAAGCCGCGCAGCGCGCCGGCATCACACTCGACTGGAATGAAGACCCGGGCGGCAGCTCAGAGTCCTGGGGAGTGGCAAAGAGCGGCTGGTCGGATGTCGAAGAGATTCATGGAGCGCGTGCTGCGATCTACATGTATCCGTTCTTCGAAAATGCGATCAGAGCGCATACCGGACACAGCCTTGCCGAGCATCAGAACGCAATGGGCCATCTGCTGGCGCGCTTTGCCAAAGTGGCAGCAGGCAATCCGCTGGCCGATCGTCGCGACGGCTTTGACGGCGATCGCATTGCCCGACTCGCACCCGACAATCCCTACATCGCGTTTCCCTATACCCGCTTCATGAATGCGAACGCCTTCATCGATCAGGGTGCGGCAGTGATTGTCTGCAGCCTTGCCAAGGCTCGCAGTCTGGGCATCTCGAGCGACCGCTGGGTGTTTCTGCATGGCTGCGCCGATGCGCACGATCACTGGTATGTGACCGAGCGGCGCGATTTTCATTCCTCGCCGGCGATGAAGATGGTTTACGGCAAGGCGCTTGCCATGGCAGGCAAGTCGGTAGCCGATATCGGCATCTTCGATCTCTACAGCTGTTTTTCGTCGGCGGTCGAAATCGGCTGCCAGGAGCTCGGTCTGTCACCGGATGATTCGCGCGGCCTCACCGTCACTGGCGGCCTGCCGTTCTTTGGCGGCCCGGGTAACAACTATGTCACCCATTCGATTGCCGAGATGATGCAACGGCTCAGGGCAGCACCCGGCCAATATGGCCTGGTCACTGCCAACGGCAACTATGTGACCAAGCATTCGGCAGGCGTCTACAGCACCGACATGCCAAAGACCGCCTTCATGCCGGAGGATCCGGCCATCTATCAGGCCGAACTCGACCGCCTCCCCAAACCGGCATTCAGCGCGCTGGCCAACGGCGGGGCGAGCGTCGAAACCTACACCGTCTTTCACGACAGGGACGGTCCGGCCGGTGGCATCGTGATCGGGCGCACCAGCGACGGCACGCGATTCATGGCCAATACCCCGAACGACCCCGGATTGCTGGCAGACATCGAAAGCCGGGAATTCATCGGTGTTGCCGGCCAGGTCAGCAACGACGGGACGCGCAATGTCTTTGTGCCCTGAGAGCGCGAAAAAAGCTTTTTCAACTAAACTGCTTTGCCGGCGGTCTGTGCGCTGCACAGGCACCGCAATAAAACTCAATGATTCGGCCACAAGATGGCCCACAAACGGAGACTCGCACATGAAGCTCAGCAGAATTCTGCCCACTGTCGGCGCAACGCTCGTCTTCGCCGGCGGCCTTCTCGCTTCAGCGGCAATGGCCCAGGGCAAGGGCGAATCGGTCAAATTCCAGGACTATCCCGGCACCGGCAACATGCTTGCCCGGATCGCGATCAGCAAGGGCTATTGCGAGAAATACGGCATCAAATGCACGCTGCAGCGCATCCCCTCGGGCCCGCTGGGCGCGCAGGCCCTGCTCGCCAAATCGATCGATGCCGGCCTTTTCCCGGCTGAAGTGATGACACCGGCGATTGCAAACGGCGCGAAGATCAAGATTATCGCGGGCGGCGCGGTCAGCAACGTGGGCCTGGCCATCGCAGGAAATCATGTCGATGCGCCCAATGCCGGCAAGCCTTTTCCTGCTTTCGTGCGCGACATGAAGGGCAAGAAGATTGGCACCCCGGCAAGAGGATCAGCCCTGGAGAGGATGGCTTCAGGGATGCTGATCAAGGCCGGCATTTCGCCCGATGATGTCACCTTCGTTGCCGTCGGCGGCCCCGATACAGCCTATGGGGCACTGGTCAGCAAGCAGGTCGACTTTCTGTTCCTCTTCGATCCGGCCGGATCGATGTGTGACGTGCTCAAGACCTGCAAGACCCTCTGGCGAGGCGCCTCGGACAAGGAACCCGCCGAGACCTATGCAATGAATGGCGGCGGGTCGGCAACCGTCGTTCGCCAGGAGACCATCGACCAGAACCCGAACGTGGTCGAGGCGATCATCAGGGCCTTTCGCGATGCCGACACCTTCATCAACAATCCGGCGAATTACGCCGAGACCAAACAGATCGCCGAGCAGTATTTCAAATTCGATTTCCCGAAGGGCGATGAGGTCCTCGACCGAGTCCTCAAGCTCGCCATTGAGGCGAAAACTTACTCAGTTGGCATCGACCGCGCCGCGATCACCAGCGGGCTCAAGTTCTATACCGACCTGAAGGTGCTCGACCGGGTACTGCCGATTGCCGATCTGGTGGACCCCCGTGCACCTGAGTTGACCCGCTGATCTCTTGCCAGGATTGATGACACGATGAATTCATCCGGCAAACTGGGGCGTTACGCTGGGCATGCGGTCTTCATCGCCTGCTTTCTTGCAGTCTGGGAGCTGGCCTCCCGGATGGAGTGGCTGAATCCGACCTTCTTCGGGCGCCCCTCCGGCATCGTCACCTACCTCTGGGATGGACTCTTCGTGTCGCGCAAACTGTGGCTCGAGTTGGGATACACGGTCGCCGGCACGCTGATTTCGTTTTTTCTGGGCAGCGTGCTGGCGATCGCACTTGGACTGATGTTTGCGATCTTTCCGAAGCTCGAAAAACGCTGCGAGCCTTATCTCACCGTGCTCAATGCCATGCCCCGACTGGCGCTCGCACCGCTGTTTCTGCTGTGGTTTGGTCTGGGCATCTGGTCGAAGGTCGCGGTCGGCACCAGCCTGTCCTTTTTCATCGTGCTGGCCAGCACGACCGCCGGTATTCGTGGCGTGTCGTCCGACCACATCACGCTGTCGCGCAGCCTCGGGGCAACGCCGTCACAACTGTTCTTCAAGGTCACGCTGCCTTCGGCCGTGCCGGTGATCGCCTCGGGTCTGCGCCTTGGGCTGATCTACTCGATGCTGGGCGTGGTGGGCTCCGAGATCATCGCCGCCGAACACGGGCTCGGACAAACCCTGTCCTATCTGCAGTCCACCTTCAATATGAATGGCGTGATGGGCATCACCCTTTTGCTCGCCTTGCTTGGCATGCTGGTCACCATGGGCATGAGCCGACTCGAGCGATCGCTGCTCAAGTGGCAGTAAGTCAGTCGCCGCGCGCCGGCCTCACTTCGGAAACAGCAGCGTGACCGTGAATCGCAGGCCCCACTCGGGCAAGCCCTCGGGTCGGGCAACATAGTAACGAGCCGTGGCGCCGAACGAGACCATCTGACCGCCGATTTTGGTGACCTGGCTTGCAGTGAGGTTCATGGGAGTCTTCCACTGCTGCTGCGCCCAGTCGTAGTTCATCTCGAGATTGGCGCCAAGCGTGCGCCCGCCCGGGAAGGTGCGCGACAGAAAGGGCTGCGCATAAAAGGCGTTCTGGTAGGGCTTGCCTTCATGACTGCCGCTCACGCCCCAGAGCTGATTGACCAGCGCGCCATAAGTCCAGGGACCCTGCTGGACCAGCACGACACCGGTCGGACCAAGCCCCCACTGATTGGTCGAGAACTGATCACGCCCCACCGGAATCGATATTGCTGGCCCGACACCCCAGATCACTCCCCCGGCTGTCGGCGCCTTCGGCGAAAAGAAAAAACTCTGCAAAACATCGCCAAAACCACTGGTGGTCGTGCCCGGCACCACATCATTGAACTGGATCATCGGCACGATGGTGCGCGAGATGAGATTCCAGTCGCTGTTAAGCGACATCGGAATGACCGGCTTCAAGATCAAGGTTGAAATGCTGCCGGTTTCAGCCACTCCGGCACGCGTGTCCCAGGTGAACTCGATCGGTACGCTGATCAGCGCAGCGACCGGATTGGCCAACTGCTTGGCCAGTGCGTCGGCACTCGATACAGCATTCGCCCCGGCGGCCGCACGCTCCTGGACAACCACCCGATCGGCCGCAGGCTGAGCCTGCACCATCGCAGTACCGGCACACACTGCGAGACTCGCGAAGGTCTTCACAAAACCCTTTCCTGATTCATTCATCTTCATGTCTCTCATGTTCAAGGCAGACCGCTCAGCTTGCGAAACAATCGCGAATCATGCGCTAGAAACGCAGCTCTGATGACAGCATCAGTGAATAGCCCGAGTTCGCGCCCAGACCACCGTAGGCCGTTTTACGCCAGGTGCCTTCAATCGCCAGCGTGGTCTTGGGGCTCGGATCCCAGAACAGGTTCAGGAAAGCAGTCCTGTTGCTGACGAAACCCACAGGGCTGATGTATCCGGCATTGACGGTATCGATACCCATGCCGACATGGCTGTGCCAGGTCGGCGTCCAGTACCAGGCCATCTCGCCCCATCCGCCTCGCCCTGGAATCGCCTGCTGGTAGCCGTTGGTTGTCTGGAAGATGGTCGCCAGATACTGGCCGAGCGCCTGACCGGCATAGAGCTCTCCCTGGATGCCGAACTGACGCCCGATCCTGGCGCTGGCTTCAAGTGATACACCGCTCACCCGGGTGTTGTAGACGCTGCTCGCATTGAACATCGAATCGATCGTGAAATTGCGGATCTGTCCTGAGACACCCGACAGACCGATCGTGTATTCAGGCCAGGGCACCCACGAGCCGTCTTCGCCGGGGCGACCTCGCACCCAGGCCACGCGGGCTTCGATGTTCGGCATGCCGGTGTTTTCGGTGACGATCAGCAGTTGTGAGGGTGTCGTGCTCACCGTGGTGTTGGTGGGTGGCGTGAAGTTGCTCGCAATCGCATCCGACAGCGCGCCCTGGACGATGATCCGATCGCGCCCCATCGGCACGGTGTGCTCGGCCCGAATTTGCGGCTTGAAGGAATTGCCGGCATTGCCCGAGCCGGCCAGCGCTGACATCCGGTCGACCATGGTCGGCATCATCGGGCTGAAAATGTCCATCTGCAGGCCGGCTGCAAAGCGCCAGCGCTCGCTGGTCGCATCGACATACGCGAAGCCCGGATAAAAGCCATAAAGACCCGAGAGCAGATCGCCGTTGAAGAGATAGGCATAGATCGAGCCACCGAGCTTGAAGTCGCCCACCTGCGCGCCTTCGATCGAAAAGAACAGCGAAGACAATCGCGCATCGATCTTGGTGGTGCCTTCGGACACGCCATTGACCTTCGGAAACACGAAGAAGGGCGTTGCATCAGGCTGCATGCGCGCGGTGGTGGTGTTGACCGTCGTGCGCAGCGAGCCACCCATCGTGATCTTGATGTCGTCAAAGCGGCTGCCAACTGTCGGCCGCGTCGGGCTGGAGAGCGCGGCCTGCTGAGATTGAGGCGAGACGCTTCCTGCATCGGGTTTGGCCAGGGCCGGCGCGGTGGCCGGGGCTGCAACAGGCGCCGGGGGTTTGGCGCCCCCCGCCCGTGTCGCGAGATCGTCAAGCCGCCTTTCCTGCTCCCGCAGCTGGGCGTCCTGCGCTTCGAGCTGGCGCTTCTGCGCGTCGATCAGATCGCGCTGGGCTTTGAGGCGGGCTCGCAGATCAGCGATTTCGCTGGTCGGATCAGCACTCTGGTCGGCCGCGCGCGCCGCTGGCGAGACAATGAAGAGCCAGGCTGCTGTGGCCGAGCCCGCAAGTCGGGCTACTGGAAGGAGTCGGGATGTCATGACGATGCCTTTACGGGGCACGCGACCGACGCTGCGCCCTTATCTCGCCGACATGCTACAGAGCCGCTCGATCAAGTCAAAAAAAATTGATTTTCGTGGCGCAGTCGCCACTCCGAAATTCTGCGGATCTCAGGCCGCAGGCGGTGCCGCCTCGGATGCCGGAAAATCGAGTTCAACTTTCGCGCCATTCGGATCCCGAAAGAAGAGCTGCCAAAGACCCGATCCGGGCAACTGTCGCAGCTCGAACGTCAGGTCGCGGGCGCGAAGCGCCGCGACAGTCTCACTCAGTCCGCTTGCGGCAAAGGCCATATGGTCGAGCACGCCGGCGCGCTCTGCGGGCAAGGGCCTGCCGGCAACGATATGCAGGATGGGACGCCCGGCGCAGTACATCCATGCACCCGGAAACTTGAAATCCGGTCTGTCACCGACCTCGAGCCCGAGCAACTCGGTATAGAAACGCGTGGTTTCATCGAGGCGATCGGTCAGGACGGTGAAGTGATCCATTCCTTTGACTGGCATGGCAACCTCGCTGAAGGGTCAATCGTTTGATCAAGCCAGCCGCGAGTATCGCCTGTTATGCCTCGTTCATGCCGTCACTGCCGCAGCAGGCTCACTTCGCCGTGATCGTCACCGGGATCGTCACCTGGGCGCTCAGACCGGCCGAATCCACCGCATACAGTTTGAGGCTGTAGCTGCCAGTGACCGGCTTGGCCCATGTCATGATGATGTTGCTGCCGCTGAGCGAGAAGCTCATACCGAGCGGCACGCCCGAGATCGAAACCCTGACTGAGGGCGAGGTGGTATTCGAGATGCCGATCGTGGCACTCACTGCCTTGCCCGCCACGCCAGTGATCGGCGAGAAGGTGATCACAGGACCGGCGACCGCAATTTTCACGGTATAGACGCCCTGACCCGTCAGGCCGGTCCTGGTGTCCTTGGCAATCACCTTGACGCTGTAGGTACCGACCGCCGGAGCCGGCCAGGTCACCGTGCCGTTCGCGCTGATCGTCATGCCCGACGGTGCACCCACCAGCGACCAGGTGACAGGGTTGGGCGCCATGGCCGAAGCGATGAAGGACAGTGCAGTTCCGGGCCGGCCATTGACCGTCGCAGCACTCACCGAGGGCGGCAAAGGCGCGGCGATTGCCACAGTAAAGACGCCCTGCCCGCTCAGACCGGTCTTGGTGTCCTTGGCCAGCACCGTCACCTTGTAGGTGCCGGCCACCGGAGTCGGCCATGCGACCACGCCATTTGCGCTAAGTGCCATACCGGCGGGCGCGCCGGTCATCGACAGCGTGACCGGATTGGAGGCAGTCACGACCGGCGTGAACGACAGCGCCTTACCGACCGAACCTGTGATTGCGGCGGCAGTCACGACGGGTGCCGGCACTTGCGTAATCGAAACGGTGTAAATGCCCTGACCGCTGAGCTGCGTCTTGCTGTCTTTGGCGGTGACAGTCACCGGATAGTTGCCGATCAACGGATTGGCCCAAGTCACGACACCCGCAGTGCTGATCGCCATACCCGACGGTGCGCCGCTCAGAGAATAGGTCACCGGATTGGACGACGACACCGACACCGTGAACGACAGCGGCGTCGCAAGCTTGCCGGAGATGGTCGTCGAGGTAACGATCGGCGCCTGGTTGGCAGCGGTACCGGTCAGGGCAGTCAGCAGGCCAGTCACGTTAGGCGTACCCAGGCCAGTCAGCGCGTCATAACCGGCCTTGGCGGTACACAGCGAGCAGGTGCCGTTGGAGCTGGCGGTGATATCTGAAAAAACGCTGGCATAAGTGCCCGGCACGGTGGCGATCTGGCCGTAGAGCACTGGGTGCAGAGCGCCGACCGGCGGCTTTCCGGTGGTGGCCCGGACGGCATTGGCAATGGCAACCAGACCCGCCCATTGCGGTGTCGACAGACTGGTGCCACCGGCGCTGACCCAACTTACCGCCGACGTGCCGGCGTTAATGACGGCGACATACTGGCCAGACTTCGGATCGGCATTGAAGGCGACGTCAGCGACCGCTCTGCGTGCCACCGAGCCGAGACCCGGGACATTGCTGGCCTGATAGCTCGGCGTCGCGGTGTAGGCGCTGATGCCGCCACCGGTGAGTGTCCAGCCCACCTCCGAGCGTGTGCCGTTGCCCACGCTGTTGAGGGTCGTGCCACCCACGGCAACCACTTTTGAGGACACCGAAGGCCACATCACCTGAGAACCCCAGTCGCCGGTCGCGGCCAGGTAGGTCATGTTGACGCCCGAGAAGGCTGCGTCGACCGAGCTTGTCCAGTTGCCCTCATCGGTGCCGAAGCTCATCGAGACCACACCAGGGCCCATCGCATTGGCAAGCTTGATCGAGCCCAGCAGGCTGTTGAGCGAGGCATCGGCGGCTTCGATCAGAACGATGCGCGCAAGCGGTGCGGTCGCATGTGCCCACTGCACATCGAGCGCGATCTCGGTCGCCCAGCCGGCGTTATACGGCGGCGCGGTAGCGGTCATGCCACCTGCCGCGGTGTTGTAGACCACCGAAAATTCGCAGGCGGTCTTGGATGCCGGCGCCAACGGCAGGCTCGCCGTCACCGCGATGCTCCGGGTCGTACAGGCGGGCAGGCCGAACTTCGCATTGAACGCGGCCAGTTCGGCAACGATGTTGGGGTCGTGATAAGCCGCGACGATGTAGATGGTTTGCCCGGCACCCAGTTCGGCAGCCTGGGTTGCGCTCAGCGCAGCACCCGCCGGCGGCAACAGGGGCAGGCGATAGGCAGCACGAACCTGCGCCGGCGTGTAAGTGGCAATCACACCAGAACCCGCCATCGGCTTGAACTCGGCGGCCATGGCCTGCGCGGCGAGGTCGCGAACTTTGTCCGGGTTTTGCAGGTCCTCGACGGTCAGACCCGCGGTCGGCGCGGCGGCCATGTCGGCGGCCAGTCGGTACTGGGTCGGTGATTTCAGCCCCGACGCGCTGTTGTTGGCGGCATCGGTGTTATCCGGCTCCTGCAGCAGGCCGGGCGCGCTGTGAAAGAGCGGCTTGACGATCTGCTCCGCCACGCTTTCGGGCAGGTTTTCTGTCTCGACGTCCAGCGTCGTGGTGGCGGTCGCAATCACCGCAGGCTCTGTCGCCAGCACGCTCGCTGCTGCCGCGGATGTCTCGGCGCTGCCCTGCGTTCCATCAGACGCGGCCTGATCGCTGTTGCTGCCGCCGCAGGCGCTGAGCATCGCTGCGATGCACAGTGCAAGGCCGCCCGCGAAAAGAGGGGTGTTACGCAGATTCGGGAATGTCGACATGGCCAGGATGCTCCGAGTAAGGGCAAGGGCCACGCCTGGTCAATGTTGATCGCTGATCAGCGAGCAGAATTTTCAATCTGCATCAACATCGGCAACCCCGCTGCCATGTCGCTCGCGCGATTCAGGCCGGTGGCTTTGCGTCCCCGCCTTTCGACGGGTTTGCCCAACAAACACTTCTGTTTCCAGATATGCACCGACTGTAGGGGGAGGCAACATAGCCGTCTGTGACAAATCTCACAGACCCGGAGAAGTCCTGCGCTGTCACCGTATGATTCGAACACCGTGCCGTGTCGACTCCGACACGGTCGTTGACATCATCGCGCCATGACGCGAAGGGGAACCAAGGTGCAATTCAGGACATTCTCGGCTTGGGGCTGCCTTGTCGCATTCGTGTCGACGCTCGTCGGCTGCGCCTCCGATACCTACGAGCCGCCGGCCACGACCAATGTGAACGCCGCGCTTTCAGCGCTACTTCGCCAGCCCCGCAGTTACACCCTCTACGACGGCGGCTACCAGAGTGCCATCCTGAGCATCTCGCAGGGCGCGAGCGCGAGCTACAAGGGCGTCAATTACGACACCACCATCCTCACGACGACCATTCGTTCCGGTGGGATACTGGAAGGGACCGATGTGCAGACAGTCTGGTTTCAGACCGGGACGCTGCTCGAGTTCTTCATCCAGAACTCGGTCAATGGCTGCAACCTGGCGACCAGCGCGAGCGCACTGCCGACCTCGGCATCGCTCGGGTCAACCTTTCCGTTTGCCAGCTTGATTTCTTACAGTACCTGCAACGCACCCGCCCACACCGAAACAGGCGGAACGGCAAAGCAGCAAGGAACCGTGACCCAGACCGCTTCTTACAGCCTGATCTACGGCATTCCAATGGTGTGCATCAATACCGTCAATTCATTTTTCAGGTCGACCGAGGCCAATTGCGTCGAGATCACTGACACGAACGGAACATTAGGTCCCAGAGCGCTGGTCTCGCTGGCCACGGGCAATATCGTCCGTGAATTCACGAATTTCTGAACTGTCGAACTCGTCAGTCCGAGAGGCAACAGGGCGTCACACCGCAACCTGACGCAAGCCCAGCCCTACTCCGGCGCACGCACACTGTTGGCGAATTGATCGCGCAGCACGCGCTTGAGGATCTTGCCGCTGGGGTTACGCGGAATGTCCGCCACGATCACGGCCGCCTTGGGCAATTTGAAGCCGGCCAATCGACCCTTGCACCACTGAAGCAGTTCAGTCTCCGTGAGCGATTCGCCCTTCTTCGGCACCACCACTGCCAGTGGCACTTCGCCCCATTTGGCTGAAGGCAAGCCGATCACGGCGGCATCGGCGAGCGCGGGGTGGCCAA
>CANKWX010000022.1 GCA_947487165.1 Burkholderiales bacterium
CACGCTGCCCTCGATATCGATCATCAGGTCGCGTTCGGTGATCTCGAGTTCGAGCATTCGCGCAGGCAAGCGATGCTCAGCCAGCCACATGTCGATTTCTCCCAGGATTTGCGGATCAGCAAGCGTGCTTGGCGTGATGTTGGCCGCGATCGGAAACTGAAAGCCGTGGCGCATCAAGCCGGCTGCATCGGCAATCACCGCGCGAATGACCCAGCGATCGAGTTCCTTCATCAACCCTCGCTCTTCGGCGAGCGGAAGGAATTCGCCCGGATTGACCGGCCCTAAGGTTGGGTGATTCCAGCGAATCAGGGCTTCGGCACCAACGACTTTGCCGGTTCTGGCGGACACCTTGGGCTGATACGCCATCCAGAACAAACCTTCGTCAATCGCTCGGCGAAGGTCGGTTTCGAGCGCGACTTTCTGCCGAATGTCCTTCTCCAGCCGATCTTCATACCGGAAAGCATTTGACACCGGCCCCTTGCCTTTCGCGTGCAGCAACGACAGGTCGGCTCGTCGTAGCAACTGCCCCATGTCAGTGCCGTCTTCCGGGAAGTTCACCCAGCCGAGCGAGGCGTCCAGATTGAAGCTGCTGCCACCCACTTCCAGAGGAGCACGGGTGGCAGCCAGCAACTGGGCGATAAAAGCGTCGGGTGTGTCAGACGCTTTCGGGCACATGAATACGAATTCGTCACCCGCCAGTCTGAATACCGATCCGCCTGCCGGCAGAATTGTCTTGAATCGAGAAGCCAATTCCATCAGCGCCCGGTCCCCGAAACCGTATCCCAACGAGTCGTTGATCTGCTTGAACCGTGAGATGTCGATCAGAAACAAGTCGAACGGCTTCCCGGCCTTGATCGCCTGTGGCACTGCCAGTTCAAGCGAGAGACGGTTCTCCAGGCCGGTGAGCGGATCCCGTCGGGTAACAGCCGCCATCTGGTGGTGGCTTGAATCGAGATCCGTCGCATCGGATACGAAAATCACGCACCCCTGAGCCATCGGATAAGCTCGCATGTACAGCCACCGACGGACCGACGCCGAGTATCCAAGGCCAGAAGACAGCAAGTTTGTGTCGAAAACCTGCTGAATTACCGGGTAAAAAATCGATTTCTCGAAGTTCGGGTTGAGCTCGAAGGTGGTTCGGCCGACTATTTGCTCTTGAGTCAGGCCGAAGTATTTTGCAAATATTTCATTGCAGCTGGTTATTAGCCAGTTTGGACCAACTGTACCGATAGCCTCCCCAATTTGACTGCAGATTTGAACATAGTCCGGTCCTGACGACTTGACAGTCTCTGAACTTCGCAGTCCAATTAATTTTCTTCCAGTAGCGTCGCTTTGAAGAAAAGTGGGCTCGCCACTTTGCACGTCAGCGGTACTAGAATTAGTTTTTTTTACAAACATTTGAAGCGCAAGCCATGAAAAAATTCGATTGGAGAGAGGTCGCTGACCTTGAAAAAAGTTATTACAGCGAGCGCGTTGTTCTCAGACCTTTGATGGAATGCGATGTCTATCCTCTGTTCATAGCGACGACCGACCCTGCGTTCAATCGTTACCTTCTCTGGGATGCTCCATCAAGCCTCTCCCAAGTCTCTGAGAGGATCAAAACGATTCTGGACGAACGGCGTAAAGGGCAGATGGGCGCATGGGTGGCGGCTGACATCACAACTGGCGCATTCGTAGCGCTATTCAGGGCGTTTGTTGTCGAGCCTCCAACGGGTGTTGATGAGTTGCACTTTGAAACGGGAATCTGGCTTCATCCAAGTTTCTGGCACGGTGGGCTCTCGGTCGAAGTAACTGCAATGTCTTATGACTTTTTGTTTGATGAGACGCCTGTCGATGTACTGTACGCGGCTACACACAGGGAAAATATGCCTGGACTCGGATTGTTCAGAGGGTTGAACTTAGAGTTTGTGGGTAACTCAGTTGCTGAGCACGAGAATGGCACTCAGGTCCCGGCCTATTTATATCAGGCTCGGCGCAGGTTGTGGCGGCGATCATGTGTTGCTCGAGATAGTTACGAAGAAATCGCTGCAACAAAAGAGGCCTGTATCAATGGATTTTCTCAAGCCCGAAGTTTTATTAGAGATAAAAAAGCGGTTGTTTAGTAAAGGTCTTGTCTATTTCTATTTTGGACGAAGTGTTGCTGCGCGCCTCATTTTTCGTCTTGCATGTAGATTTTTTTGGGTGGTTTTTGACAAAAAATTTGGCTGTAAAGATTGTCGGTTTTTTGATGATGAGGAATTGCAGGCCCGCTTTGCCAACTAGCCAAGGAAGGCTAAGTTAGGTCGATTAGGTAGGTTTGTTTCAATCAGCGTGTGCCTCATACAATCTTCCTGCGATTCGCTGTCGTATTTATTAGCAAACAGCATTCTTTCTGCTCGGAGTTTTAAAGAGGCACTTTTTGGGTTGCTGTAAAGGCTTCGAGACCAATGTCACGGTTTTGTCAAGCGTCTGGCAACTGTTTCATACTTCCTCGCTTTTCTTCCCTGTGTCTCGGTCAGCCTTGATTCCCGCGGCAATCATGAGAGCCTGCACGACCACTCGAGCGATGAGTGAGATCGTGACCGGTGTCATCTGAACTGCTAGCGGTCTGGCGTTAGTTTCGCCGGTTTGGCCGGTTGCTATCGCTCTTTTCTGAAACGGTAAGAAGCCGGCGGGTGAGTTTTAAAACCGATAATCGCGTAGTGCTCGCGTACAGGGTTGTATTTCAAGAATCCATGGATGTATCAATTGAGCTAAGCCGGCGCCCGCTATGACTATCAGTGACTTATTTATCAAAGCTATGTTCGTCTTTAAGTCAAGAGTTTCGCTTTCGAAAGACTGGGATAATTGTTTAGAGCAGGAGTTCCGTCTGGAAACCGAGTCTAGAGATAGAATTTGGATTCCGGTTGGCTTGCTTATAATGACATTTCTCTGGGCCGTTCTGCTGTTATTGTCAAGGATTGCCGGGTTTTCGAGTGAGGGCATGGGGCTGTGGCTTCGGCTATTTATAATTTCCTTGCTTTTTGTGAGCGCGGGGTCGATTTTTCTTGGAGGCGTTAGTTTTTCTAGGATTAGATTTTTTGTCGTGCTATGTGTTGTATTTAACTGTTTCGTATTTTCATTCTTGGTTTCTAGGGATCTTTTTAGGGAAGGGCATGTAGATTCGATCAAGGCCGTTGTCAGTGTCGCGCCGGGTGCAATATTTAATATATTTTGGATTTACACAATGTTAAGACTGCCGGCGCAGTTGGCAGCGATTCTCGCGCTTTTATTCGTCATCGTCGTTCTCAGTTTTTCCTTCTATGCCGCACCATTTCCTGTCGTCTTTCGGCAGGCCATGTACTACTTCGTGGCTCTCGTTTCTGGCCATGTGATGTCGACGTTGACCGAAAAGCGGGAGCGCATGCTTTTTCTTCAGCGCAGGCTTTTGGTCAGTGCGAAGAAGTCAGCCGAAGAGGCGCTGGAGAAGGTGGAGGAGGCCAGACGTGAAAAGGAGCGTCTGATTGCAGCGATCAACCACGACCTGCGGCAACCGATGACTGCGGCGGTCATGCATCTTGATGTGCTTCAGCGCAACGTGGAGCGCCGTGATTTCGTCGGGGTTGCAGACCAGTCTCGCAAGGCCCGTGCAGCGATTGATCTGCTCGGCGGCTCTCTCGATCATGTTCTGAATGCGGCCGATGACGAGCGTGCCCTGGATAACTTCCACCTTGAGCATGTCGATATCTCTTTGGTGCTCCGCACGCTCCTGGACACGTACTCGCCTCAGGCTGAGCGCCTCGGACTGCGGTGTCGCATTCGACTTCCTGCTGGGCCACTGTTTGTAGTGAGCAATCGCCAGTCACTCTTTCGTGTGCTCGGCAATCTGGTCACCAACGCGCTCAAGTTCACCCCGGCCTCGGTCGATGGCACCAACGGTGTTCTGATCACCGCGTCCGTGCGTGGCGGCGCATGCCGAATAGAGGTCATCGATACCGGGATCGGAATCAGTTCGGAAAAGATCGACGAGATCTGGTTGCCCTACCATCAGTTGAACTCCAACCAGCAAGACCGAATGAACGGACTCGGTTTGGGACTCTTCCTGGTCCGGCGCATCGTTGACAGATTGCCAGGCCATCAGATTACGGTTCGTTCGCGTCTCGGCCGGGGCACACGCTTTACGGTCACGATTCCCTGTGGCGGGATTTCGAACGACTCGGTCGACGCAGTCAAGTCCGCGGTTGAGCCTCATCTCGATGAGGCCGCCCTCGAGCCGCTCAGCGGTGCCTATGTGCTGCTTCTCGAAGACGACCGCGAAGCGCGGGTGGCAATTTGCGAACTTCTAGAGGAGTGGGGCGTCATCGTTGCATCCGGTTCCAACATGGAATCGCTAAAGGCCTCTCATGACGAAGCGGAGCGGATGGTTGACGCCATCGTCAGTGATTATTCGCTCCAGTCAGGGCTCAATGGCCTGGACGCCTTCGACACGATCGATGCATGGCTCGGGTATTCTCCAAAGCGTGTGCTGATCACCGGCGAGGACCTGACCGATACCGCTCAGATCCTTGCATCGCCGTCACTCACCGTTTTACGTAAGCCTTTTTCGCCCTCGGCGCTCGCAGGCCACTTACTTGCAGCAGTCGAGTCCAGCAGAAGGCTAGAGGCAAGCTGACCAACTTTCTCAGGAGACAAGATGATCGAACGTACCGTTTTCGGCGAGCAACACGAACAGTTTCGCGATACCGTCCGCAAGTTTCTCGACAAGGAAGTCGCGCCTCATCATGCCGATTGGGAGGAGCAGGGTTATGTCGATCGCAGCGTCTGGACCAAGGCCGGTGCCAATGGACTGCTTTGCCTGTCGATGCCCGAACAATATGGCGGGTCGGACGCTGATCGTCTCTATTCGGTGGTGATGTTTGAAGAGATTGCACGTGCTGGCTTCACCGGGCTGGGCTTCGGTTTGCACAACGAAATCGTGGCGCCCTACATTCTTAGCTATGGCACCGAGGCGCAGAAAGAACGCTACCTGCCTGCAATGGCCCGCGGTGAAATCGTCGGTGCAATCGCAATGAGCGAGCCGGCTGCAGGATCCGACCTTCAGGGAATCCGCAGCACGGCCCATGATGCCGGTGACCACTTCGTGCTCAACGGCTCGAAGACCTTTATCACCAATGGCTGGCATGCAGATCTCGTCATCGTGGTTGCGAAGACCGACCCGTCCGCCGGCGCCAAAGGCACCAGCTTGCTGTTGGTCGAGCGCGGTATGCCAGGGTTTGAGAAGGGTAAGCGTCTCAAGAAGGTCGGCATGAAAGCCCAGGACACCTCGGAGCTCTTTTTCGATAATGTCAAAGTGCCCAAGGCCAATCTGCTCGGTGATGTGAACCGAGGCTTCATTTATCTGATGCAGGAGTTGCCCTGGGAGCGGCTGCAGATCGCCATCTCCGGGATCGCAGCGGCCCAGGCTGCGATTGACTGGACCATGGACTACACCAAGGATCGCAAAGCTTTCGGAACAACGGTCGCCAGCTTCCAGACGACCCGATTCAAGCTCGCAGAACTTCAGACCGAAGTTCAGGTCGCCCGGGTTTTCGTCGATCGCTGCACAGAGCTGTTGCTCGAAGGAAAACTCGATACCGCCACCGCATCGATGGCCAAGTACTGGTGCAGCGACCTGCAGTGCAAAGTGATCGACGAGTGTGTGCAGCTGCACGGCGGCTACGGGTTTATGTGGGAATACCCGATTGCCCGTGCCTGGGCCGATGCCCGTGTGCAGCGTATTTATGGCGGCACCAACGAGATCATGAAAGAGGTGATCGCCCGGTCGATTGGGCTGGCCGCTCGCTGAGTCAGCGCTGTGTTGAGCACGGCAGTCGCGGCCATTGAGCTGCGTCTGCCAAAAGAAAGCGGCCAGCAATGCTGGCCGCTTTCTTTTGTGCTCAGGTCGGGCACCCGATTGGGTGCCCGCTGAAAAGTCTTACTTCGCTGCTTTGGGCACCGGCAGGTAGTCGGTGACTTTCACCCAGCGACCGTTCTGGATCTGCGACAGGCGGCTCTGGTCGTTACCCAGTCGGTAGGTCGACGAGAAGGTCTGCGGCGCGCTACCAAACATGTCGGCCGGGAACTTGGTGCTTTCCATGGCCTTGATGAAGGTATCGGTCGTCAGATTGGGGCCGGCATTGCGGGCACCGACGATGAAGTTATCGATGATGGAGTAACCGTAGATCGAGTAGATCGTCGGGTCTTCGTTGAACTTGGTCTTGTACTTGGCTGCCCAGAAACGAATCTTGTCATCCGGGTCGTCCATATAGGGCTGGAACTGCGAGTGCATAGCGTAAAGGCCATTGACCACTGGGCCGCCGAGTTTGTGGACGAGGTCGTTGTAGACCGCGCTTGAGCCGAAGAAGTCAGGCGTAAAGCCGATCTTCCTGGACTCGCCCATCGTACCGATGGTCTCGCGCAAGATGGTTCCAAGGACCACCAGATCGCAATTGGCAGCCTTCATGCGGGCAACCTGCGATGAAAAGTCAGTGGCTCCCCGCTTGTAGGTGGTCTTCTCAGTGAAGGTCTTGCCCATCGACTTGAGCGATTCTTCGGCGCCACGCACAACTTCAAGGCCGAATTCATCGTCCTGATAAATGATGCAGGGCGCTGCGTAGCTCTTGCGTTTGTAGAGCTCGGGCAGACCGGCGCGCATCTGGTCGAAGTAGGTCGCTGCGAAAGAAAACTTGAGCCGGTGGAAAGGCTCGTACATTTCGCGGGCTGCAGTGATCGGCAAAAAGTTGATCACGTTCTTTTCGAACTGGATCGGCATCGCGGCATTGTTCATGGCCGTACCGACGTGGCCGACCATTGCAAAGATCTTGTCCTGGTTGACCAGTTTTTGCGCAGCGAGCACGGCCTTACGCGGATCGTAACCACCGTCCTCGATCAGGAGCTTGAGCTTGCGGCCATTGATACCGCCCTGCTCGTTGATCTCTTCGACCCGCAAGTTCAAGCCGTTGCGTGTCTGTTTGCCAAGGCCTGCGATCGGCCCGGACAGATCCTGGATCGAACCGATCAGGATTTCGGTTTTGGTAACGCCCTGTGTTTGTTGAGCAGATGCGATGCCGGCAGAGGCTGCCAGCATCGCGATCGTCAGGGCTGTCTTGCGGGTGAGGTTCATACAAGTCTCCTGTGGGTCAGTCGCGGTACATGCTCTCGATCATTTCGGCATATTTTTTCTGCACGAAATTTCGCTTGAGCTTCATGGTGGGGGTCAGCTCTTCGTCTTCTGCGGTGAGTTGCGTCTCGAGCAGGCGGAACTTTTTGACCTGCTCGACTCGCGCAAACTTCTTATTGACGTTTTCGATCTCAGACCAGACGAGATCCTGCACCTCTTTTGCTCTGGTCAGACTCGCATAGTTGGTGAAAGGCACATCCCGGTCCTGGGCAAATTTCTCGACATTTTCCTGATCGATCATGACCAGTGCGGTGAGATAGGAACGTTTGTCGCCGATCACGACTGCGTCGGTCACGAAAGGCGAGAATTTCAGCTCGTTTTCCCATTCGCTTGGTGTGACGTTCTTGCCGCCGGCGGTGATGATGATGTCCTTCATCCGGTCGGTGATGTAGAAATAACCCTCATCATCCACCCGGCCGACGTCGCCGGTGTGCAACCAGCCTTCGCTATCTATGGTTTCAGCGGTTTTTTCGGGTTGATTGAGATATCCGAGAATCACATTCGGCCCGCGCAGCAGGATCTCGTTGGTCTCGGGCGCAATGCGCATTTCGATGCCGGGCCCGGGAATACCGACGCTGCCCGGATGCGACTTCAAGCGAGGGTTGACTGTGCCGCCGCCGCAGGTCTCGGTCATCCCCCAGCCTTCACGCAAAGGAATGCCCAGCGCCTGATACCAGCGAATCAGTTCGGGTGAGATCGGTGCCGCACCGGTCAGCGCGAGTTCGACGCGATCAAGGCCAACCATACGGCGAACATTGTTCATGACGGCAAAGCGGGCCAGCTTGTTCTGCAAGGCGAGCCATCCCGAGGGCGCGCGGCCCTGAGACTGCGCGGTCGCGACTTCCTGTCCGACCGACAGCGCCCAGCCGTAGGCAAGCTGCTGAAGCTTGCCGGCTTCACTCAGCGAAATGCGAACCTGGGAATAGATTTTTTCCCAGACACGGGGCACTGCGAAAAACACGTGCGGCTGCACTTCGCGCAGGTTTTCAAAGACCGTCTCGGGGTTCTCAACGAAATTGACCACCGAGCTTCGCATGATCGGAACGTACTCGCCGATCATGCGCTCGGCAATATGGCAAAGGGGCAGGAAGGCGACTCGTTCGCCACCCTGAGGCAAGCCCTCGAAGAGGCTACCCGACTGACCAGCCAAGACTGAACACAGATTGGCATGGGTGATCATGGCGCCCTTGGGCCTGCCGGTGGTCCCAGAGGTGTAGACAAGAATGGCGATATCCGCTGCTTTGCGGGATTTGCGACGTGCCTCGACCAGACCAGCGTTGGCCTTCAGATAGTCACGGCCGATGTCGCGCAGCTGTTCGAGCGAGATGATCTGCGGGTCGTCGAGATCGCCAAGGCCTTCCATGTTGAAGACCACCACCTTGCGGATGCGCGGCAGTTCATGGCGAACATCGAGGAATTTGTCGAGTTGCTCGTCACTCTCAACAAACAGATAAACCGAGGCTGAGTCATCGCACAGGTACTGGACCTGCGGTGCTGCATCAGTCGGATAGATCCCGTTGCAGATGCCACCAGCCGTCTGAATCGCGAGGTCGGACCAGACCCATTCGCGCGAGGTGTTGGCCAGCACCGAAGCGACTTCACCCGGCTCGAAACCAAGGCTGACCATGCCGGCCGCGATCTCGTTCACGATCACGCCGACCTGATTCCAGCTGTAGGCGCGCCAGATGCCGAGGTCTTTCTGACGCATCATCGGCTTGTCGCCGAGTTCATTGACGCGCTGCCAGAAGAGTTCGGGGATTGTCTCGAAGCTCAGTGCTTCGACGCTCCAGCCGAAGTCGTCGCCGCGGACGATGCGATGGGGGTCGGTGGTTGTGCTCATCGCCAGGTCTTCTTCTTTTTCCAGCGGCGCTCGCCGCGCACACCTTCTTCTTTCATGCCGAGGTAGAACTCCTTGATGTCGTCCTTCTCGCGCAATGCGGCGCACGTGTCTTCCATCACGATGCGGCCGTTTTCGAGGACATAGCCGTAATCGGAGGCATTGAGCGCCATATTGGCGTTTTGCTCAACCAGCAGCATCGAAGTGCCTCGCTCGCGATTGATTCGAACGATGATCTCGAAAATTTCCTTGGTGAGTCGCGGCGAAAGGCCAAGGCTCGGTTCATCGAGCAGGATGAGTTCGGGCGCGGCCATGATCGCTCGCGAGATGGCCAGCATCTGCTGCTGACCGCCCGAGAGCAGGCCGGCGTCTTGCGTTGCCCGCTCTTTCAGGATCGGGAAATAGCCATAGACCGTTTCGATATCGCGGCCGACCGCATCACGGTCTTTGCGGGTATAGGCGCCCATCAGAAGGTTGTCGCGCACCGACAAAAGCGGAAAGACCTCGCGCCCTTCCGGAACATGCGACAGCCCGCGCTGAACGATGTCCGACGGGTCTTTCGCGGTGATTGACTCACCCTTGAACTCGACGACCCCACGGCGCGGGTCGATGATTCCGGAGATGGTCTTGAGAATCGTGGTCTTGCCTGCGCCATTGGAGCCCAGCACCGCAGCGATTTCGCCTTGAGCGACCTTCAGACTGACCCCGCGGATTGCGCGGATCGGGCCGTAGGCGCTTTCGACATTGGCCAGATTGAGGATCGTGCCGCTGTCCATCATGAGCCCTTCCGAACGAAAGGAACCGGCCGACGCAGGAAGGACATGTCTTCGGCCGAACCGAGATAGGCCTCGATGACGCGGGGATCGGACTGCACTTCGCGCGGCGAGCCGAGCGCCAGGGTTTCGCCCTGA
The DNA here is from genome assembly GCA_947487165.1 of Burkholderiales bacterium. Classification (GTDB taxonomy): domain Bacteria; phylum Pseudomonadota; class Gammaproteobacteria; order Burkholderiales; family Burkholderiaceae_E; genus UBA4615. The sequence continues at coordinate 9,926 of CANKWX010000022.1, forward strand.
TTCATCGCGAGCACGCGGTCGGAGACTTTGGAGACCAGCGACATATCGTGCTCGACCATCAGCACCGTGATGCCGAGTTCGTTCTTGATGTCCTGGATCCAGAAAGCCATGCCGTCAGTTTCTTCGACATTCAGACCCGATGACGGTTCGTCGAGGAGCAGCAGCTTGGGGCGCGTGCACAAGGCGCGCGCGAGTTCGACCACTTTGCGGATACCGTAGGGCAGACCGGCCACCAGCGTGTCGCGATAGGGCTGCAGGTCGAGAAGCTCGATGACTTTTTCGGCCTCTTCACGCGCATCGACTTCGGCTTGGCGTACTTTGGGGGTGTGGAAGAGATCAGCGAAAAAACCGGTCTTGCGATGGACATGCCCGCCGATCAGCAGGTTCTGAAGCACCGTGGCGTATTCGAAAAGTTCGATGTTCTGGAAGGTTCGGGCGATGCCGAGTTCGGCAACCCGGTAGGGCGGGACCTTGTTGAGCATCACGCCATCGAACTCGAGCGTGCCGGCGGTCGGCACATAGAAACGGCTGATCAGATTGAAGACGGTCGTCTTGCCGGCGCCATTGGGGCCGATCAGCGTAAAGATTTCCCCGCGCTTGACATCGAAGCTGACCTGATTGACGGCCAGCACCCCGCCGAATCGAACCTGCAGATCGCGTGCCGAGAGCAAGGGGGAGTCGTGATTGAGAGTCGCGTCGCTCATTTGAGGCGATCCGATTTGGTAAAGCTCTTTTGCCGCTTGAACATGCCCTTGCGGTAGAACGGGAACATCTGGAACCAGGTGCGAATCTTGAGCCAGCGGCCATACAGTCCGAGCGGCTCAAACAGCACGAAAGCTACCAGCACGATGCCATAAATGACGGCCTGCAGACCGGCCGCCCCGCCGATGGCATCGGGCAGATAGTCTTTGCCCAGCGCGATCAGCTGCGGAAGGGTGATGAGAAAGATCGCCCCGAGAAAAGCGCCGTGCACGAAGCCGAGTCCGCCGACCACGACCAGCAAAAGCAGGTCGATCGACTGAATCAGGCTGAACTGATCGGGCGAGATGAAGCGCATCTTGTGCGCATACAGTGCGCCGGCAATACCGGCCACAGCGGCCGAAATCGCGAAGGCCAGGCCTTTGTAGCGCGCGAGGTTGATGCCCATGCTCTGAGCCGAAATCTCGGAGTCTCGGATCGCCACAAAGGCACGGCCGGTCGGCGCGCGGAGAAGGTTGAGCACTCCCAAGGTGACGATTACACAAAGACCGAGACACAAATAGTAGAAGGAGGCATCGGTATCAAGCTTGAGACCAAAAATCTCTGGAGGCTTGACGCTGAGGCCGGCATTACCGCCAGTGACGTCTTCCCAGCGGGCGAACACTTCTTCAACGATGAATCCGAAGGAAAGGGTCGCGATGCCCAGGTAAATGCCCTTGACCCGCAAAGCAGGCGCACCAACGATGACCCCTACCGCTGCTGACAGCGTCATGCCAATCGCCAGCGCCACGAAAAAGGGTATGCCGTGGTTGGTGAGGTAGGCCTGCGCATAAGCGCCGACGCCCATGAAGGCGGCATGACCGATCGAGACCTGTCCGGTGAAGCCGGCCAGCAGCATCAGGCCCAGCCCGACGATCGAATAAATCAGCACGAAACTCAGTTGAGCGAGCCAGTATTCGGGCAACAGAAACGGTGCGACAAGCAGCACTGCGATCAACAGGCCATACCAGAGCCGATGCCCGCCGTGTTTGGCCAGCGCGATGTCCTGCTCGTAGGAGGTCTTGAAGGTAAAGCGCATCGGTCAGACCTTCTTGCGGAGTTTTTCGCCGAACAGGCCGTTTGGCTTGAACCACAGCATCAGCAGCACAACGATGTAGGGGGCGATGTCTTTGAATCCGGTCGGCAAGTAAAAGCCCGACAGCGATTCGACGATGCCGATGATGAGCCCACCGACGATCGCGCCGGGCAGGCTGCCGAAGCCGCCGACGACTGCCGCCGGGAAGGCCTTCAGGCCAATGAAGCCCATGTTGACGTGTACGAAGGTGATCGGCGCGAGCAGCAGGCCGGCCACAGCGGCCACTGCCGCTGCCAGCGCCCAGACGAGCCCGTTGAGCTTCTGTACCGGGATGCCCATGTAGTAGGCGGCCAACTGATTCTGCGATGAGGCCTGCATTGCGATACCGACAGTCGTAAACCGGAAAACTGCGTAAAGCACCGCGCAAAGCACAGCGGTTGCAGCAATGATGACGAGATGCTCCAGCGAAAACAGCAGGCCGCCGGCCGCAATAATCTGGTCTTTGTAGGGAACAGGCAGGTTGTTGGTTTCGGAGCCGATGACCGGGATCATGGTGATCAGGCCGCGGATGATGTAGGCGACGCCAATCGTCAGCATGACGACCGTGAACTGAGGCTGACCGAGGACGGGTCGTATGACGAGCCGTTCGATGAAGAGTCCGAAGAAACCCATGGCAATCATGGCGCTGACGATGGCGAGCCAGAACGGGAAGCCAAGCATCGTCATGACGACCAGGCCGATGAAAGCGCCCAGCATCATCAGGTCGCCCTGTACGAAGCTGACGGTTTCGGTGGCCTTGTAAATGAGCACGAAGCCCAGCGCGATCAGGCCGTAGATACAGCCTTGCGCGATGCCGCTGACCAGAAGCTGAAGAAGCTGCAAGACTGTCTCTTTTTGTGTCGTTGTATGAAGCGGCTGGAATTTAGCACGCGTTTTACAGTTTGCCGAATGCTTTTCGGTTTTTCAATTTTCAGCAGGAAAGAAATCTTTCGGGTGTTCGATTGATGCGGCGGCGCAGCAGTTTGTAGAGATCGGGATCGAAGGGGCTTTCACTGGTCGATTCGATTGCACGCCATCGATCGAAGACCCATTGGTCGGTGAGACCGGATTCGGGATCACGCTCGGTCAGGACCACTGGGCCGCTGAAGGGCCAGGCCGCGAAGCGCATCGGCGCCAGACCTGTGAGCAATCGCGCATGATGGGCCTGAGCCGATTCATCGCCGGTGCAAAGACCCTCGCAGCGGTTGACCTGGCGAGAAAAGCAGGCGCCTTCTCGCGCCCACAGGCCCGATGCCCGATCGCAAAGTCGCTGCGATTTGCTGACTGCAGCCAGCGCTGCGCGTGCGCTCGCGCGACTGCTGAATGGTCCGTAGAGCTCGTGTTCGTTGAGCGGGTCGCCGTCGGGCAGGTCAGTCAGTTTAAGGATTTTCGGAGTAAGGCCAGGCTCTGCCGGCTTGATGAAACACACAGACTCGCGCTTTCGAAGCGCGATGTTGTGAAGTGGTGCGCTTCGCTTGATCGCCTGCATCTCGCGAACAAGGGCGCCGAATTCGCCTGCGGTGTTTTCGATCTCGAGCGAGTGGACTTCGGCCACGAGCCGTGCATCGTTGGCATTGCGGCTGTCGGCATAAAAGTGCGAGCGGACTCGCTCGCGCAGGTTGAGGGACTTGCCCACATACAGCGGCTGCCCGGTTGCGCCAATGAATGTGTAGACACCTGGCGATTCGGGAAGGTCGTCGAGCGCGCCTCGCGCAAGGTGAGGGGGTGTTGCGGGCTGTTTGAGGAGTTGGGCGATGGTCTGGTCGACTTGCCCGATGTCTTCCTGCTGCCAGAGCCGGTCAAAAAATCGCACGAGTACGCGTGCATCGCCAAGCGCTCGATGGCGATCGGTCGCATGCAGCTGATGACGGCTGATCAGCGCGTCAAGCCGATGCGAATCGTACTGAGGAAAGAGGGCCCGTGACAGCCGCACTGTGCATAACACGTCGGCGCTGAATCGGTTGCTGCAGCGGCGAAACTCGGCCTTGATAAAACCGTAGTCGAAGCGCGCATTGTGGGCAACGAAGATTCGACCTGCGAGCAGTTCGCTCAGGGTCGGCAGGAGCTGCGAAAAGCACGGGGCGCCGCGCACCATGTCGTTGGTGATGCCGGTCAGCGCCTGGATCTCGGACGGAATGGACATGCCAGGGTCGACGAGGGATGACCATTCCTGAATGGTGCTGTCGCCGTCGACCAGAACGATACCGATCTCGGTGATGCGATCGACCGAGGGTGATACGCCGGTGGTTTCGAGGTCGATGAAGGCGAAGCGACGCATCGGGATGCATGTTGATTGCATGCTCAGGAGTAGGTGACCTGAGCGCGACGGGGCTCGGTATCCATGTGAGGAATATTGTTGAAGCTCACGCAGCGCACCACTTTCGCACTCGCATGGAACTCGCTGAAGCTGGCGTTGCGCATCTGCAGGTTCAGGTTGACCATCGCTCGCAGTTCAGTGCCCAGAACGTCGCTGATCAGGGTCGAGATCGGGCCGCCGGAACTCACCACCAGAACCCGGCGCGCATCGGCATCGGCCCGCGCAAGGTCCAGCCCCGCCCGGGCTCCGGCCAGAAAATCCTGAAAGCTGATGTGCGGCGCAAAGTCGACCGACCCATCGACCCAGGCCGACAGGGCGTCTCGCATCACCCGAAAATGATCACGGCGATCGCCGCCAATCGACGGGGCGGCTTGGCCGGTATGCCTGAGCCAGCCTTTGATGAGGCGATCGGACTCGTATTCGTTGAGCCCGGGATGCTCGAGCGTTTCGGCCACCGTGGCGCCACCGGCAACCAGGCCGCTCAGGGTCTCGCGATGACGTCGCAGCGTGCCGGTCACGACACGGTCGAAAATCAGCCCGCGCTGAGCAAAGTAGTCGCCCAGCCATCGCGATTGCTGGTGACCGAGGTCGGAGAGGCGGTCGTAATCGTCGGTGCCGAATGACGCCTGCGCGTGACGCACGAGAAAGAGTTCCGCCACGAGGAAGTTCCCAGTTCGCCAAAAAAGAGCCCGAGTTTAACCGCGCAGTGTTGCTCGGGCCATAATTGCCGCCATGAGCGCCCCTGATAAACCATCCGCAGGCATCCGTAGCCTGGCTTTTCTCGGCCGATCCGTCAGGCTCGCCCTGGCAGTGCTGGTCGGTGTTTTGCTCACGATCGCGATCGGCAATGTTCTCTACGCCATGACCCTGCCCGAGCTCAGGCCATGGCACACCACGCGTCTCAAGCATGAGTTCAGCGCCAGCCAGGCAAAAGATGGATTCGGCTTTGCCGATTATCGGGCTCAGGAGGCCCGCTTGTTCGAGGAAGTCGCGGCCCTGCAGCGCGCCGCCTTCGACCCTGAGCTTGATTCCACGCTCAGTCGCTACGCCCCCGACGGCAGCCCTTACCGCAAGCGGGTCGATGGCGACTGGAACCGCAGCTATCTGTTGCAGGGCGAGCCCGGAAAGGGCGTAGCGCTCATGGTGCATGGGTTGTCGGACTCGCCCTATTCGCTGCGATCAACGGCACTTGCGCTCAACCAGGCTGGATTGACCGTTTATGGGCTGCGCTTGCCCGGGCACGGGACCCTGCCGTCAGGCCTCGACTCAGCTGTCTGGCGTGACTGGCAGGCAGCGGTCGGGTTGGTGGTGGCGCAGATCAGGCGTGACCACCCTGATTCGCCCTTCTGGATCGTGGGCTACTCCACCGGCGCGACATTGGCGCTCAAGTATGCGGTTGATACGGTGAACGCAGGTCGACTCGATCAGTTGCCCCGCAGGCTGATCCTGATGTCGCCGGCTCTCGGTGTCTCTCCCTTTGCGCCGCTGGCCAATGTCCAGCGAATCATCAGCAGTTTTGGCGTCGCGCCAAAAGCCCGATGGGGCAATGTCGATCTCGAACTCGACCCCTACAAGTACGCTTCGTTTGCCCAAAATGGTGCGGCTCAGGTCGGGCTCTTGTGCAAAGTCCTTGCGGCAGATCTTGCCCGGCTTGAGCGCAACGGTTCGATCGACAAACTGCCGCCGGTTACCGCGTTTCAGTCGGTGGTCGATGCCACCGTGGTCGCGCCCGATCTGGTGACACGGCTCTTCTCGCGCTTGCGTCGTCCGGGCAGCGATCTGATTTTTTTCGATCTGAATCGCATCTCGGGTTATGGCGCACTGGTGCGGATGCCCTCGAATACCGTGCAGGCGGCGATTGATCGCTCGCCAAGGCGTGACTATCGCCTGACCTTCATCGGCAATGTGCTTGGTCAAAAGACAGCAATGGCCCGAACCACCGAACCCGGTCAATCGGTATCGGTCGAGACCACGCTGGCCTACAACTGGCCTGACCAGGTTTTCTCTTTGTCGCACATGGCGATCCCCTTTGCGCTCGATGACCCGATTTACGGTCTATCCGCGCCGCCGGCACCCGATGGACTGATATCGCTCGGTGCAATGTCCATACGCGGAGAAAAGGGCATCCTCGCGGTGTCTTCATCCGATCAGTTGCGAATGAAGTCGAACCCCTTTTTCGGACTGGTCAAGTCCCGGATTCTCGACACCATCGACAGCGATCGCACCTCACGCTGAGGCGAACATCGCTGCGACGGTGAGTCCCATCACCGCGGTCGAGCCCCAACCTAACCACTTGAGCATTCCGTCGATGGCGTACTCGCCCATGGTCTGTGGCCGGGCGGCGATGATCATCATGACCGACATGATCGGAACTGCGATCACGCCATTGACGACCGCCGACCAAAAGAGCGCACGCACCGGATCGATCGACGTGAAGCACAGGGCCACGCCGCCTGCAGTCGCTGCGGTGAGCACACCGTAGAAGCCTCGTCCCTCGCCCTTGTCGAGACGCAGGTCGAGGCTGCCGCGCCAACCCGCGGCTTCGGCCACGGCATAGGCCGCAGAACCTGCCAGCACCGGGACGGCGAGCAGGCCGGTGCCGATGATGCCCAGACTGAACAGCACGAAGGTCAGGTCGCCGGCGATTGGTCTGAGCGCTTCGGCGGCTTGGGCTGAGGTTTCGATCGTGGTGATGCCGGCGACGTGCAGGGTCGCCCCGGTGCTGAGGATGATGAAAAAGGCGATCAGGTTCGAGAACGACATGCCGACGATCGTGTCGGTCCTGATCCGGCGCAGATGAGTCGCTGTGCGCGCAGGCGAAACAGCGTCGGGATCAATGGCGTCGGCGTTGCGGGCATTCGCATCCTCCATTTCCTGAGCGGCCTGCCAGAAAAAAAGATAGGGGCTGATGGTCGTGCCGAACACCGCGACGATCGTCACGAGCACGGCGTGGCTTGCCGGCAAGGGTGGCCAGATCAGATCGCGGGCAAGCTGCCACCAGTCGATGCGCACCGAAAAGACGACTCCGACATAGGCGAGCAGCGCAAGGGTAAGCCACTTCAGCCAGCGTACATAGACCGTATAGGGCAGCATGATCTGCATCCCCAGGCACAGGGCACCGAAGCCGACCGCATAGAGATGGGCAGGGCCGCCGATCAGCAACTTGAGCGCCTGCGCCATCGCGGCGATGTCGGCTGCAACGTTAAGGGTGTTCGCGATCAGCAGCATTCCGACGATCAGCACGACAATCGGTCTGGAAAAGCTCGCCTTGATATTCCAGGCAAGCCCGCGCCGGGTGACATAGCCGATGCGGGCACTGATCAGCTGGATCGCGACCATCAGTGGCAGCGTGAACACCACAGTCCACAGCATGGCGTATCCGAACTGGGCGCCTGCTTGAGAGTAAGTGGCGATGCCGCTCGGATCGTCGTCGGCTGCGCCTGTGATCAGCCCCGGCCCGAGTCGATCCAGCTGCGATGTCCGGCGCATTGATTGGCGCTTTGGCTTCGGGGCTGCTTGCGGTTTCAGCTTGATATCGGAGCGTCCAGTTTGACTGGCGTTATTCGGTTTGCAGGTTAAGCTTCGACCAGAATGACAACCAGTCCTCTGCAGAACCCGATTGTCAATCATTACAAACCGAGACCATGAATCCTGATCAAGTAAAACAATGAAAGCTATTTCGATTCAAAACTTGACTGTCGACTATGGCGGGCAGGTACTCGCCGTCGATGACTTGAGTCTGGAGATTCCAAGCGGCCAGTTCCTGGCGGTGGTGGGCCCCAGTGGCTGCGGCAAGACCACGCTGCTCAATTTGCTGACTGGGCTGGTACCGCTCGAAAAGGGCAAGATCGACATTGGCGGCAGGCGGCCGACGGCGGGCGATCCCAGCGTCGGCTATACCCTGGCCCGAGACAGTCTTTTTCCGTGGCGTACCGCGCTTGAAAATGTCTGCTACGGCATGGAGCTGCGTGGCGTGCCCAAGGCTGAACGCGAAGCCCGAGCGCATGATGTGCTCAAGCAGGTAGGGCTCGATGGCTTTGCCAACCATTTTCCCAAGGCACTTTCCCACGGTATGCGACAGCGCTGTGCATTGGCAAGAACCTTCTGCCTCGATTCCGAGGTGCTCCTGATGGACGAGCCCTTTGGCGCCCTCGATGCGCAAACCAAGATCCAGCTCGAGGACCTGCTGCTGCAGATGTGGGAGCGCACGCGGCGCACAGTCGTGTTCATTACGCATGATCTGAGCGAAGCGGTCGCGTTGGCCGATCGCGTGCTGGTGATGAGCGCACGCCCCGGTCGCATCGTGGCCGACATGATGATCAACCTGCCCCGTCCTCGCCATGTCAGAGCGCTCCAGAGCGATCCGACTTTTCTGTCGCTCTATGGTCAGGTCTGGGAGCAGCTCGAACGAGGCATCGAGATGAGTGGGGGGGCCGCTGGTGAGCACTGATACCGGGGAATTCAAAGGCAGGATCGGTCGCACGCTGGCCGACTCGGTTGCCTGGTGGCCGCAAGCGCAGCCCCGCGCGGCAGGCATGCCCAACATACTGGTCGTGCTGTTTGATGATGTCGGGTTTTCCGATTTCGGCTGCTACGGCTCAGCGATCCCCACGCCTACGATCGACGCAATCGCCGCGCAAGGCGTGCGTTACACCGGTTTTCACACCACCGCGATGTGCTCAACCACCCGTGCGGCGCTTTTGACCGGGCGCAATCACCACGACGTGGGGATGGGCTGTCTGGCCAATTTCGACAGCGGATTTCCCGGCTATCGCGGCAAGATTTCGCGCGATGCGGCAACACTTGCCGAAATGCTCCGCCCGCACGGCTTCAACAGTTACATGGTGGGCAAGTGGCATGTGACACCCGTGACCGAGAGCGGGCCTGGCGGCCCCTTCGACGGCTGGCCTCTGCGCCGCGGCTTCGACCGCTTCTATGGTTTTCTTGATGCCGAGACCGATCAGTTCAGCCCTGAACTGGTCCAGGACAACACCCTGATCAACGCGCCCGGAAGCTTCGACACCGGCTACCACCTGACCGAAGATCTGGTCACCCAAACGATCCGCATGATCGCGGACCATGAGGCCGATCGGCCCAGCAGGCCGTGGTTCACGATGCTGTCGCTGGCGGCCTGTCATGCGCCGCATCAGGCGCCCGCCGATCTCATTCGCAGCTATGACGAGCGATTCGCCCACGGCTGGGATGTCGAGCGCGAACGGCGCCTCGCGCGCCAGATCGAGATGGGTATCGTGCCGCCCGGTACGACACTGCCGCCGCACAACCCGGGTGTCAAACCCTGGGACGCTGCCAGCCCTGATGAAAAAAAGCTTTTTGTTCGACTGCAGTCGGCCTATGCCGCGATGCTTGATCATGCTGATCAGCATCTGGCGCGATTGATGGCTTTTCTGGACGATGCCGGCTTGCGAGACGACACGCTGGTGCTGGTGCTGTCTGACAACGGTGCGAGTCAGGAGGGCGGGCCGCTGGGCATGATCAACGCCATGGGGCCGTTCAATCTGCTGCAGGAGTCACTGGCCACGAAAATCGCCCGCATCGACGACATCGGCGGGCTCGATACCCACTCCAATTTTCCACTTGGCTGGGCGATGAATTCGAATACGCCACTGCGACGCTACAAGCAGAACACGCACGGCGGCGGCGTACGCGATCCGTTGGTCGTCGCCTGGCCCAAGGGCCTGGCTGCTCGAGGCGAGTTGCGCCATCAGTTTTGTCATGTCAGCGATATCGCGCCCACTCTGCTCGAGTTGCTCAAGCTCTCGCCGCCTGAGCAGGTCGAAGGTCATGCGGTCAAGCCGCCGACCGGTGAGAGTTTTGCAGCCAGCCTGCATGACGCCGAGGCGCCACCTCGCTCGTCGCCGCAATACTTCGAGATGTTCGGGCATCGCGGTATCTGGCACGAGGGCTGGAAGGCGGTGGCGTTTCATCCGGTGGGCAAGCCCTTCGATGCCGATCAGTGGGAGCTCTACCACCTCGACAAGGACTTCAACGAGATCAACGACCTCGCATTGGTGCATCCCGAAAAACTCGAGGCGCTCAAGGCGTTGTGGTGGCAGCAGGCCGAGGCGAATCAGGTCTTGCCGCTGGATGACCGCTTCGGCCCGAGATTTGCCGAAAATGGCCGGCGATTTCACGGGCAACGCACCCGTTTCGTGATGCATGCCGGTATGGGTCACTTGCCCAACGATGTAGCGCCCGATGTGCGCAGCCGCAACTATCTCATCGAGGCCCATGCGCGCATCGACACCATCGATGCCCAGGGGGTGCTGGTGGCGCACGGCGACGCCACCTCAGGCTACAGCCTCTATATCAAGGACGGCCGTCTGGTGCACGACATGAATATCGGCGGTGTGCACCACCTGATCACCGCCGATCGACCGATCGAACCCGGCCACCATGTATTTGGACTGCGTGTCGAACTGGCGCCCTGGATCCGGATTTCGCTGCCGGTCATGGGCACCGTCGCGCTGCCCTCAGGGCGAGTGGCAAGCCTGTTGATCGACGGCGAGCCGGTGGGCCGGATCGACACCAGGATGGTCGGCTTCAACTCGATGGTGTCGTTCTCGGGGCTGGATATCGGGCTTGACCGAGGCAGCCCGGTCTCGCATTACGACGAGCCCTTCCGCTTTACCGGCGGCAAGCTCTACAAGGTCGAATACACCCTCGACCCGATGCAGCAGCTCGACTACGACAAAATCGCCCTGGTCGAGATTGCGCGGCAGTAGCGCTTATTTTTCGATCAGCGGCATCGTTTTGGCCAATTCACGGTAGCGGGCGGTCTCTGCGGAGATCAGCGTCCGCAGCTGCTCGCCGCTGCCGCCGACGATCTCGGCGCCGCTCTGTTTGGCGTTGTAGTCGGCATATTCCGGCGATTTGATGATGCCGACCAGGATCTCTTCGATCTTTTTTGCGACCGGTTCAGGTGTCCTGGCGGATACGCCGAAGCCCACCCAGACCAGCAGCTCCCAGTCCAGACCGATTTCTTTCATCCCGGGGACATTCGGCAGCAGGCTGTGACGGCCGGGGCTGGTCACCGCAAGCGGACGCAGTTTGCCGGCTTCGATCAGCGCAATGGCTCCGCCGGTGTCGGTGATCGCCACATCGATGTCGCCAGTGATCACATCGTTACTCGCCTGCGCGGCACCTTTGTAGGCGACATGCACGAACTGGGCGCCGGTAAGTTTTTCGAGCGAGAGTCCACCGATACGGTAGTGATGTCCGTAGTTGGACATCTTGACCGTGCCAGGCTTGGCGCGCGCTTCGCTGATCACATCATTGAGCGTCTTGAAGCGGGAGTTGGCGCCGGTCACGAACACGCCATAGCTGCGAGCGATGAAGGCCACCGGGCGGATATCGCGCAGTGGGTCGTAGGACACCTCGGGGCGAAGCAGCGGCGTGATCACCATCGGCGAGGGCGTGATGTACATAATGGTGTGTCCATCGGCCGGTGCCGACAGCAATGCCTGAACCGCCACCACGCCGTCGCCGCCAGGTCGGTTCTCGACGGTGGCAGGCTGGCCGGTGAGCTTGCCGAAGCGTTCGGCCACGAAACGCGTTCCGGTATCGGCGCCGCTCCCCGGACCCAGACCCACGATAAACCGCACCGGCTTTGACGGGAAGGTTGAAGATTGGGCTCGTACGCCCGCGGGCAGGATAAGGGAACCGGTCGTGGCGGCAATGCCAGCCAGGAAAGTGCGTCGCATCAGTGTCTCCGTGGTCATCAGTTGGGTCTCTTGGGGTCTGATAGCGCGATCTCGATCAGAATTTTTACGAGTGCTTCGGGCTGGTTCATTGCCACCATATGGCTGGTCGCGATTTCGTCGTATCGCCAGGCCGGTGAGGCTTTGATCCGATTTCCGGTTGCCGCGAACACCGGTTCTGCGACATCGTCGGGCGGATTGCGGGTGGCTTTGATGTAAGTGCGGGTGAAAGGGAAAGCGTTGAGCGATTTGGCCAGATAGACGGGTTCAGTGAAGCACTGCAGCGGCTGCAGGCTCGATCGGGCTCTGATCCAGTCGGTGTCGACTTGCCGCTCGAGGACTCGTGGTGCGATCGGCAGCTGCCAGGGCTGCCCAAGGGCAAAGGGGAGCCGATTGACGCCGTTGACCAGGCCCATGAGCGTCTCTCCGTTGTTCGGTACGAAAGCGTCGAGATACACCAGATGGCTGACCCGGTCAGCGATGTGCTCGAGCGCGCCGGTGACAACGAAGCCGCCGTATGAAAAGCCGAGCAGCACGATATCGCGCAGGTCTTCGTAAAGGATATGGTTTGCGACATCCTGCACGTGGGTCGTGAGATTGACCTGCGGGCCGCTCAGATGCGATCGCTCACCGAGACCGGTCAGGCTGGGCGTGAACACCTCATGACCTGCGGCATTGAGGAGTCGCCGAACTTTCGTGAAGCCGTGTGCGCCATTCCAGGCGCCGTGAACCAGAACAAAGCTTGTCATACGTCCCTGTTTACCATGTATCGACGCAGGGCCGCTTGCGCCCCTGCCGAGGCGTCGGTGCCGGTGCCGCCCGCAATCCGGCCATGACCCAGCGTCTGGTCTGTTCCGGGTCGATGACCTCATCGATTTCAAGCACCGAGGCAATCGAGGTGGCCTTGCCGTTCTGATAGAGCTTGGCCACCATCGCTTCGTAATAGGCCTGGCGCTCGATCGGGTCGGCGATCGCTTCCATTTCTTTTCGATAGCCAAGCCGCACATAGCCTTCGAGGCCCATGCCACCGAACTCGCCGGTCGGCCATGCGACGGTGAACATGGTCTCGTGAAAGCCGCCTGCGGCCATGGCCTGCGAACCCAGTCCGTAGCCTTTGCGCAGCACGATTGTGAAGAAGGGTACGGTCAGACTCGCACCCACGACGAACATTCGGCAAACATGCCGCACCACCGCCGTCTTTTCGGCCTCGGGGCCAACCATGAAGCCTGGCGTGTCGCACAGCGAGATCATCGGAAGATCGAAGGCGTCGCACAGCTGCATGAAGCGTGAGGCCTTGTCGGCGGCTGGCGCATCGATTGCACCACCCAGATGGTTCGGGTTGTTGGCGATCAGACCAAAGGCCCGCCCTTCGATTCGCACGAAGGCAGTGACAATGCCGATGCCGAAATCGCGTCGCAGTTCCATCACCGAACCCTCGTCAGCAAGCTGTGCGATGACCGCGCGAATGTCGTAGACACGCAGCCGGTTTTCGGGAATCGCCTGGCGCAGCAGGCGCTGGTCGGCGCAGTGCCAGTCCTGAATCGGACCCTGGAAGTAGGAGAGGTACTGGCGCGCAGCCGCGGTGGCCTGCTCCTCATCATCAACCAGCAGATCGATCACGCCGTTCGTTGCCTGAAAGCTCACCGGGCCGACTTCTTCCGGCCGATAGACGCCAAGGCCGCCGCCTTCGATCATGGCCGGGCCGCCCATGCCGATCGACGAATTTTTTGTGGCGATGATCACATCGCAGCAGCCAAGCAGCGCGGCGTTGCCGGCAAAGCAGTAGCCCGAGACCACGCCAACCAGCGGCACCAGACCCGAGAGCCTGCCGAGCTGCGCGAAAGTGGTCACATCCAGGCCGGTCAGACCCAGGCCCTCGGTGTCGCCCGGCCGGCCGCCGCCGCCCTCGGCATAAATCACCACCGGAATACGCAGGCGCTGTGCAAGCTGCAGCATCCGGTCCTGCTTCTTGTGGTTGATATTGCCCTGCGTGCCGGCCAGCACGGTGTAGTCGTAGATGATGCCCATGCAGCGTGCGGCTGCCTCGCCCACCAGCGCAGCGTTCACCGTGCCGGTGCCTGTGATCACGCCGTCGGCCGGCGTGTTCTCGATCAGGTCCTCGATGCTGCGTCGCTTGCGCTGTGCCGCAATCGCCAGTGATCCGTATTCCATGAAGGTGTCGGTATCGAATAGCTGGGCGATGTTTTCTCGCGCAGTGCGCTGGCCTGTTGCGCGTCGACGCGCGACGGCCTTCGGGCGATTGGCATCGAGTGTGAAGGCCTGGCGTTCGCGCAGCTCGGCCAGGTCGGCCCGGATGTGATTGAGGTCGATGGCGGCGGCCTCGATCTGCGAGTCGCCATCGGTCTCAAGCGGCTCGAGAAACAGGATCGGATCGCCCTGCATCAGCGTGAGGCCGGGCCCTGTGACGACTGCACGAACGATACCGCTGCGCTCGGCGCCGATCAGGTGCTCCATTTTCATGGCTTCCAGCACGGCGAGCGCTTCGCCGGCGCGCACCCGCTGACCCGCCTCCACACCGATACTCACCACCGTGCCCTGTTGCGGTGAGAGGACCGCGATCGTGCCGGCGGGTGTCTCGATTGCGCGAACCGCACTGACACTGCCCGTCTCGGCGCCAGTGCGAGTTGATTCGACATAGAGGCGTGGCGCAGTCGAATCGGTACGCAACAGCTCGCCGAGATGCTCGTCGATGAAGCGGGTGTTGATCCGGTTGGCGACGAAATCGGGGTGAGCAAGCAAGGCTTCGAGAAACGGCGCATTGGTCGCCACGCCCTGGATATGCAGTTCGCGCAGCGCGCGCGACGCCTTGGCGATGACGTCCTCAAAGCGTGGTGAGCTGGCGTGCACGATCAGCTTGGCGAGCAGCGAATCGAAGGCCGCACTGGTGCGATAGCCGGCATAGCCGAAGCTGTCGACGCGAACACCGGGTCCGGCGGGCGGCTGAAATACCGAAATCACCCCGCCGGTCGGCCGCGCGTTGCCGCGCTCGTCCATGGTTTCCATGTTGATGCGCAGCTGCATCGCATGGCCGCGAGGCGAGGGGATCTGCTGCTGAAGCAGACCGAGTTGTGCAAGCGTGGCGCCGCCGGCGATGGCGATCTGCGCCTGGACCAGATCGATGCCGAGCACCGACTCGGTCACGGTGTGCTCGACTTGCAAGCGCGGATTGGCTTCGATAAAGACAAACGCATCCGACCGTGAAGGATCGGCCTGCAGGTCGAGCAGGAATTCGATGGTGCCCAGATTGCGATAGCCGGCGGCCTTCGCGATCGACACCGCCGCTGCGACGATGCGGTCACGCAAATCGCACGACAGCGACGGGCTGGGCGCGATCTCGATGAGCTTCTGATGGCGTCGCTGCACCGTGCACTCTCGCTCCCAGAGGTGACTGACCGCGCCAGCGGCATCGCCGATGACCTGCACTTCGATATGACGGGCATCGCTGATCAGGCGCTCGACATAGACCTCGTCGCGCCCGAAGGCGGCTTGTGCTTCGGAGCGGCAGCGGGCATAGGCTTCGTCGAGTTCGGCAGCCGAATGGACCGCCCGCATACCGCGCCCGCCGCCGCCCGCGACTGCCTTGATCATGATGGCGCCACCGGCCCCGAACCCGGCCAGAAAGGCGTGCGCCTGGTCGAGTGAGACGGCGGTGTCACTGCCTGCGATGACCGGTACGCCGCAGCGTTGCGCCAGCGCGCGCGCCTGCACCTTGTCGCCGAATGTCTCCAAGGCCTCGATACCCGGCCCCACGAAAGTGATGCCGGCCTGTTCGCACTGGCGTGCAAGCTCCGGGTTTTCGCTGAGGAATCCGTAGCCGGGATGCAGCGCATCGCAGCCAGTGGCTTGTGCTGCCGCGATGACTGCGGAGATGTCGAGATAAGCGCGAGCTCCTGATCCCGGCAGGGCGCGAGCCTGGTCGGCCTGGCGCACATGCAGCGAGGCGGCGTCGTCCTGCGAGTGAATGGCGACGGTGGGCAGCCCCGCTTCGGCCGCCGCGCGTGCGATCCGGATGGCGATTTCGCCGCGATTGGCGATCAGCAGTTTTTGAAAGCGCATGACAGTGTCCCGGTTGATCGCCTCGTGTATACAACGAACCGCATTGCACAAGGCGAGGCTTGCGTTCCGCTTCATGCGCGCAAGAGGCCTGTTTGGCTGTTCAGTGCTCAGATCGTCTGGTCAAATTTCACCGGCCGGCGTAGCGTTGGGCGGTTTCCGTCAATGTTGTCAGGAAGTGTCATGGCCAGATTCAGTCGTATCGGATTCATTGGTCTCGGTGTCATGGGTGAACCCATCTGCCGCAACCTTGTTCGCAAGGCCGGCGTGCCGGTCACCGCCTTTGACATGCAGACCGAGCCGTTGACCCGACTTGCCGCCGAGGGCGCGCAGCGTGCGGCGTCGATGGCCGAACTCGTCGCGTCGGTCGACATCGTTTTTCTGTGCCTGCCGTCGGGCGAGATCGTGCATCAGATTGCGCATCAACCCGAAGGGCTGCTCGCCTCGATGCGCGATGGGCAGGTCCTGGTCGACCTCAGCACCTCGTCGGTCGACACCACGCGTGCGCTGGCCGAGGCCTTTGCGCAGCAGGGCGTGGCCTTTGCCGACGCGCCGCTTGCCCGGACCCGGGCGGCCGCGGAGGCGGGCACGCTGTCGGTAATGGTCGGTGCGCCGCCCGATCTCTTTGAGCGACTGCGCCCGCTGATTGCGACCTTTGCCACCGAAATCACCTTGTGCGGCGGCGTCGGTTGCGGTCAAGTGGTCAAGATCCTGAACAACCTGGTGCTTTTTGAGACCGTGCTCGTACTGGCAGAGGCAAAGTTGATCGGAGAGCGTGCCGGTGTCGATCCGGCCCTGCTCTTCGACACCCTGTCCAAAGGCTCAGCAGACAGTTTTGCGCTGCGCAGCCACGGCATGAAGTCGATGCTGCCGGGTGATTTTCCGGAGCGTGCCTTTTCGGTGCGTTATGCGCGCAAGGACCTTGGCTATGCAATGAAGCTTGCTCAAGCTGCGGGTGTCGAGGCCAGCGCGGCACAGACCGTCAACGATTTCTATGATCGGGCGATTGCGGCTGGACTTGGTGATCTCTACCACCCGGTCATCAGTCAGCTGGTCGGCAAAAAGTCATGAATCACGCGGGCGATATGACCTGCGTTGTCAAAGGAGACAAGGCATGGTGAGCACACGCAATGCATCGGCCGATGAGACCGACGCCCAGTACGAGGTCTATGCCATTCGCTATGCGACCATGGCCCAGCGGCGCCGGCGTGACAATTTCATCCCTGCTGATCCGCATGACGGCCCGATGCCGATGGATTTTTTCGTCTGGCTGCTGAAGTCACCGACCCGAACCATTCTGGTCGATACCGGGTTCAGCGAGGCCACGGCCAAGCGTCGTAGCCGCGACTGGTCGCGCTGCCCGGTCGAGGCCTTGCGCGTGCTCGGGGTGGCACCGGAGGATGTGCAGGATGTGGTTCTCACGCACCTGCACTACGACCATGCCGGTAACCTTCCCCGTCTGCCCAATGCGCGCTTTCATGTTCAGGACCGCGAGCTCGACTACGCCACCGGCCGTTGCATGTGTCATGCCACCGTGCGTCATGCTTATGGGGTCGACGATGTGGTCGAGCTGGTGCGAAATGTGTATGCCGACCGGGTGCAATTCCATGATGGCGACGATGTGCTGGCGCCGGGTGTGGAGCTGATGCTGATCGGTGGTCACACCCGCGGCCTGCAGTCGGTACGCGTGCGCACTGCGCGCGGCTGGGTTGTGCTGGCCTCGGATGCCAGCCACTACTACGAGAACATGGATGATGGACGGCCGTTTCCGATTGTCTTCAATGTGCCCGACATGCTCGAGGGTCATCGCAGGCTTTTTCGCGAGGCCGATTCGCCCGACCATGTAGTGCCCGGTCACGATCCGCAAGTGCTGAAACGCTATCCGCTGGTGCCGGGTGATGAGCTGGGCATCGCTTGCCTGCACCTGCCACCGCGGCAGGGTTGAAAATGTCTTTGTATGCCTTTGGAGGGACTGTCATGGCTGGAACCACTCATCGCACGCATGTGAGCTATATCGATCGCACGCGTCTGTATTACGCAGCTCTGGGATATCCCAGGCCTTATGTTTACGCGCATCACCACGACGTGCCGTTTGCGCCGCTTGCCAAACCCCTTTCCGAATCACGGGTGGCGCTGGTCACCACCGCCAGTCCCTGGTGTGAGGATCCGGCCAATCATGTTCACGCAGTCTGGGCAGGGTTGACCGAGTCGCCGCCAGACAGGCTTTTTACCGACAACCTGGCGTGGGACAAGGAAAGCACGCACACCCGTGACGTCGAGTCTTTTTTGCCGCTTCGCACGCTGGCCGAAGCGGCTGCGAGCGGTCGCATTGGCAGCGTGAGCCCGCGCTTTTATGGCGTACCGACCGAGTACTCGCAAAGCCGTACCGTGAACCAGGATGCGCCGGCCTTGCTGGCGATGTGCCGCGAGGATGCGGTTGATGTTGCGCTGATCGCTGCGCTCTGACCTGTCTGTCACCAGACCGTGAGTCTGGTCAGTCGGCATCTCGAGTCAAACGGCATCGCAACGGTGGTGATCGGATCGGCACGCGACATTGTTGAAGAGTGCGGTGTGGCCCGCTTTGTTTTCAATGATTTTCCCTTGGGTAACCCGATCGGCAAGCCCTATGACGCGGCCATGCAGCGCGCGACGGTTTCGATTGCACTCGACCTGCTGGAGACGGCAAGCTTGCCCCGCACGACGGTGCAGACACCGTTTCGCTGGGGCGAGGACGAGTCCTGGCGGGAGGTCTACGCCAGAGTCGATCCCGATCGCATCGAGGCCCTGCGCCGTGAGGGCGACGCGCGACGGGCACGTCAGGCGGCGGCCAAAGGGCAGGGTGCAGGCTAAGGGCAGGGTGCTTACCGGCCAGAAGCAGAAGCTCATCAAGGTCCGCTTTGGGGTCGCGCGCGAGCAACCAGCACGTCGAGCGGGCTGCGCACAGCGCCGCCGCCCATCTTCAATACGTGTGTGTAGATCATGGTCGTTGCCACGTCGGCGTGTCCGAGCAAGCCCTGAACTGTGCGGATGTCGTATCCGTCTTGCAGCAAGTGCGTCGTGAAGCAGTGGCGCAGCCCGTGAAAGCGGATGAAGGCCTTGCACCAATGCGCGTATGCCTACTCGGTGCGCCGGCTGTAATGCAGGTAACGAACCCTTTCGCGCACCTGGTCCAGCAGCCGAGGCGCGCGCAAAGGCGGCAGCGCATCGGCCGTGACGGCCCGCAGTGCTGAGCGCCGCTGCGCCGAACCAAGGTGAGTCTGTGGCATCGCGTTGTCCTCGCGGCGGCGAGGCAATAGACAAACTTGTGCGGCGCCGACAGGGCTGGCACATTAAGCGCAACTGCTGCCGCTTTACGCAATAATTTAGTACTGCACAAAATCACATTTAAGCGCCACTTTGTGCAGCGCTGTTAAGAACTTGGGCAAGCGAATGTTGCCTGGGTTATGCAGCGTCGTTCAGAGTTATCCGGCAAGGCGTGCTGGATAAACCAATAGTTAGCCGCCATGAATAACTTCCCCCGCTTTGTTTCAATCGCTGCGCTATGCCTCCTGCTAGTCGGATGCTATGCAACGTTCCCTCCTGTCAAATCGGCGAGCGTTACTCATTGGCAAGGCGGCAGACCACAAGGTCCCGCACAGCAACTCACACCGGAGCAGGTAGCAAAATTGTCCGCTTGGCTGCAAAACCATCGCTGGGGTTGGCATCCCGTAATGGCCACCTATGCACCAGAAACCCTACTTTCGGTAACACATTCTGACGGCACAGCCTCATCGGCTAACCTCATGCAAAGGGTTCTCATCGTCGGCTCGAATCAACGCAGCCTCTCCGAGTCAGAGAGTCAGGAGTTGCATTCAATGATTGTGGCGCAAAAAGGTGGCTAACATTTCGGCCCACGCGGATACACAGCAGCAGGTTGCCACTGCGCGGCTGTTGCCGCGTGCCGGTGGCCTCAAACGTTAGGCATCACAAGACACACTTTCGATTTCCCTATGCTGTCTTCGACGAAGAGCACCTTGTTATCGCGAACATTGCCTCCCCAACGAGCGTACGGAACATCGGAGTCAACCCTCGTGTGTGCGTGAGCTTCATTGATATCTTCGTCCAAAAGGGATTCAAGGTAATCGGCGCCGCCCGAAACGTTCTCAGGCGCGGCCACGAATTCGCCCGGTGGTCAGCACCGCTTGAAGCGATGGCTGGGCCTCGGTTTCCAATGCACAGTGTGCTCGTCGTTCGTGCCGACGCAGTCGAACCAATCCTGGCGCCAAGCTATCGTCTCTACGCGGCCGAAACCACGGAACAGTCGCAAGTGGCATCAGCTATGCGCGCATACGGCGTTCGGCCCATCCGCGGTGATGCCTAACCTCTCGCTAAATCGGAGCTCAAGTTGCCCGCCGTAAACCGGTCATCCAATGCAGGCTGGCAGAGAAAGTTCTGAGTAGTTCACCAACGACCGCTTCTGGCCGGGAGCGTGAGTACGTAACCTATGCCACATAGCTGACGCTGGACGCTGGACGCTCGCGCTCGTCGTGGGTGTGGGTTGACCCAGGACAAGGTCCTCGATACCGCATCGGCGCATCTTGTTTAGCCCTCAACTCGATTGGAGACCATCATGGGATCCGGAGCCAACGCAGTAAATCGCGAGCCGTGGAACAAGGGCAAGATCGTGGGTCAGAAGGCCCCATTCAAAGTCAAGGACATCTGGGCACTCCGGGTACGACTGCAGATGGAAAACCGGGTACGCGAGTTGGCCCTCTTCAACTTGGGCATCGACAGCAAGCTCCGCGGCTGCGATCTCGTCAGCCTGAAGGTCAGGGACATCTGCCACGGGGATCAGGTCGCGTCCCGCGCCATGGTTCTGCAGCACAAAACGCAGCGCCCCGTTCAGTTCGAAATCACTCCAGCAACCCGCGACGCGGTGCAGAGGTGGATCAAGCTGGCGGCGTTGAAGTCCGAAGACTTTCTGTTCCCGAGCCGCATCCACGACTCGCTACATCTGGGTACGCGACAGTACGCGCGGATTCTCGAAGGCTGGGTCGAGGGGCTCGGCCTTGATCCCGCCGATTACGGCACACACTCGATGCGCCGGACCAAGGCGACGTTGATCTACCGACGTACGAAGAACCTGCGCGCCGTGCAATTGCTGCTGGGTCACTCCAAGCTGGAATCGACCGTGCGCTATTTGGGTATCGAGGTGGACGACGCGTTGGAGATTTCTGAACAGACCGAGATCTGATTGGGGCCGCCTGGCCGTCGAAGCCGGTTGGGCAGCCTGTCACGCCGCATGCGCGCTCTGCGAGGCGGCTTTCTGGCAAAGGCACGAACCGCAACTCCCGGCCAGAAGCGGCACGTCACCACTGGCTGCTTTCAGACGCCGTATCCACGCTGACTGGCGCCGCGACCCCACGCGCAGCATGCGACGGTGCATAGCTCCCCGGCTCTCAGCGCTCTTTCAGCGAATACGGCACCACCAGCACCGCATCCATGCGGTAGCTGCTCACGCCCATGCTGGTGTCCGCACGCACCGTTCTCAAAGTGCCACTGATCCACACCGTATCCATCGACCGCAGGCCCTTGGCTGGCGCCTTCGGCAGGACATGGATGATCTGGTTGGATGGCGGCGGCGGCGAATGAATGCAGGCGCCGAAGTACGGCACCAAAAGGAATTCCGTCATCCCCGCCTTGGACTCCTCCAGCGGCACCAGGTAGCCGGGGATGCGCACGGTCGCGCCTTCCATGGCGGCGTTGGTGGGGGCGTTGTCCCACACCTCGCGGAGTCGCTTGAGCATGGCGTTGGCTCGCGGGTCGCTGTCGGACAGAGCCGACATGTTCAGGCCCTTGAATTCCTTCAGCGGGTCCCAGTCCTTGGGCATGAGGTCGTCCCAGGTAATCTTGCGAAACACACCTGAGGCAGGCGCCGCCGATGCGGGGACCGCCACTTGGTCCATCGTCGAAGCTGCGCCCGGCAGGATGCTGGGCACGGCCGCGTTCTGCGCCGACGCGGGCGCGAGCGGCGCCCAGATGGCGGCGCAGAAAAGCAGTTTCAGAGCATTTCGCATGTCAGGCTCTCGGTGAAAGCCCGTCGGCCAACGACAGGCGGTAGGCGCGCAGCGCGGGTACCAGGCTTGCAAGCATCCCCGCCACCACCACGGCGGAGAGCAAGATCCATTGAGACTGCGTCGGCGCGGAAAGTTGCAGGGTGACGCCGAATCGCGTCTGCATCAACGGCCCCGCCGCGGCGATGAAAGCAAAGGTCAGGACGCAACCGAGCACCGCGCCGGCCAGCGTGACCAGCGCGCCCTCGGCAGCCAGCAACAGCATCACATGCCGCGGCCCAGCGCCCACCGCGCGCAGCACGGCCAGTTCGCGTCGGCGTTCGCTGAGCCCGGCCAGGACCACTGCCACCAGGCCGGCCAGGCTCACCACGGCGACCAAACCAGACATGGCGAGCAGCGCGCGCTCGCCCACGCCGATCACGCCCCACAGTTCGTCGAGCGCCACGCCGGGCAGCACCGCAATCAAGGGCTCGTCGGCCAGCGCGGCGACATGGCGCTGCACCGCAAACACGGCGGCGCGGTTCTTCAACCCGACCAGGGCCGCCGTCACCTCTTTGGGCTCGAGGTCGAACTTTCTCGCCTGCTCGGCCGGAATCACGAGCCCGGGCATGGGCGAACCGGCCGCCCAGTCGAGGTGGATGGCCTGGATGCCCTGAAGGCTGACGTGAACGGTGCGGTCGACTGGCGTGCCGGTGCGCGCCAAAATGCCCGCGACGGTGAAGGGCTTGTCACCATGTTCGAGGCCGGGCGTGCCGCCGGCGCCATGGCTGAGCGTGATGCGCTGGCCCAGTCGATAGCCCAGTCGCTGCGCGACCTCGGCGCCGAGCACGGTCTCAAAGAGCCCGTCCAGATCGCCGCGAAACGGCTGTCCTTGAGCAAGCGCCAGCGGCTGTCGATCGCCGTAGCGGAAATGCTGAAAGTACGCCGGTGTGGTGCCAAGCACCGGGAAGCCGCGGTGCGAGTCGCCCAGTGAAACCGGCACCACCCAGGCGACGGCCCGATGACCCTGCAGCGCCTGCACACTGCTCATGCTGATGTTGCTGGTGGCGCCGCCGATGCGGAAGACGGTGTAGAGCATCAACTGCACGGGCCCCGTGCGCGCCCCGACGATCAGGTCGGTGCCGCTCACCGCCTGTGAAAAACTCTCTCGCATGTCGGTGCGCATACGCTCCAGGCTCAACAGCAGCAGCGTGGCCAGCGCGATCGACGCCACCACCAGCGACAGCGTACCGCGCCGGTTCCAGGCGCTGCGCATCGCCAGGCTGAGCAGCGACCTCATGCGGCAGCCTCATGCACGGCCGCGCGATTGATCGACGCCAGCGACCGCTGCGCGTCGAAGCGGGACGCCAGCCGCTCGTCGTGGCTGACGAACACCAGCGTGCTGCCAGCGGTGCGGCACTCGCGCAGCAGCACGTCCATGAAACCATCGCGCAGCGGCGCGTCCAGCGCCGAGGTGGGCTCGTCGGCGATCACGATCTCGGGCGCACCGATCAAGGCGCGCGCCGCGGCCACGCGTTGCTGCTGGCCGACCGACAACTCGGCCGCCTTGCGTCGCCACAGCTCCGCAGCCAGGCCGACATGCGCCAGCAGCGCGCCGGCGTCGGCCTGCACCGAACCGCTGCGCCGGACAGCGCGCTCGTGGCGCAGCCGCGAGAAGCGGCAAGGCAGCAACACGTTGTCGATTACGTTCAGGTAGGGCAGCAGGTTGAACTGCTGGAAGATGTAGCCGACATGGTCAGCGCGAAGTGCATCGCGCCGCGCACCCGACAGGCTCGACCAGTCCGTGTCGAGCACACCGACCCGGCCTTGGCGCGCAACCAGCACACCCGCCAGCAGGCCCAGCAGCGTGCTCTTGCCGCTGCCGCTCGGGCCGTACAGGAACAGCGTGCTGCCTGCGGCGATGCTCAGCCGGTCGATGGCCAGGCAGTCACTCTCAGCGCGTGGCCACGCAAATCGCAGGTTTTCTATCTCAATCACGGCCTGGGCGCCTTTAGCGGGTCAGCGCGACGCGACGCGCGGGGCGCTTGAGCGTTCGCTTGAACTGGCCCTTGGGCGCGGCTACCTGCACCTCGATCTGCTGCATACCGGCGAATGAATCGAACAGGCCGACGTCGACAAAGGTAGCGCGGGTTGCATCCTGGCACTCGAATTCGAAGCTGGCGTCGAGGTCGGCATGATTGTGGTTCGCGCCCGCGGGCTGCGACGTGCCAAGCTTGAGCACGGCCGATGTAAGCGTGACCTTGGCCGGACTGCACTGCGCTGCCGGGTCGATCGTGAATACCCCCGCCGCTTTGAGCTTAGCCAGCGCCGCCTCGACCCGCTTGCGCTCGGCGTCGTTGCGCGGCGCGCGTTCGAACCCCACCAGATTGTCCAGCGGGGACTCCATCTGCAGCGTCAGCTTGCGCGCCTCGATCGCAATATCAAGCCTGAGCAAGCCATGCTGGTGGGCATGGCTCTGTGCCGGTGAAACAGAGGGAAACGCCAGTATGCCCAGCCAGAGTGCGTAATGAAGAAGGTTCATCGTCTGCCCTTGATGGTTCGGTGGTTTCGCATCACGGCTTGGCAAATGCCGCCGGCCGGGCCTGCTCCAAAGCCTCGACGATGGTGCGAACGTTGTGCGCGAACATGCGCAGGTAGGTGTCGGCCGCCGTCCCGGGCGGCGACAGCGCATCGGAGTAGAGCGCGCCGCCCACCCCGACGCCGGCTTCGCGCGCGATCCGTTCGATCAGCCGGGGGTCGCTGATGTTCTCCAGCAGCAGCGCGCCGACCTGCTGCGCGCGGGCCTGTCGAACGATGCGCGCCAGCGCATCGGCCGACGGCTCGCTGTCGGTCGACCAGCCGCGGGGCGATACGAACTCAACGCCATACGCCGCCGCGAAGTAGCCGAAGGCGTCGTGCGCCGTGATGACGCGACGCTGCTGCGCGGGCAACCTGCCAATCCGTGCGAGGGTGTCCTGCTCTAGCGCGGTGATGCGCTGCAGGTAGGCGGCCGCACGTGTGTCTATTTCGGCACGGCGGGTTGGTGCAGCGGCAACAAGCGCGGCGCGGATGTTCTCCACGTATTGCTTCGCATGAGCCAGGCTTTGCCACGCATGTGGGTCAATCCCGCGGCCGACGCGCCTTGGAGTAATACTCTCGCTGGCCACGAGCACCGGACCTTTGTAGCCGCTGGCGCGGATCAGCCGCTCGATCCAGCCCTCGTAGTTCAGACCGTTGACCACCACTAGCTCGGCGCTTGCCACGCGCCGCGCGTCGGCCGGCGTGGGCGCGAACACGTGGGCGTCTGCGTTCGGTCCGACCAGGCTCGCGACATCGACCGCCGGGCCGCCTACTTCGCGCACCATGTCGGCCAGCACCGAAAAAGTAGCGACTACGCGCAGCGGTGGCAGTGCGGCCTGCGCGCCTGCGACCTGCGGCAGCGCGAGCAGCGCGCAGGCCGCCAAGAGTTGCCTGAGGTAGCTGCGGCGCATGCTCAGGCCCGGCGATGCGAGCGATGGGCCAGCACGTGCGCCAACAGGCTGTCGCGCCGCCCGAGGAGCAGCGACGCGGCGTAGATACCGCCGGCCAGCAGCACGATGGCAGGCCCCGAAGGCAGGTTGGCGTGGTAGGACAGCAGCAGTCCGCAGCCGCCGCTGAGCAGTGCGAACAGCGACGACACTGCGGCCAGGCTCCAGACCTCCGATGCCCAGAAGCGCGCGGCCACGGCCGGCAGCATCATCAGGCCCACCGCCATCAGCGTGCCCAGCGCCTGGAACCCGCTGACAAGGTTGAGCACCAGCAACACCAGGAAGACGCCGTGCACCCACGGCCCGGTCCGGCTCACGCTGCGCAGAAAACCGGGGTCGAAGCACTCAACCACCAGCGGCCGGTAGATGGCGGCGAGCACCAGCAGCGACAGGCTGGCGATGCCCGCCATCAACAGCAGCGAGGCATCGTCCACCGCCAGAATGCTGCCGAACAGCACGTGCATCAGGTCAACGCTGCTGCCTCGCGTGGAGACGATCATCACGCCGGCGGCCAGCGCGATCAGGTAAAAGGCGGCGAAGCTGGCGTCTTCGCGCTGCGGCGTGAGCCGGGCCACCAGGCCGGCCAGGCCAGCCACCAGCATCGCGGCAAGAAAGCCGCCGATGCTCATTGCCCACAAGGAAAAGCCGAAGGCCACGAAGGCCAGCGCCGCGCCCGGCAGCAGTGCATGCGCGATAGCGTCGCCCGCCAGACTCATGCGGCGCAGCACCAGCAGCGTGCCCATCGGGCCGCAGGCGAGGCCCAGCGCCAGCGTGGCCACCAGAGCGCGGCGCATGAAGCCAAACTCTACAAAGGGCTGGATCAGCAGCGCTTGCAGTGTCATACCGGCAGCTGCGCCTGCTGGGTCACCTGCGCGCTCGAGTCGCTGCCGCACCATGGGGCGTGTTCGTCCCAGCGCTCAGCCATGAGCCGGGCGCGTTGGAGGTTGTCCGTGCTCAGCACCAGCGCGGTGGGGCCGTGGGCGATGCGCTCGCGCGCCAGCAGCAAGGTGGACGGGAAGTGCGAGTGCACTTGCGCCAGGTCGTGCAGCACCACAATCACGGTGCGTTGTTCGGCATGCCAGCGCTCGACCAGGACCATCAAGTCAGCGGTGGTGCGCCCGTCGATCGCGGCGAAGGGCTCGTCGAGCAGGATCAGCGACGCGTCCTGCAGCAGCAGCCGCGCAAACAGCACTCGCTGGAACTGACCGACCGACAGCTCGGCGATCAGCCGGTCCTCGAATCCGACCAGGCCCACAGTCTCCAGGGCTTGTTGTGCCTGCTGGCGCTGCGCCACGGTCGCGCCGCGGAACGGGCCCTGCCGCGGCCAAGCACCGAGCATCACCAGATCGAGCACACGAATCGGAAAACTGCGATCCATGCGCGTTTGCTGCGCCAGGTAAGCCACCGCGGAGCGACCGTGCCGCGGCATGTGAAGCGCACCGGTTGTGGGCGTGAGACGGCCGGCCAGCGCCTCCAGCAGCGAGCTCTTGCCTGCCCCATTGGGGCCAACGATGGCCGTGAGCGAGCCGACCTGAAACTCGCAACTCAAGTGATGTACGGCTGGATGGCGGCGATAACTCAGCGTCAGGTTCTCGACGCGGATGGCTTGCGATGCCATGAAGGGTTTCACGATCGGCCCGCCAAAGCCCAGGCCACCGCGCCCCACAGCATGCCGACCAGCGCCAGCGCCAGGGCCAGCCGCGCCGCGGCCGAGTTCATCAGCACACTGCTGGCGCGAGGGAGCCTATTGCGCGTTGGGGTGCTCATGCCTAATGACCCGTCGCGCAGCTCGCGCAGCGTCCGTGCAGGGTCAGGTCGTGGCGCTGTAGTTCAAAGCCCGGAGGCGCGAGGTGGGCCATCCTTCCCGGGCAGGCATGGATGGGGTACACCCGATCGCAATCGCTGCAGTGGAAGTAGTGATGATGGTGACCGCGCTTGGCCGCTTGCGCTTTATGGCATAACGCTTCGAAGCGCGCCGGCTGGCCGGGAAGGTCGACCCTCACGATCTTCCGAGCGTCGTGCAGCGCCTTGAGCTGGCGGTACACGGTCGACAGGTTCAGGCTCGGTACAGCCGCTTGGGCCCGCGCCAGGATTTCCGGCGGACTGAGCGCGTGGCCGCTGTGCGTCAGGGCATCAATCAGGGCTTGGCGTTGGCGGGTGTGACGTTCCATAAGGGCATGTTAATGCAAATCGACTCGCAATAGTGAGTCGGCGGGAACCGGCTTCAGCGGCGCTGTGCGTCGCGCCGGGCCGAAGGCTCTTTGCGAGCAATGCCGCGGCTAACTAGCGAACTGTTTCTTGTGGCCGCGACGCCGCTCGCGCGGACCGGGTGCCGCAGTCCCCGTTCCGACCTTGAAGCCGGGTCACGTCGTGAATGTCGAGCATTCAGCGACTTCTATCGGGTGGGGGATCTGGCGGATTGATCGACGGCTTAGGGTCGAAAGCCGCCGGTCGATCGGGAAGGACGCACGCCACGATTCGTTAGTCCGGCTCGAAGGCCTCAGACGCTCAGCACCACCTTGCCGAAATGCCGGTTCTCGCTCATGTGCGCGAGTGCGGCGGGCGCCTCGTCAAGCGCGAAGGTCCGGTCGATCGGCAGTGACAGTTGACCTGAGGCGACCACAGGTCCGAGGTCAGCCATCATGCGCCTGCCGATTTCGCGAACCTCGTCGAGCGAACGGGTGCGGAAGGTGACGCCGATGTAGGTGATTCGGCGCAGCGCATGCAGGTCGAAATTGAACTCGTCGCGCGTGCCGCCCAGTCTGCCGACATTGACGATGCGCCCGAGGACTCGCGTGGCGGCGAGATTCTGGTTGGCGACACCGCCCGAGACCTGATCGACGATCAGGTCGACGCCCTTGCCGTCGGTGGCGGCGAGCACCTGCTCGACCCACTCAGGGTTGCGTGAGTCGACCGCCAGATGCGCGCCGAATTCAGCCAGGCGCGAGCGGCGACCCGCATCGGTTGACGAGCCCACGATCAGTGATGCGCCTCGCCATTTCGCGATCTGCATCGCCATCAGACCGACACCAGAACTCGCTCCCTGGATCATCACCGTACCGCCCGGTGCGAGCTGCCCGTGGGTGATCAGGGCATCGTGCATGGTCTGCAGGGCGATCGGCAGTGTGGCCGCCTGCTCGAAGCTCATCTGCGCCGAGGGGATCGGGAGAATCCGGCCGTAATCGGCCACTGCATGTTCTGCAAATCCGCCTCCACCCGAGCACATCACCCGGTCGCCCTTTTTCAGGCCTGCCAGGCTTGGCACTTGGGCGCCGACCTCGACCACCTCGCCCGCCCACTCCATGCCGAGGACCGTGCCCGCGCCGCCATGGGCGCCATGCCGATGACCGGCGGCCATGCCGAGGTCGGCGCGATTCAGGCCGCAGGCCCGAACACGCACCAGCACTTCATTGGGCTTGGGCACCGGTGTCGGTGCCTGGCCGAGCACTGCACCGTCTTGTCCCGCGAGGATTGCTTTCATGTTGTTGTCTCCTGATGACTGTGAATTGTCAGGCTGCGCGAAGATCGTAGCCAAGCCGCGGGAAGTGTACGACTACTGTTCCCACGATCGGATCGTTGCGACGCACCGCAATCTCGTCGATCCCCGTGTAGACCAGCTCACCGTTCACCACATCGCGGCCGTAGTCGTCAGCACGAATCCTGACGTCTGCGCCCAGCGGCGGATCCTCGGGCCAAGGCGTCGAGGGCTCGGGCGCAAGCGGCACCGCGTTGCGAGCGATCTCGAGCGCACGCTCGGGGGTCATCGGTGTGGGCGTGCCGTGACCGAAGGCACGCACACGCGCCATCCAGGCCGCGATGAAGGGATAAGGCGCCAACTCCTGCGCCAGCCGATCGGTGCGTGCGGTGAAGAACCAGAGCGGGTGATAGACCGCGAGATCGGCAACGCAGGGCGCAGGGCCTGAGATCCACTTGCGGCCATCAGACAACATCGATTCGATGGCGGGCAGTTGCGCACGCACCAGTGGTGCATTGCGAAGTGCCGCCCGGCGCATGGTGGCTTCATCGGGTGGCGGCAGGCCACGCATCACCGAGCGATCCGCCTGCAGACCGGCGGGCAGATGGTCGAGGTTCATCCCTGAGACATAGAGCGTGATCGGGCGCATCAGACGATTTTCAGCCCAGTAGGCGATCGCATCAGCCATGGCCGATTGCGCCGGCGGATAGAGCGTTGGCGCGGGGGCGCGTCGTTCGAGCTCACGAACGATCAGACGGGTATCGCAATAAAGGTCGGCGCCTGCCTGCAGCACCGGCGTGCGACGGTAGCCCCCGGTGAGTGGCACCAGATCTGGCTTGGGCGCGATCGGCGGGATGATGACCGACTGCCACGCCATGCCTTTGAAGCCGAGTGCCAAGCGCACCTTCTCGGCAAAATTCGAAAAATCATAGTGATGCAGGATGAAATCAGACATCGCGGCAGACCCTGTTGAGCAGACACGGGAGAAGCACGGGAGCAGGTATGGGAGGAGGTAGGGCGATCCGATTGTAGGCGTGCGAATTGTCCCCAAGCCCGCAAGCCGGACTATGCTGCGGGTTTGACGCTGGCGCTGCCAGCGCGATCCGTGCGGTTTTTACCCCGCATCGATCACCTCGAGGCCAACACCATGAAGAACCTGATCCGCCATACCGCGGGCTTGCCGGTCAATCTCGCCTACATCGATGCGGGTGAAGGCATCCCGGTGATCTTCGTTCACGAATTCGCGGGCGACATGATGAGCTGGCTGCCGCAGATCAATGCGCTGTCGCGCCGCTATCGCTGCATCGCCTACAACGCTCGCGGCTATTCGCCATCGGATGTGCCGGGCGACGCAAGCGCCTACAGCTGGCAGGCCGCCGTTGCCGATCTGATTGCGCTCATGGATTTTCTTGGCTTGCGCCGTGCGCATGTCGTCGGTCTGTCGATGGGCGGCTATACCGTGGTGTCGGCAGGCTATCTGCATCCTGATCGCATCCTGTCGATCGGCGTGTGCAGCGCCGGTTCGGGCTCGGTCTCGAGCGGACGCGCAGAAATGATTGCTTCGAGTCTGGGCCTGGCTGATCAGATCGAACGCGATGGCATTCGAAGAGGCATCGCTGACTATGCCCAAGCGTCGGCGCGGCTGCCCTTTCTAGAAAAGGATCCGGTCGGCTTCGAGGCCTTTTTCGAACAGTTCGCAAGCCACGATGCCATCGGTTCGGCGCTGACCTTGCGCGGCGTGCAGGCCGCCCGCCCGTCGCTGCTCGATAAAGGTCCACAACTCGCGGCGATCCGCGCCCCAGTGATGATGATGCTGGGCGATCGCGACAGCGGCTGCGTCGAGCCGACGCTCTTCATGTGGCGAACCATCCCTGGGGCAACGCTTGCGGTGTTGCCCAACTCGGGGCACTGCATCAACCTCGAAGAGCCGGAAGTCTTCAACCGTTTGCTGCTCGATTTTCTCGATCGCGCCGGTCAGGCCAACCAGAGTGCCGCCTAATGACAGCTGCGTCGACAAGCGGGCGAACCTCATCGGCTGCGGTGGTGGGCGGGCTGTATTTCGTGCTCGCCTGCGTCTTCTGGGGCATGAACATCCCGCTGACAGCAGAACTCTTCAAGACCTTCGACCCGTTCTGGCTGGGCTTCATTCGGGTCGGCCTGGCGGCGCTCATTCTTGCCGGGATGCTGCTGCTGTCCAAAGGCAAGGGGAACCTTCGCTCGCCGATTCCGCTGTGGCGGATCATGGTCCTGGGTGGTCTGGCCAGTTGCTTCTTTACCCTCTACAACCTCGGGCTTCGCTATACCAACACCATCACGGCGGCGGCGATTCTGGCCGGCTCGCCGGTATACGGCGCGGTGGTGTCGCGTTTCATGACGGGTGGCAGGCTCCAGAAGGGATTCTGGGGGGCGGCTGTGCTGACGCTTATCGGTGCCGGCGTCGCGATCTACGGACGCGCACGTGCCAGCGGCCAGTCGTTTCATCTGCAGGGCGGCGAGATCCTGATCGTGCTTGGCATCTCGGCCTGGGCGGCCTATTCGATTCTGTCGGTGCGGTGGTTCGAGGCCGAGACACCGCAGTTGCGGCGCACCTTTCTGTCGCTTGGTGCGGCGTCGGTCTGGCTGCTGCTGTGGTGGGCGCTGGCTTATGCCGTCGGTATTGCCGGCCCGGGAAACTTCAATCCCGATGGCACGGCCCTGACCTATCTTCTGCTCACAGCATTTCTTGCTACCGTGATGGGCATCGTGGCCTGGGGCCATGGTGTGGCCCGTCTGGGCGTGAGCACCGGCATGATGTGGCAGAACACCGTGCCGGTCTTTGCGGTGCTGATCTCGCTGGTGTTCTTCTCGGTCATCCCGTTACCGGAACAGGTGCTGGGCGGCGCGATCGTGCTGGCGG
Source organism: Burkholderiales bacterium (assembly GCA_947487165.1). GTDB lineage: Bacteria > Pseudomonadota > Gammaproteobacteria > Burkholderiales > Burkholderiaceae_E > UBA4615. The sequence goes on from CANKWX010000022.1 coordinate 41,778, forward strand.
GAGTGGTCTATATGCAGTGGCAGCAGATTCGCGAACAAGCGACTTAAGAAGGCCATGACAATGCGATTTCCTGTGACCGAGCATGTCATCACGACACCGCGACACACCAGCTTCTATTTGTCCTGCGGTGCGGCTGATGCGCCATTGATCATCTTTCTGCACGGATGGCCCGAGCTGTCGATCAGCTGGCGCCACCAGCTCGAATGCTTCGGTGCCCTCGGCTTTCGTGCCATCGCCCCCGACATGCGCGGCTATGGCCGATCGACGGTTCATTCGAATCTGAGCGACTACGCGATGGTGCAGGCGGTCACCGACATGCTCGAGCTGCTTGATGGGCTTGGTGCGTCCTCGGCAGTCTGGGTCGGGCACGATCTGGGTTCACCGGTGGTGTGGAGCCTGGCGCAGCATCATCCGGATCGGGTCACCGGTGTGGCGAGTCTGTGCGTCCCCTATCTGCCCGATGGCTTCAGCCCGCTGAATCTGATTCCGCTGGTCGATCGTGCGCTCTATCCGATTGACGAATTCCCGGCAGGGCAATGGGACTACCAGCTCTTTTACCAGGAGCATTTCGACCGGGCCCGGGCCACCTTCGAGGCCAATCCCCTCAACACCGTCAAGGCCCTGTTTCGCAAAGGCGATCCTCGCGGTCGTGGCAAGCCTGCTGCACTGTCGATGGTGCGGCGATCCGGCGGATGGTTTGGCGGCGCGACCTGCGCCCCCGATCTGCCGGTCGATCGCGACCTGCTGACCGAAGAAGATCTGCATCGCTATGTCAGCGCGCTGTCGGCCAATGGTTTTTTCGGACCTGATGCCTGGTACATGAACGGTCCCGCAAACATCGAGTACGCATCGCGCGCACCTGCCGGCAAGCGGCTGTCGATGCCGGTACTTTTCTTTCATGCTGCGCACGACTATGTGTGCGACACGGTCGCCACTCGTCTGCCCGAGCCGATGCGCGAGCATTGCGACAAGCTCGCCGAACTGACTTTGCCGACTGGCCACTGGATGGCGCAGGAGCGCCCCGAGTTGGTCAATGGTGGTCTGGCGCGCTGGCTGGCGCTCAATGTTCCGGCTGGTTCTGCAGCTTGTTGATGCGGTCGATGCGGTCCTCGATCGTGGCATCGCTGCCGCCTTTCCACTCGAGCACCTGCAACACCACACCTGAGGCATCGCGCGGGCGCAGCACCACTTCGCTGCGATTGCTGAATTCATCGCGCAAGGGAATCTTGTAGCCCTTGCCTTCGACTTCACTGATGAACTCGGCAAGGTTGTCGACTTCCAGCCCCATGTGGTGCAGCCCTTCGCCGTGCTTGTCGATATGCTGGTTGATGAAGCCATCGGCTTCGAGCGACTGCACCAGCGACAGGACGTTTTCGCCGATCTGCATGTAGGCGACCTTCACCATGCCGGCCTTCTCGCGCAGGACTTCGGTGCGGATATGGACCGCGTTGAGAAGCTTCTTGTACTGTTCGGTCGCCTGATCGGCATCGCGCACTGCGATGGCTACGTGGTCGATTCGTTTGATGCTCGCCATGGCGTGTCTCCTCGGTTTCTGGGCGGGGCAAGTATAGTCGCAGGCATAAGTACGATATGACGACATCAGGAGACGACGATGAGCTATGACGCCCCCTTCGCAGGTCTGAAGGTCATCGACCTCAGCCAGGGCATTGCAGGACCCTATTGCGCCATGCTGCTCGCCCAGCAGGGGGCGCAGGTCATCAAGGTCGAGGGGCCGGGAGACGGCGACTGGAGTCGCGTGCTCGGTGTCAGATATGGCGACCATTCGGCGTTTTCGATCATCGGCAATCTGGGCAAGCGCAGCGTGGCCATCGACCTCAAGAATGACGAGGGCAAGGCGGTTTTGTGGCGCCTGATCGAAGGCGCGGATGTGTTCATCGAAGGTTTTCGCCCGGGCGTGATCAAGCGACTCGGCTTCGATTACGACGCGGTCAGCGCGCGCGAGCCGCGAATCGTCTACCTCTCGATTTCGGGATTCGGTCAGAGCGGGCCCCTCGTCGGGCGGCCTGCAATGGATCCGGTGCTGCAGGCATTTTCCGGGCTGACCGGCGAGAACCACGGCGAAGACGGCATTCCGCATCGCGTGCCGACGATTCCGGTCGACATGGTCACTGCGCTCTATTCCTTCCAGGCGATGTCGTCGGCGCTGTATGCGCGCCGTGACGAGCCGCGCGGCCGATACCTCGATTCAAGCCTGATGCAGGGCGCGGCCGGCATGCAGGCGATCCGGATGATGTCGTCGCTGCTCGAAGGCGGCGTGGTGCGCCCGGGCGGCTCGCCGGCGGGCATCTTTCGCACCGCGGATGGCTGGATATCGGTGACCACGATTCTTGATCGTGACTGGTTCGCGCTGTGTGAGGCAATCGATCGGCCCGATCTGGCAGAGCAGGAGCGATTCAAAAAAGTCGCCGACCGGCACGCCCAGGACGAGGAGCTCATGACCATGCTGAGGTCGCTGCTGATCACGCAAACCACGGCTCACTGGTCGCAACGGCTGGCCAAGGCCAGCGTCATGCACGAACGTGTCAATCGTTATGCCGACTTCGTCAAGGAGCCGCAAGCGATCGAAACCGGCCTGTTTTCGTGGCTGTCGCAGCCGGGCCTGACGCGCACTGTACCGGTGGCGAATTTGCCGGGCATAAAGCGTTTTGAGGATGGCACGCCGGCGGCGACCGCACCCACCGTCGGGCAGCATACCGCCGAGGTGCTTGGCGAATGCGGCTATGACGCGGCACAGATCGCCGATCTCGCCACGCGCGGTGTGATTGCGGTTGCCAGGGACTGATCATGAGCGTCGATCACACGCAGCTGTCTGCGGGCACGTTTTTCATGCAGGCTCAGGAGCAGGTGGTCTTCGGTCGCCCCGCCGCGCAGGCGGTCATGGAACAGGTCGAGCGAATGGGTGCGCGGCGGGTGTTCCTGACCTCGGGGCGCACCCTCGGCAATCTGGATGACGGGCCCTTGCAGCGTATCCGCCAGGCGCTGGGCGATCGTCATTGCGGCACCTGGTCGCGGATTCGGGCGCACAGCCCGCGCGAGGACGTGATCGACGGCGCGCTTGCGGCGCGTGAGGCCGGTGCCGATCTGCTGGTGGCAGTCGGTGGCGGCTCGGTGATCGATGCCACCAAGGCGATGCTGATGGCGATCTGGATGGGACTCGATGCGCCCGCCGACATGGCGCCTTATCGCAATAATCAGCCGCCAGGCGAGGCTCGTCCGGTCGAGGCGCCGATCGGTGCGGTCAGGATGCTCGCGGTCTCGACGACCTTGTCGGCTTCCGAGTTCACGCCTAATGCCGGGGTCACCGAGTCGCAGACGCACACCAAGCAGTCCTACAGCCATCGTCTGATGGTGCCGGTGACCGCCATCCTCGATCCGCAGGCAACACTCGATACGCCGCTCGATCTGCTCTTTAACACCGCGATTCGTGCGGTCGACCATGCAGTCGAGTCCTTCTGTTCGCCCAGGGCCAATCCGGCCACCGAACCGCTGTCGCTTCAGGGCTGGCGTCTGCTCGCACGGTCATTGCCGGTGATACAGGACGATCCGACCGATCTTGATGCACGCCTTCAGGCGCAATTTGGGATGTGGCAGGCGATTGCGGGCTCAGTGGCCGGCGCCAGGACCGGTGCCAGCCACGGCATCGGCTACGCGCTGGGCGCGACCTTCGATATCGCCCATGGGCACACTTCCTGCGTGATGCTGCCTGCGGTCCTGCGGTGGAATGCCGCGGTCAATGCCGACCGGCAACGCCTGCTGTCCGAAGCGGTCGGGCAGCCCGATGTGCCGGCGGCTGATCTGGTGGCGGCACTGGTCGCGAGGCTTGGCCTGCCTGGGTCGCTTCGGGAAGTGGGCGTCGGCCGCGAGCATTTCGCCGATATCGCCAAGCGCGCTCTGGTCTATGTGAACCTGCGGGATAACCCGCGGACGATCACCGGTATCGAGGAGGTGATCGAGATCCTCGAGCTGGCGGTCTGATCCGACTTTATCGCAGGTCAAACTTCTGACGGCGCACGAATCGGCCCCAGTCATCGCGTTGAGGTGACTCGTACTGTTTTGCTTTCTCATCGGACCAGGTCTGCGCTGCCGGTGAGCCTGCAGGCCGCCGGCTCAACTGTACCGCCAGATAGCGCGAGTCGAAGGAGTCGATGAGCGCATCGGTGCGACGCTCTTCGAACCGGTCCTGGTGCAGTGTGGCCTCAAGCGGCAGGCGCGGGCTGATCGAGCGCGCCTGCAGCGGCCATCCGATGCACAGGCCAGCCAGCGGAAAGACATGCTCGGGCATTGCAAGGAGGGTCGCCAGTTCCTCGGCCTGGTCGCGCAGGACGCTGATCGGGCAGCAGACCATGCCGACTGCGCTTGCTGCGCGGATGAAATTCATCATGACGAGTGCCGCATCGACGGCCGGATTGAAAAAACCATCGAGGTGTTCGTTGGTGAAGGCTTTGCCCCGACGCTCGAAAATTCGTCGAAATCGCCGTCCGTTGCCGCAAAACAGCAGCAGGGCGGGAGCGGTCTTCATCCAGGGCATCGATGGCACCAGCGACTCGACCGCCAAGCGCACAGCCGAATCACGGATGTCGACGATATCGGCCTGCTGCAGATAGCTTTTTGTGGGGGCGCTCAGTGCGCAGGCAGCGAGCAGCCTGACCAGATCGGCGTCGACCGCTCGCTCGGCCCATGCCCGATGGGTTGCCTGGCTTGCCATTTGCAGCAGCTGGTCAAGCCCTTCGAGTCCGGGCGGTATCGCCACCTCTTCACCGAATCGCGCTGCGAGTGCCTGCGTCAATGCGTTGAGTGTGTTCTCGTCGTTCATGGTGAAGTCATCCTGTCGATATTGGGCGTGAGGTAATCTTGCGCATCCCAACTGTCGGCCGTCCATACCGGACCCAGGATCAACTCACGATGAAAACTCAGATTCGCACCCTTGCTGCGGCATTCATTCTGCTTGGTGTGGCGACTGCGCCTGCCATGGCTCAATCGAAGAAAGAGCTCGTCGACAGGATCGTCCTGCTTCAGCAACCGGGAGTCGAGGCGATGGCTCGCAGTATGGGCGAGCAGCCTGCTGCCCAGCTGGTCATGCAGGCGCGTCAGATCATTCAGAACGTTCCTGCTGACAAGCGCGATGCAGCGGTCAAGAACATTGACGCTGAGCTGAAAAAGTATGGCGATGATGTGGTGCCCCTGTTGCGTGATCGGGCGATCAAGATCGCGCCGACGATCATCGGGCCGGAACTTGACAAGAATTTCAACGAAGCCGAACTCAAGCAGCTGATCGACTGGCTCGAGTCCCCGGTCATCAAGCGATTTCAGGATCTGACGCCGAATATTCAGCGCTCGTTGTCAGAAAAGCTGGTGAACGACACCCGTGCGCAGGTCGAGCCCAAGCTGACTGCGCTTGAGGCGGCGATGGCCAAGCAGCTTGGTGTGACACCCAACAGCAGTGGGCCGGCACCGGCCGCATTGCCCGGCAATCGCGGCGGCTCGAACTGAGTCTGATCGAGCTTCAAGGCTGAGTCCTCCGATGGGCTCAGCGCCTCACTGTCCGGGCAGTATCCACCCCCAGCGCCAGAGCCTGTATCAATCCGAGGAACCGCGATGACTGAACCCACCGTACTGATCGAGAAGTCCCCCGAGGGCTACGCCGTGATCACCCTCAATCGACCGGGTGCAATGAATGCCTTGTCGCGTCAGCTTCGACAGGAACTGGCCGAGGCGATCGATGCAATGCAGGCCGATCCGGCTGTCCGAGTCCTGATTCTGACCGGCGCCGGTCGCGCATTTACCGCCGGTCTCGATCTGAAAGAGCTCGGCATCAAGGGGCTCAAGGGCGATGCAGCGGCGCAATCGATGCAGGAAGCAGTGCAGGTGGGCGATCCGGTGAAGTCCATCGGCCGCTTCACCGGCCCGGTGATCGGCGCAATCAATGGCGTTGCGATTACCGGTGGTTTTGAGCTCGCGCTCGCCTGCGATGTGCTGCTCGCCTCGTCCGAGGCCCGGTTTGCCGATACCCACGCCAGAGTGGGCGTGATGCCCGGCTGGGGCCTGTCCCAAAAGCTCAGCCGGATCATTGGTATCTCGCGCGCGAAGGAACTCTCGCTCACCGGCAATTTTCTGGGCGCCGATCAGGCTATGGCCTGGGGATTGGTCAATCGCGTCGTGCCGCCCTCCCAATTGCTGGCGCAGGCGCGGGCTTTGGCCTGCGACATGCTGTCGGTCCTGCCCCATATGCTGGTGGCCTACAAGAAGGTCATCGACGACGGCTATGCAGTCTCATTTTCGCAGGGCATGGCGATCGAGCGTGAGCGGGCCGATGCCAACAATGTTGCGGTCAGCGCCGAGGACATCGAGGCGCGACGTGAAGCCGTCCGGGCGCGCGCCCACAGTCAGTAAGCCTCGAACAGGCGGTTCGCTGCGCATGGCTGACGCGATGAAGGCGCGGCTGGCCAGTCTTTTCGACTGATCCGACTCGTACCCGCACCCGCTCGAAAGCGCGGGAAGATGTATCGTGACGCCTGCCCGACAGGCAAGTCCGATAAAAAGTATTTTTTCAAGACTGAAATTTGAACTGAGACTGTGATGCTGCAGATCATCAAAAAGGTTTTCCGTCTCGTACTGACCGTGACAGTTGCATGCTTGTATACGGGTCTTTTGTCGGACGCCAATCGCGCCTATGCGGGTAAGGCTGATAACTATCAGATGCATCTGACGGTCGATCGCTCGACACCCGAGCGATGCCTGACTTTCTTCCTCAATGCGACCAGTGATGTGGAGGGCGTGATGGAGCGCCTGAAGATGCAGCACGAGCAGGAGAAGTCCTGGAGGTATCCGCAACCGATTGATACCGAGCGCAAGCGGGTTAATTTTCTGATGTCCGAAATCCTCGACAGCATGGACCTGAGCGAGGTGCCGCAATGGTCACGTCAGTCGATCGGCACCGGAACCGCTTTCATGATCAGAGAAGTCCTGCGCCTGTCGAATGTCAAGGCCGACACACCGCTGCGCAAGCTCAAGGACGACCTCTGGGTCGTGCCGGGAACCTATCTGCAGATCGGCCGAATTCAGGAAGGCATGCGCATGGGCGATGTCGTTTTTACTGCCGAAACCGTCGCGCATGTCCCGGCGCTCTATCGCAAGATCATTGCGACAAAACCGAAGGAAGAATTCAATGTTTTCAAGTTCTACACCGAGAGCCCGGGAGGGGTAATGCCGCCGGTATGGGCGGGGGTGTTCTTTGCGCTGCCCGGTTTCTGGCTGGCGTCGTATGGCACCAATACTGTCTGGCAGTGGACGGTCTTTGGCGTGTGCCTGCTTGCCATGTTTGTTGTGCCCTATCTGCTGAGGCGTCTGTTTCGCAAAGGTGCGCCAAGAGTGCTGGGCGTCGCAGTACTCACGATGGTCTTTGCACGGTTGGGCGATTATGTCTCGATCGATCTGGGCAGCCTCTCTTCTCTCGGTGCCACGATCGGGACGATGATTTTTACGATCGTTTTTTACCTTGCGCTCAGTCTGACGGCATTCATGTTGAGCGAAACGCTCGCCACCAACTACATGAGGATTGCTCACCTCAGCGCGAATACACTCGACTCAAGCATCATCCGGCTCTTGTGTCGCGTCGGCGGGGTCTTCGCATCGCTCGGCATCATCATTTATGGCCTTCACACCGCCGGATTTCCGGTCATGGGTATCGTGGCCGGCCTGGGTGTCGGTGGCCTCGCGTTTGCCTTGGCAGCGCGGCCCACACTTGAAAATCTCCTGGCGGGTGTTGTGATCTACCTCGATAAATCGATCAAGGTTGGCGATCACATCGAGTCGTCGGAAGTCGAGGGGGTGGTTGAAGACATCGGGATGCGGTCGACTCGTATCAGGGGTTCTGACGGCACGCTGATCAGCGTCACCAACGCCGATATGTCCGCCAAGATCATCCGTAACAAGACCATGCGGATCACGCCGCGCGCCGATGACTCGATCGGTCAGATTCCGACTTAGCAGGCTCGTTCCAGGCGCAGTCTCAGCCTACGACCTTGTCACCCAGTCAATGACCAGACGGTTGACAGTCTCTGGCTGCTCAAGTTGCAGGAAGTGACCTGCGTCATCGACGATTCTGATCGTTGCCCAGGGACACAGGTCGCGTGCCGATTCGGCGACTTCCACGCCGATGCAGCCGTCATTGCGGCCATGCAGATAGAGCGTCGGTTGCGTCAGTTCGCCTCTGCCGAGCGTCTGTATCGCGTCGTAGTGGTCAGTGTGCGGGGCGTCGCCGAGCGACGCCCGGTAGTACTGCAGTGCGGCCGCGAGGTGTGCCGGGTCACGAAGGCAGGCTTTGCAGTTTTCGGCGTCGACCGCGCCATCGAAGCCGGGTGACCAGTCGCGCCACAGCATGTCGATGAAAGCGAGATCGTTGGCAGGCACGACCTTGTTCGACAACGCATGCTGAAAATAAAACATGTACCAGCTGCGCTTGGTCTGCTCAAGGTTGGTCGCGAAGGCTCTGCCCATGGCATTGCCTGGCGGCACGGCCATGCCGACGACACGCTTCCATCGCCGGGGCTCGCTGGCCGCCGCACCGTAGACGCTCGGTGCGCCCCAGTCATGCCCGATGATGACCGCGTTCTCGTCTGCCCCCAGCGCCTCATGCAGTGCATTGGCATCGGCCGACAGCGCGCCGGTCTGGTACATGCCGTCAGGTGCGACCGATGTCGGCGCATACCCGCGCATAAAGGGCGCCACCGCCCGAAAGCCGGCGGCAGCCAGCTCGGGCAGCAAATGACGCCAGCTGTGGGCCGAGTCGGGAAAGCCATGCAGGCAAAGCGCGAGCGGTCCGGTGCCGGCTTCGATGCAGCGGAAGGCGATGCCGTTCGCAGTCAGATTGAGGGGGTTGATCTGAGGGGTCATGGTGTCGGTAAGAATCGTGATGGACAGGTTGCGAAGAGGGGGCGAAGAGGGGGCGGGGAACAATGCAGGCAGAATCCAGTTTGCCGTCACACACGAGGAAACGATGAGGCCATTATTGCTGCTGACGTTGCTGCTGTTGCTGGCGCCCCCGCCAGCCTTGGCCGAGTGGACCCGAATGGACGGTAATGCCACAACCACCATCTATACCGACATGGGTGCGATCCGCAAGAGCACGGATGGTCGACAGGCCCCCTTCATGATGGATCGCAGCACGCCCGACAGCGAAGGCGTGCGCTCGATGATCGATGTCTACGAGTTCGATTGCGCAGGAAAGCGGGTGCGGCTAGTGCAGAGTACTGATTTCAAGGGCGCAATGGGAACTGGCGCAATTGTTTCAGCCAACCGCACACCACTCGAATGGAGTGATGTCCTGCCCGCAACGCGACTCGATGTGTCATTGAAGTCGGTCTGCAAAGCCCCGCTCAAGTGACTCGAATTTTTGTGGAGTGCAAGGCAAGATGGCCGACAGCCTGACCGATTTCCTAGAGGTTTTGCCCTCGCATTCGCTTGCGATTGATGATGAGCATGGGCGCTGGACCGTTGGCGATCTGCAGTCCGAGTCCCGGCGTCTGGCCTGCGGCCTGCGAGCGCTCGGTATCGGGCCGGGCGATCGTGTCGCCTTGTGGCTGCCCAATATCCCGC
>CANKWX010000023.1 GCA_947487165.1 Burkholderiales bacterium
CCGCGATTATCCGTCAGCTTCGCGGGCTATCATCGCGACAAATGTCAAAGGAGACGCCATGCAAACCGGTCCGCAGTCTGGTCCTCAGTCAGGTCCGCAACTCGATCCTCAGGTGCGTGATCTGCTCGCCCTGTTCGCCGGCCGCCCTGCGGTCAACACCCTGCCGGTTGATGTTGCCCGGCGCGGCTTTGCCAAGACGATGGCCGATCTGGTGCCGGTGCCGCCCGAGCCGGTGGGTGTCGACCGCCTGATCGACGGACCCGGCGGCCCCCTGCCGGTGCGCGTCTACCGCCCCGCCAGTGCGGGTGCGCAGCCCCTGCCGATCATCGTGTTCTTTCATGGCGGCGGCTGGGTGGTCTGCGATGTCCAGACCCATGACGGCACCGCCCGCAGATTGAGTGCGGGTGCCAATGCGGTGGTGGTCTCTGTTGATTACCGGCTCGCGCCCGAGCATCGATTCCCGGCCGCCCCCGATGATTGCGTTGCGGCCACGCGTTGGGCGATGGCCCATGCCGCCGAGCTCGGCGGTGACGCTTCGCGGGTGATCGTGGCCGGCGACAGCGCCGGCGGCAATCTGGCTGCTGCGGTGGCGCTCAGTCTGCGCGATGCCGGTGGCCCGGCGCTGGCCGGTCAGCTGCTGCTCTATCCGGTCACCGCGCACCACACCGCGCAGTTCGGCTCCTACAGCGAGTTTGAAAGCGGTTTTGGTCTGACCCGCGATGCGATGGTCTGGTTCTGGGACCACTACCTCGGCGCCTCGCTGGATGCCGAGGCGGCCCGCAGCCTGTCGCCGCTGGCAGCACCCCTGCTCGCAACCGACCTGCGCGGTCTGCCGCCGGCACTCGTCCTGACCGCGGCGGTCGATGTGCTGCGCGACGAAGGCGAGGCCTATGGCGAGCGTCTGCGTGAAGCCGGAGTCAAGACCGAGATCGCACGCTGCGCCGGCATGCATCATGGTTTCTTCAGCTATGGCGGCGTACTTGATGGTGCCGATCGGGCGATGGCGCAAGCCTGTGCCTGGATCGGCTCGCTGCCGCGCGCCTGACATGACCGGCCTTGGCGAGGCGCGCGAGTCGGGGCCGGCTCAGGCAGTCGTGCTGCGTGAGGACGAGATCGAATTCACCGCTATCCGGGCGCAGGGCGCCGGCGGACAGAACGTCAACAAGGTCTCGAATGCCATCCATCTGCGCTTTGATGTGATGGCCTCGTCATTGCCCGAGGCGGTCAAGGCGCGGCTGCTGGCGCGCGCCGATACCCGCATCAGCGACGAGGGCGTGGTGGTGATCAAGGCGCAGCGTTTTCGCAGCCTCGAGAAAAATCGCGCCGATGCCATCGACCGGCTCCAGGCCATCGTTGATGCCGCGGCCACGGTGGCGCCTGAGCGGCGCGCGACCCGGCCGACCGCGGGCGCCAAACGCAAGCGGGTCGACGAGAAAGTGCTGCGCGGCAAGGTCAAGGCGCTGCGCGGGCGGGTCGAGGGCTGAGCGGGTCGACGACTTGGGGCCGGCGTTCGGGTTCCGAGAGCGTGCGCAGGAACGCGACCAGGTCGGCCGAGGCCTGCGCATCGAGACGCAGCGGTTGCAGCAGCGATTCGCCGTCGGCATGCAGGCGTTCGAGGTCGATCTCCGAGTAATGGCGCACCACGTCGGCCAGGGCTGGCAGGCTGCCGTCGTGCCCGTAGGGCGCGGTCAGCAGGGCAGCGCGCAGTCCGGGCACCCTGAATTCGCCGAAATTGCGGTGCGCGGGGGCGAGGTGGCGGGTGCGGACTGCCGGGTCATCGACGGTATTGCCGGGCGCGGTCGAATCGATGAATGGCCCGAGCCGGTTGTAGGGATCGTTCAGCACCGCCTTCACGCCGGCATGCCGCCCTGGATCGGGCCGGCTGGCATTGACCATGAAGGGCCGCCCGATGTCATGGAATTCGCCGTTGCTGAAGGCCGGCCCGAGATGACAGAGGTTGCAGCGGCCGCGGCCAACGAAAAGCTTCAGACCGCGCAGGGCATCGCCCGGATAGTCGGCGGTCGCGCCAGAGTCGCCGCGCGCCAGGGCATCGCGCAGGGTGTCGAAGCGTGTGCGTGGCGACTCGAGGGTTTCTAGGTAGGCGGCCAGGGCTTTGGCGATGTCGACGCGCAGGCGGGTCGGATCGGGGTTGGGGTCAAGCAAACGATAACGCGCCGACAGATCGGGATCGCCCGCCATCAGCGCGGCCAGCGCCGACGGCCCGGCGCCCATTTCGCGGTCATCGCCAAGCGGGCGCAGCACGAAGGCCCAGAGCGAATCGGCTGCGCCGTCCCAGCCGAACCAGTGCTGCAGCCGGACATCGAACAGACCCTGGGCATTGCGGTCGAGCGGCCCGCCGTGGGCAGCGACACTGCGTGCCAGGCCATCGGCAAAGCCACGCTCGGGCTGATGGCAGCTGATGCAGGCACGCTTGCCGTCGGCCGACAGGCGCGGATCGGCAAAGAGCCGGCGGCCGAGTTCGATCGCAGCGGGTTGTCCCGAGAAGCGGTTGCCCGGATCGGGCGTGAAGGCGATCGGCCAGGGGCCGTGCGAAACGATGGCGGCGATCTCGTCGGCAGAGAGCGTGGTGGACATCGTCGCCGATGAGGTGGCTGCTGTCTGCGCCAAAAAAGGCGCCGGGCTCGCGGATGATGAGGCTGGCAATGGCGCGGTGCCAACAGACCGGCACGCCGGCAGCACCACCAGCGCCAGCGCAATCATCGTCGCCGGTATCAGCCGCAGCAGGTAGCCGCCCATCGCGTCAGCGCACCGTGAGGTCCTGAGTCAGGCGCAGCGGGCGGCCGTCGGCCTGCATCTCGAAGACCAGCTGCCAGCGCCCCGGCATGTGAAAGACCAGCCCGTCGGCCCGCATCAGCGTGCTTGGCCGACCGGTGAGCGAGGGGCGGTAGTTCATGCCGTGCTGATGCTCGGGCATCCAGGCATCGACCTGCAGACGGTCGATGGTCGTGCCTCCACTGCGCGGACACACCTCGAATTCGACCGAAAACGGCTTGCCGACCGCGATCGGCTGGGGCTTGGCGCGCCAGGCGATCTCGACACCGGCGCCGGTGATCAGACCGCTGACCAGCCTGCCGGCCGCGGATGGGTCGGCATCGGCCGTCGGCATTGCAAGGCTTGCCGGACAACTCGGCCGCGAGGCAGCCGCCGCTGGGCTGTTGCCTGCAACCGCCGCCGCAGCGGGAGCGGCCCCGCCGCTGCTTGCGCTGCGCCAGGCATCAGGTCTGGGCCCTGTGGCCAGCATGGCCTCGGCATTGCGATAGGCGATGCGCTCGGCAAGCTCTGGGGGCAGCTCGGCCAGCCAGGCGCGCGCCCAGGCGGCATGCTCGGTGACATACCACCAGCGTTCGGGGGCGAAGGTATCGGTGCCCAGCATGAAGCGTTCGGGGAAGGCATCGAAGGCATCGCGCCAGGCCGGGTTCACCTTGCCGCCACTGGCCGGGTCGCTGCGAAAGGCCAGGTCGGCCCATAGCGCCGAATAGCGGCCGAGCAGGGTCTTCACATCGGCCGGCGCCGCAAAGCCGCCGTGGGCCCACAGGATGCGGGCCTTGGGGTCCTGACGAAACACCCGCTCGACCGCCTCGGCGTCACCATGCAGATGCAGCAGCAGACCATTGTCGCGGGCGAGCTCGACCACCCGGCGCATGACCGGCAGGTCGGCATCGGCGCCATAGACATGGAACTCGCCGATCGCGGCATAGCGGTAGCGCGCCAGGCGCGACTCGAGGTGCGTAATGATCGTGGGGTCGCGCACCCAGGTGCCGATCTCGCTGCGCGTGCGATAGGGCCGCAGCGAGGGCACGATCAGGTCGGGCGCTTCATTGAACAGCAGCTGCGTGCCGTCGTCGGATGAACTCGACACCATGGCGCGGCGCAGCCCCGCCTTGCGCAGCAGGCCGACCGCCTCACGCGGCGGGATGGTCTGCACCGCGTCCTGGCTGTAGTGGATGTGGGCATCGAAGATCGGCAGTTCGGCGGCCCGCGCCTGCGGGCTCGCCAGCAGGCCGAGGACCGTGCCGATTGCAAGGAGCAGGGCGAGCGTGATGACCTGTGGTGATTGCGGCGCAGCCTGTGCGCGGCCGGCGGGGGTGATGCTCGGCGCAGTCGTCGTCATGAGCGTTGCCTCGGTGCAGGAAGGGTCGATGCCTCAGTGCATCGGCAGGGCATCTCCCGAAGCGAGCGAGGCCGGCCAACGCATGGCGATCATAAGGTAAAGCGCCGGCAGTACGATGAGGGTGAGCAGTGTGGCGCTCACCGGCCCGCCGATCACCACCACTGCGAGCGGGCGCTGAGTGATCATCGACCTGCCTCGGGCAGACCTCACATCACCGCGCCGAGATACCACGGCACGAACTCCTCCTGCCCCATGCCGAGTGCTTCGCTGCGGCTGGCCTGCCCCGAGGCCACCCGCAGGATCGTCTCGAAGATTTCACGCCCTTTTTCCTGGACGGTGACCTTGCCATCGATGATCCCGCCGCAGTTGATGTCCATGTCGTCCGACATGCGCTCAAAGAGCCCGGTATTGGTGGCCAGCTTGATCGACGGGCTCGGGCGGCAGCCATAGACCGAGCCGCGCCCGGTGGTGAAGCACACCAGATTGGCGCCGCCGGCGACCTGGCCGGTGGCCGACACCGGGTCATAGCCCGGGGTATCCATGTAGACGAAGCCCTTTGCACTGACCGCTTCGGCGTACTCGTACACATCGACCAGGTTGGTGGTGCCGCCCTTGGCCACCGCGCCCAGCGATTTTTCAAGGATGGTGGTCAGACCGCCGGCCTTGTTGCCCGGCGTGGGGTTGTTATCCATGCTGCCTTCATTGCGCTCGCAATACGACTCCCACCAGCGGATGCGCGCGATCAGCTTGTCAGCCACTGCCTGCGACACTGCGCGTCGGGTGAGCAGGTGCTCGGCGCCATAGATTTCCGGGGTTTCCGACAGGATCACCGTGCCGCCGTGGGCCACCAGCAAGTCGCAGGCCGCGCCAAGCGCCGGGTTGGCGGTGATACCCGAGTAGCCGTCCGATCCGCCGCATTGCAAACCGATGGTGAGATGGCTGGCAGGCACCGGTGTGCGCTGCAGGGCATTGGCCTGCGGCAGCATCGATTCGACTGCGGTAATGGCGGCGGCCACCGTCTTGCGCGTGCCGCCTTCGGTCTGGATCACCAGCGGCTTGAGCAGCGGCGATTCGTCGAGTTGCTGCGCGGCAAAGAGTGCATCCATCTGATTGGCTTCGCAGCCCAGTCCGATGATCACCACGCCTGCGAAATTGGCATGCCGAACATAGCCGGCAATGGTTCGGCGCAGCAGATCCATGCCCTTGCCGTTGGAGTCCATGCCGCAACCCACGCTGTGGGTAATCGGCACGATGCCATCGACATTCGGCCAGGCGGCAAGCCGCTCGGGCGTGAAATGCGCGGCCACGAATTTCGAGACGCTCGCCGAGCAGTTCACCGTCGAGATCACGCCGATGTAGTTGCGGGTCGCAACCCGGCCATCGGGGCGGCGGTAACCCATGAAACTCGCCGGCTCGCTCACCGTCGGGGTGGGCTTCACATCGACACCGACTGCATAGTCGCGCTCGAAGGTCTCGAAGGCGAGGTTGTGGGTATGCACATGCTGGCCGGCGGCGATGTCGCTCATGGCGAAGCCGATGATCTGCCCATAACGGCGCACTGGCGCACCGCGTGCGATCGCGCGGGTGGCCAGTTTGTGCCCGGCTGGAATGGGGTCGACGCACGCGAGGTTTTCGTCGGCCAGATGTGCGCCGGCTGCGAGCGGGCGGGCGGCGATCACGACCTCATCGATCGGATGAAGGCGCAGCACCGGCTTGCGAATGAGTGAAAGGGTGGTCATGGCGGCAGGCATGTCGATGGCAGTGGCCTCACGTTACCATCGCCTCTTGCCGGCCCAACCCGCCGGGCAGCGCATTCAGACCCATCCACTTCGAGGACGACACGCCATGCAACTCCCCGTCAATGCCTTCAAGCATGCGCTGGCCGCCGGCAAGCCGCAGATCGGACTGTGGTCAAGCCTGTCATCGCATCTCACGGTTGAATTGATTGCAGGCGCCGGCTTCGACTGGATCCTGCTTGACATGGAGCACGCACCCAACGACCTTGAGTCGATTCATACCCAGTTGCAGGCGGCTTCGGCCTATCCGACCCAGCCGGTGGTGCGGGTGCCCTGGAACGACATGGTGATGCTCAAGCGGGTGCTCGACGTCGGCGCCCAGACCGTGCTGATTCCGATGATCGATACGCCCGAGCAGGCGCGCGAAGCCGTGTCCTATACCCGCTATCCGCCCAAGGGCGTGCGCGGCATGGGCGGCACGACCCGCGCCACACGTTATGGACGCATCAAGAATTATCCGCAGGGGGTCGAGCGCGAACTGTGCGTGCTGCTGCAGGTCGAGTCCGCGCAGGCGCTCGACAACCTGGAAGCGATTGCGGCGGTCGACGGCGTTGACGGCATCTTCATCGGGCCGGCCGATCTGCATGCCTCCTTCGGTCATGCCGGCGAGGGGCATCATCCCGAGGTCTGGCCGAAGATCGAAGACGCCATTCGGCGCATCCGTGCTGCCGGCAAGGCGCCGGGCTTTTTGACGCCGGTCGAGGCCGATTCGCAACGCATCCTTGAAGTGGGCGGCCTCTTCGTGGCGGTCGGCACCGACGCCAATCTGCTTGTGCGCGGCGCCGATGCGCTGTGCGCGCGATTCAAAGCGGGTGCCGGCGCCTGAAGGATTCCGCCCGATGCTCAGGCCGAATAGCCAGCCTCCCGCTGGTGGCGGGTCGCGAGGATCAGCACGGCATCTTCGGCGTGCTCGACGCTGTAAAGCGCGACATAGCCGGTTTTCCCGCGCGAGATGATCAGCTCCCTCAACCCGTCGCTCAAGGGGCGCCCAATGAAGGGATGTCGGACGAGCAGTCCGATCGCTTCGGCTATCAGGTCAAGGGTTTCGGTAGCTGCCTGCGGGTCTGCTTCGGCCAGAAAATCGGTCAGCCGCTCGAGATCTGCGACCGCGCGAGACGAGTAACTCAGCGTCGCCAAGACTTGGCTTTCGGTTTTGCGATTTTTTTTCCTGCGATGCGGGCGGTCAGATAGGCGCTGACCTCGGTCGGGTCATAGCCCTTGCCGGACTTGCGCATCAGCGCTCGTGCCGCCGTCGCCTCTTGAATGAACGCTGCGCGTTGCTCGGCCGCGGTCGCGGCGTGCTCGATGGCGTCGATCATGAATGCATGGGGCGAGACGCCCTGACGATCTGCAGCAGCGCGGGCGCGTTCCTTCAGCTCGTCCGAAAGTTTCAGGGAGGTTGTCGCCACAGCATCGCCTCATGGGTTTGAAGTTGTTACGAACGGTGTTACTAAGGTAACACCGAAGGCCCCGCTCGCTTCAGAAAATATCCGGCTCTGCCACCGGCGCACCGAAGCTGGTTTCAAGGAAATCAAAGTCGCAGCCCTGATCGGCCTGCAGGATGTGCTTGCTGAAGATCCAGCCGTAGCCGCGCTCATAGCGCTTGGGCGGCGGCGTCCAGGCTGCCCGGCGTACAGCGAGTTCGGCGTCGCTCACCTGCAGATGAATCGTGCGTGCCGACACATCGACACTGATCAGGTCACCGGTTTTTACCAGCGCCAGCGGCCCGCCGATATAGGCCTCGGGCGAACAGTGCAGCATGCAGGCGCCGTAGCTGGTGCCGCTCATGCGGGCATCTGACAGGCGCAGCATGTCGCGCACGCCCTGCTTCACCAGCTTGGTCGGTATCGGCAGCATGCCCCACTCGGGCATGCCCGGACCGCCCAGCGGCCCGGCATTGCGCAGCACCAGGATGTCATCAGCGCTCACATCAAGATCGAGGTCGTCGACAGCCTTTTTCATGGCGGGATAGTCGTCGAATACCAGCGCGCGGCCGGTGTGCTTGAGCAGGTGCGGCGCGCAGGCGCTTGGCTTGATCACCACGCCGTCAGGAGCGAGGTTGCCGCGCAGCACGGCGAGCGCGCCTTCGGCATAGATCGGATCTGACAGCGGTCGGATCACGTCGTCGTTGAAGACCTCGGCCCGCGAAATATTCTCGCCGACCGACCGGCCGTTGACCGTCTGCGCCGTGAGGGCGAGATGCTGCTCGATGCGCTTGAGCATCGCCGGCATGCCGCCTGCATAGTAGAAGTCTTCCATCAGATAGCGATCGCCGCTGGGCCGGATATTGGCGATCACCGGCACCTTGCGGCTGGCGGCATCAAAATCGTCGAGCGAGACCGGGCAGCCGGCACGACGCGACATCGCGACCACATGGATGATCGCGTTGGTCGAGCAGCCCATCGCCATGGCGGCGGCGATGCCGTTCAGGAAATGGTCACGCGTCAGCAGCTTCGCCGGCGTGAGGTCTTCCCAGACCATCTCGACGGCGCGCCGCCCGCATTCGGCACTCATGCGCGGATGATTGGCATCGGCTGCCGGAATCGCCGCCGAGCCCGGCAGGCTCAGGCCGATGGCTTCGGTGATGCCCATCATGGTGGCGGCCGTGCCCATGGTCATGCAGGTGCCGTGGCTGCGTGCGATGCCGGCTTCCACCTCGGTCCAGTTGTCGTCCGAGATGTTGCCCGCGCGCCGCTCGTCCCAGTATTTCCAGACGTCCGAGCCCGAGCCGAGTGTCTTGCCTTTCCAGTTGCCGCGCAGCATCGGGCCGGCCGGCAGATAGATGCACGGCAGTCCTGCCGAAAACGCGCCCATCAGCAGACCCGGTGTGGTCTTGTCGCAGCCGCCCATCAGCACCGCGCCATCAACCGGATGGCTGCGCAAAAGCTCCTCGGTTTCCATCGCCAGAAAATTGCGATAGAGCATTGTCGTGGGCTTGACGATCGGCTCCGACAAGCTGATGGCGGGCAACTCCAGCGGAAATCCACCGGCCTGCAGGACACCGCGTTTGACATCCTCGACCCGCTGCTTGAAGTGGGTGTGGCACTGGTTGATATCGCTCCAGGTGTTGACAATCGCGATCACCGGCTTGCCGACCCAGTCTTCCGGGCCATAGCCCATCTGCATGAATCGCGAGCGATGGCCCATCGAGCGCATGTCGTCGGGCGCGAACCAGCGTGCGCTGCGCAGGCTGTCGGCGGTCTTGGCGTGAGGCTTGGTCATGGTGGCAGTCTCGATGGGAAAGCAGCAATCCTAGCTGGTGCGCGTCTGGCTGCCGGGCTCGGCATCACTCTGGACTCGGCGTGTCAGTGCGCCGGTGTGGCTGCCTGAGCGTGATGGCGTGCCAGCGCCAGGCTGAACCACAGCGTCAACAGTCCGAAAGCCAGCGCAGCCCCTGCCAGCGATAACGTGAATCCGACCAGGGTCACCGAGACCGAAATCAGCGACACCCCAATTGATTGACCGATGAAAAGGCTGAGTGCAAAGAGCGCGACACCCATGCCGCGATGCGTCGGCGACAGTTGCGTGCCATGCACCTGCAGCGTGTTGTGAAATCCATAAAAGCCCAAGCCAAGGGCACCGGTGCCGACTGCGGCCAGCCAGGGGTAGGGCGCCACCGCCACCAGCATCAGTCCGGCGCAGACCATCGTGCCGCCGACCACGACCAGGCGCTGTTCGCCCAGACGGCCGATAAGCCGTGCGGCCAGCAAGGTGTAGACGAAGCCGCCCACGCCCATCACTGCCGAGATCATGGCCGCCTGCCATAAGGGGATGCCGAAGCGATCGTGCAGCGTGGTCGGAATGAACGACAGGCCGCCGTACATGATGAGCGCCTCGATCATTACCGCACCCAGGATCATCCTGGACCAGCGCGGTCGCGCGATCGAGACATAGTTGCGCAGCACGGCCCGCAGCCCGGTGTCGCCGGCGGCCATCGACGGCGCGGGCCGCAAGCGGGCCGCAGGGCTGGCGCGCATCAGGATGGCGACGATGCCAAAGAGTGCGGCGAGCACAACGAAGGCCCATCGCCACCCGACGGTGTCGACGCAGATCCCGCCGATCAGCTGTCCGCAGATCACCCCGATCAGGCTGCCGCTCATCACGCGGGCGAGCACCGATTGCCGGGCTTCATAGGGCACCTGATCGCCGATCCAGGCAAAGGCGACCGGGATGATCGCGCCGCCCATGCCGCCGGCAAGTACCCGGGCGGCGACCAGGCCATACAGACTGGGTGCCAGCGCGCAGGCAATCGAGGCAAGCGCCGCCAGCATCATCGCAACGGTGATCACCCGAAATTTGCCCAGCCGATCGCCAAGCGGACCGATGCCGAGCTGCAGCAGTCCGTAGCTGATCGCAAAGCCGGTATTGACACTGGCCACGGCGGCGAGGCTGGCCTGAAAGTCGTCGGCAAAGCGCGGGAGCATCGGATCGCAGACCCGCATGGCGGCGCTGCTGGCAAAGCCGCCGAGCGACAGCAGACCGACGATGCGTGACACGACACGCGGATCGAGTGTGTCGCTCATGCGCGCAGGGTGCGCAGGGCGACGGTCTGGTGGCGGGCTGGCAGCAAGGTCATGGCCGGTCGGTGAGCAGCGAGCCGCCCGGGTTGATCCGGGGCCGCCAACCCTCGATTGTGCCTGAGCGGTCTGCTGGCCCGCCCGGGCGCCGGTTTTGCGCGACGGCATTGCCCTGCTGCCGGAAGCGATCGTCGAGGCCTGATCCTCAGGCGTGGCTGCGCGAATCGAGCCGGATCATCGGATGCGTCGCGAGTGAGGCCGCCGTGCAGGCGAGCACGCCGAGGATAGGCAGCAGCACTGCACCCTGCACCCCGACTGCGGCGATTGCCTGCCCGGTGAGCAGCGCGCCGAGCGGCCCCCCGCCGGTGGTCATCAGTGTGAGAGCCGCCATGATCCTCGACTGGTGGCTGGCTGGCGCCTGCTCCTGCATGATTGTGCGGCTCATGGTCATGCCCACACCCAGGCTCAGGCCCCAGAGGAAAATGCAAAAGTAGAACACCAGCAGGGAGACCCCAAAGCCGATCGGCACCAGTGACGCGCATGCGGTGAATTGAGTAACGATCAAAGCGCGCCCCGGTTGGCGTGCCCCGCCGAATCGTGTGAGCCCGGCGATACTCAGCAGCGTGCCGGCCGCGAACATCACATAGGCCGAGGCGATATCCTGGGCGTTCCCGTTGTAAAGATCACGCACGGCCAGCGGCAAAAAAACCAGAAGGACTCCGCCGAAAAACACCCCCATCCCGCTGCTCACCAGATAGTTGGCCCGCAGGACAGGTGTCCTGGCGATGATCGACAGGCCTGCGCCGAACTCGGCCCAGAGCGAACCTTTCGAAGCCGATTGGGGCACTCTTCCGCCCGGCAGTCGCGAGGCCACGAAAATCCCCGCTGCTGCGATCGCCGCCTGGACCAGCAGCACGGTGACCGTACCGACGCGCGCCGCCTGTCCGGCAAAGGCTTGTCCGGCCATCTGCGCGGCGTACTGCATGCCGATCGCGAGTCCGACCATTTTCTGCACATTGGTTCCGGCGACCCGTCTGAGCAGTCCGTCGCGAGCTGGCAGCGAAAACGCCCCGATGACACCCCAGACCACCGCATAGACCAGGATGCTCGCTTCGGAGGCGGCACCTCGCCAAAGCAGAAAGGCCAGCGTGAGCGGCATGATCATGCCGATGCCCTGCAGCGTCATCAGCCAGCGTCGGATATCGACCCGATCGGCCACCCACCCGCCCATCAGCAAAAAGAGCAGCAGCGGCAATTGCCCGATCATCTGGGTGACGCCGAAAGAGTCTGCCGGCTGCTTGAGTTCGATCGCCATCAGGTAAGACAGCATCACCATCTGGATCCCGTTGGGGATCATATGAGTGACGACGCTGGTCAGGAACCAACTTGCGGAGGATGGCAACTGCGATTGGGTCACGCGAAGGATCTTGTGTGGTGCGAAAGGGCGCCAGAAACCGGCAATCGAGGCGCGAGCTTAATGCGGGTACCTGTTCTTATCCAGCCTCGTCGTGTCGTGTTTGCAAAAATGGAAGCGGTTTATGTTTTGCGATAACCCGTAAGGCTGAGGGTTTATCCTGTGCTGATCACAAACACGCTAGGAGACGTCCGCGATGACAATGTCTGCACCCGCGTTCAGCATCGAGTCGCTAGAAGACGGTGCGATTTTCCGCATCGAGCGCCCCTCCAAACTCAATGCCATCACCAAGGCAGTATTGCTTGGGCTGGAGTCCTGCATCGATGATCTCGAGGCCCGCCGACTGCCTTTGCTGGTCGTCACCGGCCGCGATGACCGGGCCTTTTGCGCCGGCACCGACCTTGGTGAATTGCAGGGGCTGACCGCCGAGGAGCGCTCTGCCAAGACCTCGATGGCACGCGCGCTGCTGGTGCGCCTGTCGCGCTCGCGCCTGATTACGGTGGCGGCCATGAATGGCCTGGCCTATGGCGGCGGACTCGAGCTCGCCATGTCCTGCATGCTGCGGATTGCGGCACCTCACGTGAAAATGTCTTTGCCCGAGATCAAGCTCGGGCTGCTGCCCGCCTATGCCGGGACACAGTTCCTGCCGGCGATCGTGGGGCCGGCACGCGCCACCGAGCTTATGCTGACCGGCCGGCCGGTCGAGACTGCCGAGGCCCATGCCATCGGCCTGATCCATCGCATCGCCGCGTCTGAGCCCGGCCTGATCGAGCAGGCCCTGGCCTTCGGGCGCGAGGTCAGTGGCTTCAGCCCGTCGGCCATCGATGGCATCCGGCAATGTATCGCCGCCGCCGGCCCGCAGGTGACCGACGCCGGCCTGGCAGTCGAAGACCATTTCGTTCGTGCCGAATTCGACAGCCCCAATGCCCGCGAAGGGGTCGCTGCCTTCCTCGAGAAACGCGCACCGAGGTTCACGCGATGAGCACCGACGCGGCAAAGCCGTCTCCCGCTGATCCGACCCGACCACCCCATCCCGAAACCCTGCGGCTGCAGGATGCGTTTCGCGCGGGCCTGAACTTTGCTGACCGAGCCGATTTCGAGGATGCCCGACGCGGTTTCATCGGCACGATCCCCGATGCGCAGGTGCTGAACGCCCGCGGTGCGGTGGTCTCGAGCATGGCCAAGCTGGCCTTTCTCGACCAGGAAGAAGCGCCCGGCTCGGTCAATCCCAGTCTGTGGCGCCTTGCCCGGCTCAACACCAACCATGGCCTTTTTCAGGTCACCGAGCGAACCTACCAGGTACGCGGCTTCGACATCGCCAACATCACCTTCGTCGAGGGCGACACCGGTGTGATCGTGATCGATCCGCTGACCTTCGGCGAAGCTGCTCGTGCGGCGCTGGCCCTCTATCGGCAGCACCGAGGCGACCGGCCGGTGGTGGCGCTGATCTACACGCACAGCCATAACGATCACTGCGGTGGCGCGCGCGGCGTGCTCGACGAGAAGGATGCGGTCTCGGGCAAGGTGCCGGTCATCGCCCCCGCGGGCTTCATGGATGCGCTGGTTGATGAGTCGGTCCTCACCGGCGTGCCGATGATGCGTCGTGCGGCCTTCCAGTTCGGCGGCCCCTTGCCGCCGGGCCCGCGCGGCTATGTCGACAGTGGCCTGGGCAAGGTCACCGGCACCGGACGCATGGCGCTGATCGAGCCGACCGTCCTGATTTCGCAGCCGCGCGAGCGCCATGTGATCGATGGCGTCGAGATCGTCTTCCAGCTCACGCCGGGCTCCGAGGCACCGGCCGAGATGCACCTGTTTTTCCCGGCGCTGCGCGTGCTGAATCTGGCCGAAAACGCCTGTCAGCTGATGCACAACCTGTGCCCCATCCGCGGTGCCAAGACCCGCGATGCGCTGGCCTGGAGCCAGTACCTCGATCAGGCGTTGGCCGAATACCTGCCGCATGTCGATGTGGTCTATGCCCAGCATCACTGGCCGGTATGGGGGCAGGCGCGCGCAGCCGAGTTCGTGGCCGATCAGCGCGACATGTACCGCTATCTGCACGACCAGACCGTGCGCCTCATGAACCATGGCCTGACGCCCCGCGAGATTGCTGCCGAACTGATGCTGCCCAATGCGCTGTCGCAGCGCTGGCATACCCGCGGCTATTACGGCGCGGTTGCGCACAACGTCAATGCCATCTATGCCCACTACATGGGGCCCTATGACGGCAATCCGGTCAATCTCAACCCGCTGACCCCGGTCGAGGAAGGGCGCCGGTATGTCGAATACATGGGCGGTGCCGATGAGCTGCTGAGAAAGGCGCGCGCCGATTTCGAGCGCGGCGAATTTCGTTGGGTGACCCAGGCCATGCACCATCTGGTCTTTGCACAACCCGACTTCGTGCCGGGTCGCGAGCTGCTGGCCGATGCGATGGAGCAGCTCGGTTATCAGGCCGAATCGTCAACCTGGCGCAATGCCTACTTGCTCGGTGCCATGGAAATCCGTCGCGACCCGGGCAAGCCTCGTGCGCCAAGACCGATCCTGGGCGCGGTCGGGCTGCTGGCGTCGCTGCCGATCGACCGCTATCTGCAGCATATGGCGATCAGGGTGAACGGGCCGAAGGTCGATGCGATGCGGCTGTGCTTCGACTGGGTGATGACCGACGAACAGTCTTGCCACCGGGTCACGCTGCGACATGGCGCGCTGACCTCGCTGGTCGGCAGTCATCACGATTCAGCCGACGCGGTGCTGACGCTCGATCGCCCGACGCTGGTGGGCATTGTCGAGTCGGGCAGCGATTTTCTGGCGGCGCTCGATGATGGTCGACTGAAGCTCTCGGGTGATCGCGAGGGCATGCGTCAGCTGTTTGCCAGTCTCGATGTCTTCGACTTCGGATTCAACATCGTCGAGCCCTGATGTCAGGGCGCTATCATTTCCGACACTGAACATGACGACACAGGGCCAGAAGATGGGCGCACGGCTTGCGGGCAAGCGGATTCTGGTGACTGCCGCCGGTCAGGGCATCGGTCGGGCAAGCGTGCTGCAGATGGCGGCCGAAGGCGCTCAGGTCATTGCCACCGACGTCAACCCCATCCTGCTCGAGGCCTATGGTGGGGTCGTTGGGGTTCAGACCCGGGTGCTCGATGTGCTTGACGATGCGCAGGTGACTGAGGTGATCGGTGCGCAGCCGCTCGATGTGCTCTTTAACTGCGCCGGCTGGGTGCATCAGGGTGGACTCGAGCAGTGCACCGATGCCGACTGGGATCTGAGCTTCAATCTCAATGTTCGTGCTCAATGGAAGACGATCGCCGCCGCATTGCCTGGCATGCTGGCGCAGGGCGGCGGATCGATCATCAACATGGCCTCGATGTGCTCGAGCCTGAAAGGGTTCACCAATCGGTTCGCTTATGGTGCGAGCAAGGCCGCCGTCATCGGGTTGACCAAATCGGTGGCCGCCGACTATGTCGGGCGCGGTATCCGCTGCAACTGCATCTGCCCCGGCACGGTCGATACGCCAAGCCTTGGCGACCGCATTAACGCGTTCGATGATCCCGTCGAAGCGCGCAAGATGTTCATTGCCCGCCAGCCGATGGGCCGGCTGGCCACCGCTGAAGAAATCGCGCCGATTGCGGTCTATCTGGCCAGCGACGAATCGAAATTTGCCACCGGCCAGCCGTTCATCGTGGACGGCGGGGCAATGATCTGATGACCCATCTGGAGACACCTTCATGAAGCTCGTGCGTTACGGTAAACCCGGCAAGGAAAAACCCGGTCTCATCGATGTCGACGGCATCCTTCGCGATCTGTCGGGCGTCGTTCCCGACATCGGGCCGGCGCAGCTCGCGCCCAAGACGCTCGCCAAACTCGCGCGCCTCAAGCCTGCGTCGTTGCCGGCGGTGCGCGGCAAGCCGCGTCTGGGCGTGCCGTTTTCGGGCGCCACCAAGTTCGTGGCAATCGGCCTGAATTATTCCGACCATGCCGCCGAGACCGGCAATCCGATTCCCAAGGAGCCGATCGTCTTTCACAAGACCCTCTCGAGCATGCAGGGCGGCAACGACGAGGTAATGCTCCCCAAGGGCTCGAAAAAGACCGACTGGGAAGTCGAACTCGGCATCGTGATCGGAACGCGTGCGCGCAACGTCACCAGGAAAGAGGCGCTGTCGCATGTCGCCGGTTATTGCGTGGTCAATGATGTGTCGGAGCGCCACTGGCAGCTCGAGCGCGGTCCGACCTGGGACAAGGGCAAGGGCTTCGATACTTTCGGTCCGATCGGCCCCTGGCTGGTCACCGCCGATGAAGTCGGCAACCCCGGTCGTCTCGACATGTGGCTCGACGTCAATGGCCAGTCGCGTCAGCGCGGCAACACCAGAACCATGATCTTCGATTGCGCGACGCTGGTGGCTTATGTCAGCGGCATCTTCACGCTCAATCCGGGCGACATCATCACCACCGGCACACCGCCCGGTGTCGGCACCGGCATGAAACCGCCGCAGTTCCTCAAGGCAGGCGATGTGGTGACGCTCGGCATCCAGGGCCTGGGCGAGCAGCGTCAGCTGATCGTCAAGTACGCCTGATTACGCGAGAGGCTGCGACATGTCCGGTCCTGTTCTGCTCCTGAGCCCGCTTCACGAACCCACGCAAGCGCGGCTCGAAGAGCGTTACACGGTTCATCCTCTCTACAAGGCTGCCGACAGGGCCGCGCTGCTGGCCTCGCTTGCAGGGCAGTGCGAGGTCGCGGTGACCACCGGTGGCCGCGGCATCGACGCGGCCACGATGGCAGCACTCCCGGGGCTCAGGCTGGTGGCCTGCTTCGGTGTCGGCGTTGATGCGATCGACCTGGCTTATTGCAAGGCCCATGGCATCGCGGTCACCAACACGCCCGATGTCCTGACCGACGATGTGGCCGATCTTGCGATTGCCCTGCTGCTCGCCTCGCTGCGTCAGGTGGTGGCCGGCGATCGGTGGGTGCGCGAGGGTCAGTGGGTTTCGCGTGGCCCGATGCCGATCAACCGGGGGCTGGCGGGGCTTCGTATCGGCATCGTCGGTCTGGGCCGGATCGGCGCGGCGATTGCGCTGCGCTGCACGGCTTTTCGCACCCAGATCGCTTACCACGGCCCTAACCGCAAGCCGGTCGACTGGCCTTACTACCCCGACCTGCTTGAGCTTGCGAGATGGTCCGATGTGCTGATTGCGGCGAGCCCGGGAGGTGAAGCGACCCGCGGACTGGTCAGTCGCCAGGTGCTCGAGGCGCTGGGCCCCGACGGGCATTTCATCAACATCGCGCGTGGTTCGGTGGTTGATCAGGCGGCGCTGATTGAGCTGCTGAGTTCGGGCGGGGTGGCCGGTGCCGGGCTCGATGTCTTCGACAACGAACCTCATGTGCCTGCCGAACTGATCGCCATGCCGCAGGTGGTGCTGCAGCCGCATCAGGCCAGTGCCACGCGCGGTACCCGTGATGCAATGGGTGGGCTGGTGCTTGACAATCTCGAAGCCTGGTTCGCGGGCAAGGCGCTGGTCACGCCAGTCTGAATCAGGAACGCAGCCCTGATCCCGATCATCGGGTCGGGGTGGGACAGGCAGGGAAAATGCCGGGCAGGGCGACATGGCCCCTCAGCGAATCAGACTTCCGGCGGATGCGGGACGGCAGTGGTATCGACCTCGCCTGCAGGTCGCCCAAGCCCGGCGTCGACATCGGTGGTCGACAGATCATGCGCTTGGTTTGGCCGTTCCGAACGCTGGTAGCGAAGCGACGGATCGCCGCGTGCGAACAGATGGCGCGAGAGTTCGGTCAGGGCGCGCTCATAGACATCCCGCTTGAATTCGATGACCGTCTCGAGCGGAATCCAGAAGTCGTGCCAGCGCCAGGCGTCGAACTCGGGATGCTCGGAGGCGCGCAAGTTCACGTCGGAGTCATGGCCGGCCAGTCGCAGCAGGAACCAGATCTGCTTTTGTCCGCGATAGTGGCTGCGGTAGTCGCGACGGATCCAGGTTCGGGGAACGTCGTATCGCAACCAGTCGCGGGTGCGACCCAGAATGCGAACGTGCTCGGGCCGCAGCCCGACTTCTTCGTGGAGCTCGCGATACATCGCCTGTTCGGGCGTTTCGCCGCGCTGGATGCCGCCCTGAGGAAACTGCCACGCATGCTCGCGAATGCGTTTTCCCCAGAACACTTCGTCGCGCTGATTGACGAGAATGATCCCGACATTTGGGCGATAGCCATCCTTGTCCAGCATGGTCGAGCCCCTGATCCCTTAAACTCCGCTCGATTATATCGATGAAGCGCTGTCGTCGCGCCCCCAATTCACGCCATGAAAGCCTCCCAGTTTCTGATCTCGACCCTGAAAGAAGCCCCAGCCGATGCCGAGGTGGTCAGCCATCGGCTCATGATGCGGGCCGGCATGATCAAGCGATTGGCGGGCGGCGTCTATACCTACATGCCGATGGGGCTGCGGGTCATCCGCAAGGTCGAGGCGATCATTCGCGATGAAATGAACCGCGCCGGCGCGATCGAACTGCTGATGCCGGTGATCCAGCCGGCAGAACTCTGGCAGGAGTCGGGGCGATGGGAGCAGTACGGCCCGGAGTTGCTGCGCGTCAAGGATCGGCACGGCCGCGATTTCATCGTGCAGCCGACCTCGGAAGAGGTGATCACCGATGTGGCACGCCAGGAGTTGCGCAGCTACCGGCAGATGCCGAAAAATTTCTATCACATCCAGACCAAGTTTCGCGACGAGCGCCGGCCTCGCTTCGGTGTGATGCGGGGACGTGAATTCACGATGAAGGACGCCTATTCTTTCGACCGCGACCGCAGCTCGGCACTGGCGAGTTATCAGGTCATGTTCGATGCCTACGGCCGGATCTTTGATCGCCTGGGGCTGGCGTTCAGGGCGGTTGCTGCCGACACCGGTGCCATCGGCGGCTCGGCCAGCCACGAGTTCCAGGTGATCGCCGAGACCGGTGAGGATGCGATCGCCTGGTGTCCTGATTCCGACTATGCCGCCAATGTCGAGCTGGCCGAGGCGCTGCCGCTTGTTGCCGCGCGCGCCGCGCCCGCGCAGGCGCTGGTGTGCACGCCCACGCCCGGCAAGGCGCGATGCGAAGACGTGGCCGAGCTGCTGGGCATTGCGCTTGAGCGCACGGTCAAGTCGCTGGTGCTGGCGGTCGACCAGCACGAGCCGGTCAAGGACGGCGACGATTCGGGTGCGGCTGTCCGGATCATCGGCACCCAGGTCTGGTTGCTGCTGATCCGGGGCGACCATGAGCTCAACGAGATCAAGGCCGGCAAGGTGCCGGGGCTGGCTGGTTTTCGCTTTGCGACTGAGGCCGAGATCGTCTCGCATTTTGGCTGTTTGCCGGGCTATCTTGGGCCGATCGCCACCGTCAAGCCGGTGCATCTGGTGGTCGATCGCACGGTTGCCAACATGAGCGATTTCGTGTGCGGCGCCAATCAGATCGACCATCACTACACCGGGGTGAACTGGGGTCGTGATCTGCCGGTGCCGGGCGAGGGTGGGGTGGTGCTGGCCGATCTGCGCAATGTGGTCGAGGGCGATCCGTCGCCCGATGGTCGCGGCAGGCTGTCGATCCAGCGCGGCATCGAGGTCGGGCATGTGTTTTATCTCGGCACCAAGTATTCATCGGCAATGAACGCGGTCTTTGTCGACGAAGACGGCAAGTCCAAGCCGATCGAGATGGGCTGCTATGGCATCGGCGTGACCCGCCTGCCGGCGGCAGCCATTGAGCAGAAATACGACGAAAAAGGCATCGTCTGGCCTAAGTCGATCGCACCGTTCGAGGTCGTGATTACGCCGTTAGGCTATTTGCGCTCGGAAAACGTCCGCAGCGCGGCCACCGCTCTGTACGATCAGTTGATGGCGGCGGGCATTGACGTGATTCTCGACGACCGCGATGAGCGGCCGGGCGCGATGTTCGCTGATTGGGAACTGATCGGTGTACCGCTGAGGGTCACGATCGGCGAGCGTGGCCTCAAGGACGGTCAGGTCGAACTCACGGTTCGCCGGGGCATGTCCATGACGCTGGCGCCGCTGGACATGGCAGCGCAGGCGGTGAAAGACTTGCTCCAGACGTGCTGAAACCACTTCGCGATATTTTTCATAGCCACTTTTCAGGACGGCGGTTGCTGCACGGTGTGGCCGTGCTCGCGGCGATGTCAGGCGCGCTGATGGCAGCCGGCTCCGCCGTCGCGGGCGCCCAGGTCAATGAGCAACTGTCCGATTCGGTGCGCAGCGCGCTGGCTGCAGCGCTTCGCGATCGGTCGCCGCCCGAGCCGCGTTATGTCTCAGGCCTGGAGAAAGTCGACTGGCTGTCCGGCATGGCCGAGCGGCTGCCCGCACGTCACAAGCCGAGCCATCTCGAACGCGTCGAGTTTTTGCAGATGGCGCGCTACGAGGCGCAGCGCGCCGGGCTAGATCCGCAACTCGTGCTCGGCCTGATCGAGGTCGAGAGCAATTTCAGACGCCATGCCATCTCGAGCGCCGGCGCCCGCGGCTACATGCAGGTCATGCCCTTCTGGACTCGCGAAATCGGCGACGGCAATCCGGCGGGGCTGTTCGATTCGCGCACCAATCTGCGTTATGGATGCGTCATCCTGCGTCATTACATCGACATCGAACGCGGCGATCTCTATCGTGCGCTGGGTCGATACAACGGCAGCCTCGGGCGACCCGAATATCCCAACCTGGTGTTGGCTGCCTGGCGGCGCTGGAACTACGACACTGGCCGTGTCCTGAAGGCTCAGCAAACAGCGGTGACGCCCGCATTGACCCCTGCATTGAACGCGGCTGCCAGCCTCGGTCCGGTGGCCAGCCGCTAGCGCGCGGCGTCGGCGCCCGCGTCAGTGACGACCAGGGCTCAGCTGCCCAGAACTGCGACGGTAAAGCGCGAGACGCAGACCAGCCGCTCGGCCTCATCCCGAATTTCAATCTGCCAGACATGGGTGGTGCGGCCGATATGAATCGGCCGGCACACGCCGATCACCCACCCCTCGGTGACCGATCGGATGTGGTTGGCATTGATGTCGAGCCCGACAGGTCGCTGACCCGGGGGCAGACACAGCGCAGCGGCGACGCTGCCGAGGGTTTCGGCCAGCACCACCGACGAGCCGCCATGCAGGATGCCGGCGGGCTGCTTGGTGCGGGCATCGACCGGCATGCGGGCGCTCAGCATATCCGGGGCGATTTCCAGGAACTCGATGCCGAGATGGTCGACGATCGTCCCAGCCTGTCGCGCCTGCAGTTCTTTCAGGTCGACGAGGCGGATGGCGCGTGGTGCACGTTCGGCATTGGAGGAGGTGGTGGCCGGGGTGGCCGGGGTGGCCGGGGTAGCGCTGTCAGGCGGTTGGCGGTCGGTCATGGCACAGTGGGAGGCGTCTCGATGGGATGCCGATCTTAACCGCTCTCTTTTTTGACCCCGACCATGACTCGATCCGTCTATCGCCACTACGACCAGAGTGCGCTCGATGCGCAATACAACAATCGCCAGAAAGTGCCTGGTTTTCAGGGCCAGATCGATCGCTGGGCAACTGAGGGCGAGCTCGCGCGGCGCACGCTCGCGCCGCGACTCGATGTGCGCTACGGCGATGGGCCGGCCGATCTGCTCAATGTCTTTCCGGGCGCAGGCCCGAATCCCTCGCCTGTGCTGGTCTTCATCCATGGCGGCTACTGGATGGCGCTGAGCAAGGCCTCGACCGATTACGTCGCGCTTGGTCTCGTGCCGAAGGGTGTGGCGGTGGTCAACATCGATTACAGCCTGATGCCGCGCGTGCGGATGGATGAGTTGGTGCGGCAGGCCCGCGCGGCGGTCGCCTGGACGCTTGCCAACGCGGCGTCCTTTGGTGGCGACCCGCAGCAGGTCTGGGTCGCGGGCCACTCGGCCGGCGGCCATCTGAGTATGGCGGTCGCCGCGACCGACTGGGCCACGCACCTGTCAGTGCCGCGAGGACTTGCGCCTGCTGGCGGCTTTTCCTTCAGCGGGCTGCACGATCTGGAGCCGATCCGGCACTGCTATCTGAACGACACGCTGGCGCTCAGTGAGGCCGAGGCTCGGCTCAACAGCCCGATCCTGATGAGCGCTCCGGCGCAGGGCGACTGGACCCTGCGGGTGGGTGGCCTGGAAGGCCCGGAATACCTGCGTCAGGCAAGCGACCTGGCTGCGGCCTGGGGCTCAAACGGCAAGCGGCGAATCAGCGTTGAAGTGGTGAGCGACGCCGATCATTTTTCGATCGTCGCACCGCTGTCGGATCCGACATCGGCGCTGGTCGGTGAATTGCTCGAATCGATGCGCAAGGTCAAATCGCGCTGAATGTCGCGTGCCGAGATGTGCGGCTGAGATTCGCGGCTGAGATTCGCGGCTGAGACACGCGGCGGAGACACGCCTCAGCCGATCAGCTTGCCCGGATTCATGATGCCCAGCGGATCGAAGGCGTCCTTGATCGTGCGCATCAGGGCGAGCTCGACCGGTGACTTGTAGCGCAGCATCTCGTCGCGCCGCAGCACGCCGATGCCGTGCTCGGCCGAAATCGACCCTGAGTTGGCCGCGACCGCATCATGCACCAGGGCATTGATGTCGTCTTGCATCGCCAGAAAAGTGTCTTCATTCATGCCCAGCGGCGGCGAGACGTTGTAGTGCAGATTGCCGTCGCCCAGATGCCCGAAGACCACCATGCGCACGCCCGGAAACTGCCGGGCCAGCGCCGCATCGGTGGCGGCAACAAAGTCGCCGATTGATGAGATCGGCACCGAGATGTCGTGCTTGATATTTTTGCCCTCGGCGGCCTGCGCCTCGGAGATGTTTTCGCGCAGCGCCCAGAATTTGCGCGACTGGGCAATCGATTGCGCGATCAGGGCATCGGCGATCAGCCCCGACTCGAAGGCCCGCTCCATCAGCGCATCGAAGCGCTCGGTCGCATGGGCCTCGCTTTGCGAGTCGGATGATTCGAGCAGCACGCACCAGGGGTGCGGTACATCGAAGGGCGCCGCGCAATCGTCGAAGTGACGCGCCACCAGTGACAGACACATCTGCGACATCAGCTCAAAGCCGGTGAGCGCCGGCCCAAGCATCGATTGCGCAAGCTCCAGCAGCGTGAGTGCGGCATGGGGCGAGGCCAGCGCGGCGAGTGCGGTGACCTGGGCGGCCGGCTTGGGAAAGAGCTTGAGGGTGGCCGCGGTGATGACCCCGAGCGTGCCTTCCGAGCCGATGAACAGATCGCGCAGGTCGTAACCGGTGTTGTCCTTGCGCAGGCCGCGCAGACCGTGCCAGACCTCGCCGCGCGCGGTGACTACCTCCACGCCCAGGCATAGCTCGCGGGCATTGCCATAGCGCAGCACGCCGGTGCCACCGGCATTGGTCGAGAGATTGCCACCGATGGTGCAACTGCCTTGTGCGGCGAGTGAGAGCGGAAACAGCCGGCCTGCCGCGTCGGCGGCTGACTGCGCGGTGGCCAGCACCACGCCTGCCTCGGCGGTCAGGGTGTTGTTGATCGGATCGATGGCCCGGATGCGGTTCATGCGGGTCAGCGACAGAACCACCGCCTTTCCTGAGTCATCGGGCACCGATCCTCCGGTGAGCCCAGTGTTGCCGCCCTGGGGCACGAGCGGTACATGTTGCTCGGCGCACCAGCCCACGAGTCTGGCGACCTCCTCGACACTTGAGGGCTGCACCACTGCGCGTGCGCGCCCGACATAACGCTTTCGCCAGTCGAGCAGGAAAGGGGCGGTGTCGGCGGGGTCGGTGAGGACGCGGCCGATGTCGGCAGGCAGAGCGAGCGGGTTCATCCGTGAATTATGCCCGCGCCAAAGTGTGACGAAAGTCATGTCGGTGGCCTTTACAAAGGCCTCTTGCCAGAAATGACTTGTGTCGACGATGTCTCGGGTCGCGCGTGACGGAAGTCTCGTTTGCAAGCACTTGGGTGATATCGGTCACAAAAAAGCGTGACCGATTTGGGAGTGGTCCCGGGATTGCGTGGATGACGCCAAGCCCTTCGCGGGGCCGGTTGTCACTCTCTCGTTTTACCCACTTCCTGAAGGAAACCGTCATGACAAACAATCTTCTGACCCGCATCGCCGCATCGGTGGCGCTTGCAACCGCATCAATGACGGCTTCGGCGGGTGTGATCGATTTCACCTCCAGTGCGTGGAGCAGCGCGAATGGTCAGGGTTCGTTCACCTCTGGCGGTGTGACATTGAGCGCCTGCCTCGCGGCCACTATTCCAGCGTGCGCGCAGACGCTGGGATATCCCCAGTTGACCTACAGTGCGATTTACGGCGTCGGCATCAGGAGCACCCCCATCGACGGTAATCCCGACGAGATCGGCAGAGGGATTGCGGTGACCGAGATCTTGAAGGTCAGTTTCAGCGCCCCGGCCAGTCTGACCCAGTTGCAGTTCAGGAAGTTCGGCGTCGACACCGGGTTGTTCGGCGGACAAACCGCGGAAGTTGTCGGCGTGTCATACAACGGCGGCGGTTTCACCGAATACACCGCCAGTGGTTCTGATCCCTTTTCCGCCAGCTATGTCACCGGTGGCGTTAACTATCTCTATATCAAGGGTGTGAACGTGGGCAGTGAGGCAAGCCTGTTCAACATCACCACTGCCGACGTCCCGGTCCCGGCAACGCTGCCCCTGATCGGCCTCGGTCTGGCGGCTTTCGGCGGCCTGAGCCTGCGTCGTCGCTCGGTCTGAATTCCGGTTTGTGCGGCCAGGTCGACTCGGACCTGGCAGGCCGATCAGTTCACATCGGGCTGATCGGCTCAAGGCGGCGGTTACGGCAGCGGCTGCTAGCGCATGCCGCCGGGCATCATCCCCTTCATGCCCCGCATCATCTTCGCCAGTCCGCCCTTTTGCATCTTTTTCATCATCGCCTGCATCTGGTCGAACTGCGCCAGCATGCGGTTGACGTCCTGCACCTGAACCCCGGCGCCGATCGCAATGCGCCGTTTGCGGCTGGCCTTGATGAGCTCGGGCTTGGTGCGCTCGGCAGGCGTCATCGAATGAATGATGCCCTGCATGCGCCGGATGTCCTTTTCGGCGCGGGTCATGTCGGCCTGGCCTGCGGCGGCCTGCATCTGCGCCGGCAGCTTGTCCATCAGTGACGACAGGCCGCCCATCTTTTTCATCTGGCTGATCTGGGCGAGGAAGTCGTTCAGATCGAATCGGCTGCCACCCTTGAGCTTGTCGGCCAGTCCTTTGGCGGCTTCATGGTCGACGCTGGCTTGCGCCTGCTCGACCAGGGCGAGGATGTCGCCCATGCCAAGGATCCGGTTGGCCATGCGGTCGGGGTGAAAGGCATCGAGCCCGTCGAGCTTTTCGCCGGTACCCACGAACTTGATCGGGCAGCCGGTGATGGCCTTGACCGAGAGCGCTGCGCCGCCGCGCGAATCGCCGTCGAGCTTGGTCAGCACCACGCCGGTCAGCGGTATCGCTTCTTTAAAAGCACGCGCGGTATTGACCGCGTCCTGACCCTGCATCGCGTCGACCACGAAGAGTGTCTCGATTGGCTTGAGTGCACTGTGGAGCGCGGCGATCTCGGCCATCATGGCGTCGTCGATGCCAAGGCGTCCGGCGGTGTCGACCAGCACCACGTCGTGATAGTGATTGCGCGCCCAGAGCACCGCGGCCTGCGCGATATCGAGCGGCTTCTGGTCGGGGGTGGACGCAAAGAAGTCGGCGCCGGCCTGCGCGGTAACGGTTTTCAGCTGGTCGATGGCGGCCGGGCGATAGACGTCGCACGAGACCGTCAGCACTTTTTTCTTCTTCTGTTCGCGC
The DNA here is from genome assembly GCA_947487165.1 of Burkholderiales bacterium. Taxonomy (GTDB): domain Bacteria; phylum Pseudomonadota; class Gammaproteobacteria; order Burkholderiales; family Burkholderiaceae_E; genus UBA4615. Next base: position 25,637 of record CANKWX010000023.1, read on the forward strand.
AGCCATTTGGCGAGCTTGCCGACGGTCGTGGTTTTGCCCGCGCCCTGCAGGCCGGCCATCAGGATGATTGCCGGCGGCTGGGTAGCGAAATTCAGTTCGGCGGTGGTTCCACCGATCAGCGCAGTGAGTTCATCATGGACCACACCCACCAGTGCCTGGCCTGGCGACAGACTGGCCAGCACCTCCTGGCCAAGTGCCTTCTCGCGGACTTTGGCGATGAAGTCGCGCACGACCGGCAGTGCGACATCAGCCTCGAGCAGCGCGATGCGGATTTCGCGCAGCATCTCCTGGGTATTGGCTTCAGTGAGGCGCGCTTCGCCGCGCATCGTTTTGACGACACGGGCAAGCCGTTGGGAAAGATTGTCGAACATGGGCCTGCGCTACACTTCCAACACGATGACCGAACCCATTGTACTGATTCTGTTTTTCGTGCCCGCTGCCCTCTACTCGATGGCGTGGATCGCGTCGCGCAAGTCGGCGAGTCTGACTGCCGAGAACCGAGGTGCGGTGGTGGCCGCACAAGCTGCGCCGCGCCCCGACTGGATGCTGCTGGTTGCCATCGTCCTGCATGGCGCCACGCTGGCATGGCCCTGGGACGACGGCGGCTTTCGCTTCGGTTTTGCCAAGGCGCTGTCGGCCATGCTCTGGATCGGACTGGTGATGCTGTGGTTCGAAAGCCGCAAGGTGCACCTGGTGGCGATGCGCCTGATGTTGCTGCCGTTGGCCATCATCACGCTGCTGCTGCCCCTGGCTTATCCGGGCGCCGACTTCGGCGAACTGTCACACCGCCCGCTTTTCGTGCCGCATCTGCTGGCCGGTACCCTGGCTTATGGTGTGCTGATGCTGGGCGCGCTCAATGCCGTGCTGATGCTTGGCGTGCAGCGCGATCTGCAGCGCCCGATCACCGACGCGCCACCGGGTGCGATGTCGCGCTTTCTCGGTCAATTGCCGCCCCTGATGGTGCTTGAGCGGGTGCTCTTTCACTTCATCGGCGTGGGCTTCGTGCTGCTGCTGATCACCACCTTGAGCGGCATGCTGTTTTCGGAGCAGGTCTTCGGGCGGCCCTTCGTGCTCGAGCACAAGACCGTCTTTTCCCTGATTTCGCTGGCGTTCTTTGGCGTGCTGCTGGCGGGCCGCGCGGCCCGCGGCTGGCGCGGACGCATTGCCATGCGCTTTACGATCGGCGGGTTCATCCTGCTGTTGCTGGCCTATGTCGGCAGCCGCTTCGTGCTCGAAGTGGTGCTGCATCGGTTCTGATCTGACGCGTTGCTCGCGTTCCGAAGGGGTCTGACATGGGCAAGTTGCTGGGATGGGTGCTGGTTGGCGTGCTGGTGTGGTTCGTCTGGCGTTTCATGGTGATCAGCAAGCGTCGTGCCGAGCGTGCGAAGGCTGCTGAGCCGTCCGGCACTGATCCGACGTCCTCGCATCAGTGCGAGCGTCGCGATACCCCCGTGACCGACAAGACACCCGAGATGATGATGCAGTGCGTGGTCTGCGGCGTGCATCTGCCGGCCACCGAGGCGCTGTTTGCGGGCGGTAATGTCTATTGCAGCGAGGCGCATCGAAACCAGGGTCCGCCCGCGCATGCTGGCGCTGCGGTGCGACGGGACGAGTCCTGAGGTGTCCCTGCTGGCTCAGGGCGGCGATTCTCGTCTGAGCGGTTTCTGGCGCCCGCTTCGCTATTTTTCGCTCGCCAGGGTGGTGGTGGCGGGCGTGTTGCTCGTCTATCCGAGGCTGATGCGAACCGCTTTCGGTATCGGGTCGGGCGTCGACGGTGCGACCTTCGTGGCCGCCGCGATCGGCTACATGATTGCCGCGATCGTGATGCTGCTCATCTCAAGACCCGGGCGCTTTCGGCTCGAGACACTGGTCTTCATGCAGGTGACGGTCGATCTGACCGCGCTGGCCATTCTCATTTACGCTGGCCGAGGCGTGTCGGATGGTCTGGCGGTGCTGCTGTTGCTCCCGAATGCCGGTGCGGCGATCCTGATCGGTCAGCGATCGGCGCTGTTCTTTGCTGCCCTGTCCTCGATCGGCCTGATGCTGATTGCGGTTTCGCAGTGGCTGCGTGGCGAAGCGACCGAATTGGCGATCGCCCAGGCCGGTCTCATCGGTGCGGCACTGCTGGTAATGGTACTGATCGTCGGTCGACTCGCCGCGATGCTTTCCGCCCAGGAGCGCCTGGCAGCGCGGCGCGGGCAAGACCTGCTCAATCAGCTCTCGGTGACTCAGGCGGTGATCAGCGAACTGCATGACGGTGTCCTGGTGCTGGGTGATCGCGGCGAGGTCAGGGCCATCAACCGCTCGGCCAGGGTGATGCTGGCCGCGGTTGAAGGTGACGATGCGCTGCCGGGCCTGCCGTCGTTGTGGTCGGCGCTGCAGCGGCCGGTCAGCCTCGATCCGTCGCCGTCCCTGATCGTGAGCCCTGATTCGAACGGTGAGAGCGACGACATGCGGCCGATGTCCGCTGGCCGTGTCGTCACCTTTTCGGTGCTGCCTGGGGCGAATCAGCCAGAACGCCTGCTGCGCGCGCGTCAGCTCGATTTGCCTGCCGGCGGGCGCGATACCGTGGTCGTGGTCGAAGACCTCGGCAGGCTTGAGCGGCGCGCGCAGCAGCTGAAGCTGGCCTCGATGGGACGGCTGTCGGCCTCCATCGCGCACGAGATCCGCAATCCGCTGGCGGCCATCCGCCATGCCAACGGGCTGCTCAGCGAGCGGCTCGACGGTCCGGCGCAGCAGCGGCTGGCCGGGATTGTCGAAGACAACTGCGTGCGGATCAATCGCATCATCGAGGATGTCCTGTCGATCTCACGTCGCGGTTCGGCGGCGCCCGAGCCGATCGCCGCCGCCGCCTTTCTCTCCAGGGTGATTGCCGAGTATGTTCTGCAGTCGGGTGCCGACCCGGCCCGAGTCGAATGCCGCATCGAGTCTGACCGGCCGATCTGGTTCGATGCCGGCAATCTGCGTCAGATTATCCTCAACCTGCTTGGCAATGCCTTGCGTCACTCGAGCCTGGCGCCGGGTGCGGTCCGTATCACCTGGTCGCGCGAGAGCGGTGCGTCGACCCTGTCGGTGAGTGATGATGGGCCCGGCGTGCCGCAAAGCGTGCGCGAACATCTCTTCGAGCCATTTCTCACGACCGAGGCGCGCGGTACGGGTCTGGGCCTGCATCTGACCCGGGAACTGTGCAATGCCAATGCTGCCCGTATTCGCTACTTGCCGGCAGGCGATAATCCGCCGGTCCGCAGCCAGTTCATCATCGAACCGGCGCTGCCTCCCGCCGGCCATGACCGATGAATCCATCCACTCCTTCCGATGTCTCCCGCTCGGTCTCGCGAGGCAGGCGTTCGCCTCGTGTGCTGGTCGTCGACGATGAAGCCGATCTGCGCGAACTGCTTGAACTGACGCTTGTCGGTATGGGCCTTGATGTCGACTGCGCCGCCGACCTCGGTCAGGCACGGCGACTGCTCGGTTCCTCGCGCTACGACTTGTGTCTGACCGATATGCGACTGCCCGACGGCGACGGCCTGTCCCTGGTATCAGAGATCGGCGTCGCGCATCCCGAGACACCGGTTGCGGTCATCACCGCGTTTGGCAGTGCCGAGACCGCGGTCGCAGCGCTCAAGGCTGGCGCCTTCGACTACTTGGCCAAACCGGTCGCGCTCGATGCACTGCGCACACTGGTGCGCTCGGCGCTGCGCCTGGCGACGCTTGGTGAGCCGTCGGCTGATTCGCCGACCGCGACCATGTCAACGCCTGTTGCCCCAGATCGGTTCGCCGGTGCGGCCAGCCCCAGGTCGCCCGTCGGCCAGCGAAGCGTCGATGCCGAGTCCGGCGGGCTTTCTGGCGCATCATCGGTCACCAAGCCGAGCGTCGGGCCCGGTCAGTTGCTGGGGGTGTCGAGTTCCATTGAAGTTGTTCGGGCGAGCATCGGCCGGCTGGCCCGCAGCATGGCGCCTGTGGCGATCACCGGCGAGTCGGGGTCGGGCAAGGAGCTCGCTGCCCGCCTGATCCATCAGGGCGGCAGTCGTGCTGATCAGCCTTTCATCGCGGTCAATTGCGGCGCGATCCCCGAGGCGCTCATGGAGTCCGAGTTCTTCGGGCATCGGCGCGGCGCCTTCACCGGCGCCGATCAGGACCGTGTCGGCTTTTTCCAGGCCGCCAGCGGTGGCACGCTGTTCCTCGACGAAGTGGCTGACCTGCCGCTGGCAATGCAGGTCAAGCTGCTCAGAGCCATTCAGGAGCGTTGTGTTCGACGGGTGGGCGCCACCGTCGAGGAGCCGGTCGATGTGCGGATCGTCAGTGCCACTCACCAGGATCTTGCGCGCTGCGTGGCCGAGGGCCGGTTTCGCCAGGACCTCTACTATCGCCTCAACGTCATCGAGTTGCGGGTGCCTGCGCTGCGCGAGCGCCTGACCGACATACCGCTGCTGGCCAATGCCTTGCTGACCAAGCTGGCCGGTCGCGCCGGTCTGAGGGTCGTGCCGCGGTTGTCATCGATCACTCAGAGTTATCTGCAGACCTATCAGTTTCCGGGCAACGTCCGCGAATTGGAGAATATTCTCGAACGCGCCATCGCGTTCTCGAATGGCGAGGTAATCAATGTCGAAGACCTCGGCTTGCGTCCCGACACTGAGGATGTTGCAGATGATGAGGAGGCGGTCGAAGCGCCATCGAGTGCGGCGCCGGTTGCGTCCGCGCTGCAGTCCGGTCGCAGCGATTCGGCGGCGGGCCCTGCAGGGCCGCCGGTTGTGTCGGACGACGGCGTCCCGGCTTCGCTGCCCGACTATCTCGAATGGCTCGAGCGCGAGGCGATCGCCCGTGCCCTCGAAAAGACCCGGCACAATCGCACGGCAGCGGCGCGCCTGCTCGGTATCAGTTTTCGGGCCCTGCGCCATCGGATGCAGCGGCTCGACATGCAGTGAGCAAGTCCGAGCACATTAATGCCGATGGATGGGCGCCGCGCGCACGGCGCGCGCCTTCGCCCAACCACGACCGGCGCCCCGATTCTGCCGTGGTTGATCTGCTCGTGATCCACCATATCAGCTTGCCCGCCGGGCGCTTCAGCGGCGATGCGGTTGAGCGTCTCTTTACCAACCGCCTCGACACGACGCGGCATCCCGGGTTCGAGTCGCTTGCCGGATTGCGGGTGTCGGCGCATTTTCTGATCCGCCGTCGCGGCGAGCTGATTCAGTTCGTGTCGGGTGATGACCGCGCCTGGCACGCCGGGCAGTCGTGCTTTCAGGGCCGTGAGCGCTGTAATGATTTTTCGATCGGTATCGAGCTCGAGGGCACAGGGGAGCGACCCTTTACTCAGGCGCAATATCGGGTCCTCGCCACCCTCACCGCGATGCTCGTCAAACGGTGGCCCTTGCGATTTGTCGTCGGTCACAGCGACATCGCCCCTGGCCGCAAGCACGACCCTGGTCCGACATTCGACTGGATTCGCTATTTGGCGAGCACGAAAACATGCGGCCTGGAGCGGGTATTCGACTCGCCAGACCGCATCAGGCTTGAATTGTGAACGATTGGTCACGGTTTTATGCGGGTTACAAGGACATTTCCGGTCATCTGACAGACGGTTGCTGGCTCTGACAGACGGGATCGAGGCGCCATGCGGCTTGCGGCCGGGTCGCTCCCCACCGTTGTTTAAAGCATCCTGATTTCGGTTTTCTGAGCTTGCGATTGGTCAGCGCAGGCACTAGAATTAGTTCACACCTCACCGTTCAACCCCAGATCTAGTGCCCCGCGGTCATTCCGATGCGACAGGGTTCAGGCCTGGTTTTTCTCCTGAATAATCGTCTGAACTGTTGTTTTTTCGTGCTGGCTACTTGACCCGGCATTCCGTCAATACCGATCACGCGACAGCGCGGGGTCGTTCATCATCGAGGAGCACACCCGATGCAAAATGTTCCAGGAACCGCGCAGCGGTCGACCGTTCTGACAACGGGGTCTTTTTCCACTGCAGTCGTCGAGGTCTCCGACGGTCGCCCGGATGCGGCAAGGTTCGTCGACTTCAAGGTCATCCGCCGTAACGGCTCGGTGGTGGGTTTCGAGCCGGGCAAGATTGCCGTGGCGATGACCAAGGCCTTTCTGGCGGTAAGCGGTGGCCAGGGGGCGGCCTCGGCGCGGGTTCGCGAACTGGTTGAGCACCAGACCCAGTCGGTTGTCGGTGCACTGATGCGCAACAAGCCAGCAGGCGGCACCTTCCATATTGAAGATATCCAGGATCAGGTCGAATTGGCCCTGATGCGCTCGGGCGAACACGAGGTAGCCCGATCCTATGTTCTATACCGCGAAAAGCGGTCGCAAGAGCGCGCGGCGCGCCAAGCGCAGTCTGCCGCGGCTGGTCAGCAGACAGAAAACCGCATCAATGTTCTCGATGGGGATGTCATTCGGCCGCTCGATCAGCGCCAGCTCCATTCGCTGATCGAGGCCGCCTGTCTGGGTCTGGGTGACACTGTGCGGCCCGATCTGGTGATGGTCGAGACGCTCAAGAACATCTATGACGGCATCCCGCTCGACGAGGTCTACAAATCCTCGATTCTGTCGGCCCGTGCGCTGATCGAGACCGATCCGGCCTACAGTCTGGTCACGGCGCGCCTGCTGCTGCACACGATTCGTCGTGAAGTGCTCGCCGACGAAGTCGATCAGGCCGGTATGACCGCCCGTTATGCCGAATACTTTCCGGGCTTCATCAAGCGCGGCGTCGAGGCGGGGCTCCTTGATGCCCGACTCGGGCAGTTCGATCTGCAGCGGCTGGGCAATGCATTGCGCGCCGAACGCGACAACCAGTTTTCCTATCTCGGTCTGCAGACGCTCTATGACCGATATTTCCTGCATGTCGACGAGCGGCGCATCGAGCTGCCGCAGGCCTTTTTCATGCGGGTGGCAATGGGCCTGTCGCTGGACGAAATCGACCGTGAATCACGCGCGATCGAGTTTTACGAGCTCCTCTCGAGCTTCGATTTCATGAGTTCGACGCCCACCCTGTTCAACTCGGGAACACTGCGCTCGCAATTGTCGTCCTGCTATCTGACGACGGTCGCCGATGACCTTGACGGCATCTACGAGGCCATCAAGGAGAATGCACTGCTCGCCAAGTATGCGGGGGGCCTGGGTAATGACTGGACGCCGGTGCGGGCGCTGGGCAGCCACATCAAGGGCACCAATGGCAAGAGTCAGGGCGTCGTGCCTTTCCTGAAGGTGGTCAACGACACCGCGGTTGCGGTCAATCAGGGTGGCAAGCGCAAAGGTGCGGTCTGTGCCTATCTCGAGACCTGGCATCTCGACATCGAGGAGTTTCTCGAACTGCGCAAGAACACCGGTGACGACAGGCGTCGCACTCACGACATGAACACCGCCAACTGGATCCCCGATCTCTTCATGAAACGGGTGATGGAGAACGGCAACTGGACGCTGTTTTCGCCGGTTGATTGTCCCGATCTTCACGACAAGTATGGTCTCGCCTTCGAGGAGGCCTATCTCCACTACGAGCGCAAGACTGCCAGCGGCGAACTCAAGCTGTTCAAGACCGTTCCGGCGACCACGCTGTGGCGCAAGATGCTCTCGATGCTGTTCGAAACCGGTCATCCCTGGATCACCTTCAAAGATCCTTGCAACATCCGCTCGCCGCAGCAGCATGCCGGCGTCGTGCACAGCTCCAATCTTTGCACCGAGATCACCCTCAATACCGGTGACAGCGAGATTGCGGTCTGCAACCTCGGTTCGATCAATATGGTCGCGCACATGGTCCGCTCGGCAGACGGCGTCTGGGCGCTTGATGAAGCCAAACTCAAGCGCACGATCTCCACCGCGATGCGCATGCTCGACAACGTCATCGATATCAACTATTACGCGGTCAACAAGGCGCGCAACGCCAATCTGAAGCATCGGCCTGTGGGGCTGGGCATCATGGGTTTTCAGGATTGCCTGCACCTGATGCGCACCCCTTATGCCAGCCATCAGGCTGTCGAGTTTGCCGACCGGTCGATGGAGACGGTCTGCTATTACGCCTATTGGGCCTCGACCGAACTCGCCGAGGAGCGGGGCCGCTACCCGAGCTTCAAGGGATCGCTCTGGGATCGAGGCATCCTGCCGAAAGACTCACTCAAACTGCTCGCCGAACAGCGAGGCGGCTATCTCGAAGTCGACGACTCCGAGACGATGGACTGGGCGTCTTTGCGCCAGCGCATTGCTCAGTACGGCATGCGCAACTCGAACTGCGTTGCGATCGCACCGACGGCGACGATTTCGAACATCATCGGTGTGGGAGCCTGCATCGAACCCACCTTCCAGAACCTCTATGTCAAGTCGAATCTGTCCGGCGAGTTCACAGTGGTCAATGACTACCTTGTGCGTGACCTCAAGGAACGCGGACTCTGGGATGAAGTGATGGTGGCCGATCTGAAGTTCTTTGATGGCAGTCTGTCCCGTATCGACCGTATTCCGGCCGATCTGCGCGAGATCTATGCCACGGCCTTCGAGATTGATCCGAGCTGGCTGGTCGAGTGTGCGTCGCGACGTCAGAAGTGGATCGATCAGGCGCAGTCGCTCAACATCTACATGGCCGGCGCTTCGGGCAAGAAGCTGCATGAAACCTATACCTTCGCCTGGTTGCGTGGCCTGAAGACCACCTACTACCTGCGTACGCAAGGCGCGACGCACGCTGAAAAGAGCACGACCGATCGCGTCGGCCAACTCAACGCGGTGTCGGCAGAGGGAGCCGCAGGCACCTTCTCGTATGGCGCTCAATCGCCTTCATCGTCGGGTCTTGCGCCTGTTCCTTCAGAGGAGCCGATCGCGCCGAAATTCTGCGCGATCGATGATCCTGAGTGCGAAGCCTGTCAGTGATCAGTCAGCGGCTTCGGTGTGTGTCTTCACGCATCGAAGCCGCCCGACAGTCATCGAGTGTTGCAAGGACCCCGACGAACTCGTCGGAAAGTCAAGTTGGTGAGTGCCAACCCGTTGCAAGCACAACACGTGAACCGTAAGATTCAGGCTGTGAATAACAGATGAATCTCGCGCTTGTACAAGTAGTTAAACGAACTAACTGAAGCGAGACTTTAAATGCTGTCCTGGGAAGAATCGAACCCTGTCAATGTTCCGCAACTGAAAGGTCTGGTAAAGCCACCAGTCCTGGACGCTATCCGGACGCCCTCGGCAGCCGTGCCTCACATTCCACCCGCTGCTGCACCACGGTCGCATGCGGGTGCGGTGCTGGCCAAAGATGAGCGCCGAGTCAGGGTTGAAGACAAGCGCATCATCAATGGCGCCGCTGACGTCAACCAGCTGGTCCCCTTCAAGTACAAGTGGGCTTGGGAAAAATACCTGGCAGGTTGCGCAAATCACTGGATGCCGCAGGAAATCAACATGGAGCGCGACATTGCGCTCTGGAAAAACCCGGCCGGACTGACCGACGACGAGCGTCGCCTGATCAAGCGCAATCTTGGGTTCTTTGTGACCGCCGACTCACTGGCGGCCAATAACATCGTGCTTGGCACCTATCGGCATATCAGCGCCCCGGAGTGCCGCCAGTTTTTGTTGCGTCAGGCATTCGAAGAAGCCATTCATACCCATGCCTATCAGTACATCGTCGAGTCACTCGGCCTGGACGAGGGTGAGGTTTTCAACGCCTATCACGAGGTGTCATCGATTCGGGAGAAGGATGAATTCCTGATTCCCTTCATCGATACCCTGACCAATCCCGAATTCGTCACCGGCACCCCCGAGAACGATCAGAAACTGCTGCGTTCGCTGATCGTCTTCGCCTGCCTCATGGAAGGCCTGTTCTTTTACGTCGGTTTTGTTCAAATTCTGGCGCTTGGCCGTCAGAACAAGATGATCGGCGCGGCTGAGCAGTATCAGTACATCCTTCGAGATGAATCGATGCATTGCAATTTCGGCATCGATCTGATCAACACCATCAAACTTGAGAATCCGCATCTCTGGACGCCGGCGTTTCGGGAAGAGATCGTCGGCCTGTTTCATCAGGCCATCGAACTTGAGTACCGCTATGCAGAAGACACGATGCCGCGGGGTGTCCTGGGTCTGAATGCCTCGATGTTCAAGGAATACCTTCGCTTCATCGCCAACCGGCGCGCGCAGCAGATCGGTCTGGACCCTCTTTTTCCGGGCGCTGAGAATCCTTTTCCCTGGATGAGCGAGATGCTCGACCTGAAGAAAGAACAGAACTTTTTTGAGCGACGCGTGACTGAGTATCAAACTGGTGGCGCGCTGAGCTGGGACTGACCAGAGAATGTTCGAACCGCGGTTTACCGCACTCAGGATTTGATTTGACGGAGCCCTGCGACTCATTCGAGCCTGTCACCATCCAGACCGCACTGAGCAGAGACCCTTCTGCTCATGCGGCGGAGCAGCCTCCGTCATGTCGGTTGATTCAGGCGTCCGGCCAGAGAGCCCGGCGCCTTTTTTGTGTCCGCGAGATCGTGACGACACGAAACACCCCATTCATTAGCGTAAGGACACAAGACATTCTTCTTGCGCCGATGAATAGCCCGCACGGTGAATGGCCAAATGCCTTGCCTGAACGGGTTTCCGCATTTTCAACTTCATCCTGAGGAGTATCCCTATGGCAACCGCCAAGAAACCTGCCGCTAAGAAGCCTGCGGCCACGAAAGTCGCTGCCAAGAAACCGGCCGCCACGAAAGTCGCTGCGAAAAAACCCGCTGCCAAGAAGGTCGCTGCCAAGAAGCCGGCCGCCGCGAAAGTCGCTGCGAAGAAGCCCGCGGCCAAGAAAGTCGCTGCGAAAAAGCCTGCGGCTACGAAAGTCGCTGCGAAGAAGCCTGCGGCCAAGAAGGTCGCAGCCAAGAAGCCTGCAGCCAAGAAAGTTGCAGCCAAGAAGGTTGCAGCCAAGAAAGTTGCAGCCAAGAAGCCGGCTGCGAAAAAGCCTGCGGCAAAGGCGCCTGCAGCCAAGAAGCCTGCTGCGAAAAAGCCTGCGGCCAAAGCACCCGCAGCCAAGAAGCCTGCAGCGAAAAAGGCTGCCAAGAAGCCTGCAAAAAAGGTTGAAAAGCCTGCCGCTGCGCCTGCTCCGGCAGCCAAACCGCTCAACCCTGCTGCTGCCTGGCCTTTCCCGACCGGCAACAAGCCCTGATCGAGATGTGTGGCGGCCGGTCGACGTTCTGATCGACCGCCACACATCGTGGTGCGCGACAGCGCACCGCGGTCATGATCGCGCCCTCTTGGGCGCGATTTTTTTTGTGCGACAATCCGCGCGCCATGAGCCGAATAATCTGGTTGCTGATCGAGACAGTGGGGGGGCTACTTGCCGTTTCCTGCATTCTTCGCGCCTACGCGCATCGCGTGCATCTGAGCCCGCGAAATCCGATCTGCCAGTTCATCAATGCAGTCACCGACTGGCTGGTCCTGCCACTTCGCAGGCTGGTTGCACCGACCCGCAGTATGGACTGGGCGAGCGTGGTGGCAGCGGTGATCGTCGCAGCAGTGGTGGCCCTGCTCTACTTCCTGATTTCCGGTGCAGGGCGCGCGCCTGGACCGATTGAGGTCATGCTTGGCGCGGTCTTCTGGCTGTTGAACCGAACGATTTATCTGATGATCGGCTTGGTGATCGTCCAAGCCATCCTGTCCTGGGTGAATCCGTATGCACCGCTCGCGCCGGCGATCCAGCAACTGACCCAGCCGCTCCTCACCCCGATCCGAAAATTCGTGCCCTTGATCGGCGGTGTGGACCTGTCACCGCTGGTGTTGATTCTGCTGCTGCAGATCCTCTTGAGCATCCTCGATCCGGCACTGCTCACAGGAATGTTTCGCTGACGGCTGAGCCGCTCGACACGACTGGTCTGCGATCGCTGGTTTTTCTGCACCGAGCCGCACCGCGCGACTCGGGACAGTCTTCCAAGCCAGTTGCTACCAGGGCATCGCGCCGAACACGGCACGATAACGTGCAGCGACTGAATCCCGGTCGATGGCATGGTTTTGCGGACCGTGCTGTTCGATTTTGAGGGCGCCCATCACGCTGCCAAGGCGTGCTGCAGCTGACCATCCGAGATCACAAGCCAAGCCATAGAGCAGGCCGCCCCGATAGGCATCACCACAGCCGGTCGGGTCGACCGCGCTGGCGATCGGCACCGATGCAATCTCTTCGCGCCGGCCGTTGTGCAGCAGGATCGAGCCCTGCGCACCACGCGTGATGATCATTGCCTGCACATTCCCGGCAAGCTCTGCTTCCGAGCGCCCGGTCTTCTCGACCATCAGCTGGCTTTCGTAGTCGTTGACCGCCAATGCCGTCGCACCCTTGAGCAGGGATATCAGTTCTTCGCCCGAGAACATCGGCAGTGCCTGACCCGGATCGAAAATCCACGGCACGCCTGCTTCGGTCAGCTCTTTGGCATGGCGCAGCATGGCGTCCTTGCCATTGGGCGCGACGATGCCCCATGCCGATGGAAAAACCGCAGCCACCTCGTGTGCACGCGACATCGCGCCCGGGTGAAAGGCGGTGATCTGATTGTCGGCAAGATCGGTCGTGATGAAGGCCTGCGCGGTATACAGGTCGTCACAGCTCAGAATCGAACTGGTGTCGATATCGAGTGATTTGAGGCGGGCGATGTACTCGGCGCCATCGCGGCCCACTGCTGCGAGCACCGTCGGCGATCCACCCAGAGCACGCAGGTTGTAGGCGATATTGGCCGCGCAGCCGCCGAACTGCCGCGTCAGGCGCGGCGTCAGGAAGGACACGTTCAGCATGTGAACCCGGTCGGGCAGGATGTGATCCTTGAAGTGACCGTCGAAGACCATGATCGTGTCGTAGGCGACCGATCCGCTGATTAGCACACGCTTTGACATTCAGACCTCGGGAGAAGCGTTCAGGGATAAAACAGGGCAACAGAATAGCCAGCGGGCGCGAGCCCATCATGCTCGAGCGCGATTCGAAGCGGCCACTCCGACCGTCCTGCAAGGCCCCGCGCAGCAATCAAGGGCGTATCCAGATAGGACTCGACCCGGATCACTTTGCGAGACAGCAGTGCACCACTTGAATCAGTCAGGGTGAGCTCCATGGCTGGAAAGCCCACTACATGACTGCTGCGATTGCGCAGGATGGCGGTCATTTGCAGGATGTCCGCAGATCGCCCGGTCTGCAATTCGAAAGATTCGATGCTCAGCGCGGAAAGATCGAGCGGCGGCGAGATCGTGAAGCCCAGGGGATCGAGAATGCTCTCGAGCGCGGCTGACATCTGCGGCGAACGTGCGGCAATGTCATTGCGCCACCCGATCACCGCCTGCACGAGCAGTCCGGTCAGGAGAAGGGCCACGACGACCAGGGCGAACGGCTGTCGTTGATGCGTCTCTGACTTGCCGAGATGGGTGAAATCGATCGATCCTGATGACGGCGGCGCGACCTCCCGCGCAGCATCCCTGACCACTGGTTCGCTGGGCGGCGGGGCTTTGGGCTGGCGTGGCGGCGTCAGGTCGTCGTTTTGGCGCGCCTCGCCGGTCTCGTGCGCAGCGCGGCTGTCCTGTGTTGGCACTGACTCCGCAGGCGCGGCAGTGCCTGATTCGGACAGACTGTGCTGCTCGGAGCCGGTCTTCCCGTCTGCGGTTTCACTGACGAAGTCGGCAGGCGTCGGTTCGCTCTGGTCTCGAGCGACATTGGGCGAAAACGGAATGCGCGGAAGGCTCGAGAAGTCGTTATCGCGCTTTGGCGTGCGTGCGGCGCCGGCCAGGGCATCACTGACCTGATTGCCGAATCCGGTATCCGGCAAAAAAAAGGCCGTCTTGAGGTCGTCGCTGCCGGCGGTGCCACCTGGCGCGGCAGCCTTATCAGGCGCTGGCGGCTGATCGCCGGTGTGCTGATCGCCCGCTGGCTGGCGGCGGCCTGCAGGCGAGGTCAGCAGATCGGTCTCAGTGCCTGCCGGTCTGGGACTGGGGCCCTTGAGCGCGGACTGATCGACATAACGCAGATGGTCGATGCCCGAGAAGACGTTCTGGCAAACCCCGCATCGCACCGATCCACGGCTCAGCTTGAGCTGATCGGGGACCACCTTGAAGCTGGTCTTGCAAAGGGGGCAGGTAGTCGCTAGCGCCATTGCAGCGAATCATCGGGGTTTGCTGCCGACCAGGCAAGCCCAGCCGTCCGTCATGCCGGCGACCGTCATCGTCATTCGGGCGGCATAGGCCAGCGAGACCTCCTCGACCTGCCGGGCGAGCACACCCGACAGCACCAGCGTGCCCCCCGGTTTGACCAAGTCGATCAGCACCGGAGCCAGCAGTTTGAGCGGACTGGAGAGGATATTGGCCACCACGACATCAGCAGGATCGGGGCGGACATCGGTTCCGGCGCGGACATCGATGCTCACCTGATTGCGCTGCGCATTGTCGCGCGCAGCAATCAGCGCCTGGGCGTCGATGTCGATCCCGATCACCTGGCCTGCGCCAAGCCGCGCGGCAGCAATCGCGAGAATGCCTGAGCCACAACCGTAGTCGATCACCGAGGCACCCGGCGACAGTTCGCGCTCGAGCCACTGCAGGCACAGTCGGGTTGTCGGATGGCTGCCGGTGCCGAAAGCCAGCCCGGGATCCAGGACGATGGCCAGACGCCCGTCGCCGGGCAGCGCATGCCAACTCGGTGTGATCAGCAGCCGCTCTCCGATCGGAATCGGCTCGAACTGCGACTGGGTCAGGCGAACCCAGTCCTGGTCGGGAATCGCTCTGATCTCCCGCACGGCGGGTGCTGCCATGCCGAGCGCATGGGCTGCAGCATCAAGCAGCCGCACGGCATCGGTCTGTTCATCGAGCATGGCGGCCAGGATGGTGCGTCGCCAGCCGGGCAGGCTCGAGGCGGCAGCGGCCGGCATGCCGGGCTCGCCATACATCGGCTGCTCATCGGGCGATTCGGCATCGGCATCCTCTGCCTGCACCGACAGCGCGCCTGCCTCGAGCAGTGCATCGCTCCAGGGTTCGGCATCGTCGGGCCCGACCTCGATCAGCAGTTCCTGCCAGCCCGACATGGATCGCGCCCGGTCAGCCGCGCCGCTGCGCGAGCTTGTTCTCGAGGTAATGGATCGAGGTGCCGCCGGCCACGAAGCGCGCGTCGGCGAGCAGGTCGCGATGGAGCGGCAGATTGGTCTGGATGCCTTCGACCACCATCTCCGACAGCGCAATACGCATCCGCATGATCGCCTGATCCCGCGTGTCGCCGAAGGTGATCACCTTGCCGATCATCGAATCGTAGTTGGGCGGCACGAAGTAATTGGTATAAGCATGCGAATCGACTCGTACACCTGGCCCGCCCGGCGGGTGCCAGCTGGTGATGCGACCCGGTGAGGGCGTGAACTTGTAGGGGTCCTCGGCGTTGATCCGGCATTCGATCGCATGGCCCGAGAGCCGAATGTCGCGCTGTTTGAAGCGCAGCCGCTCACCGGCGGCCACCCGAATCTGCTCCTGGACAATGTCGATGCCGGTGATCTGCTCGGTGACCGGATGCTCGACCTGCACACGGGTATTCATCTCGATGAAATAGAACTCGCCATCTTCGAACAGGAATTCGAAAGTGCCGGCACCGCGATAGCCCATCTTGCGACAGGCTTCGGTGCAGCGCACGCCGATCCGGTCGATCAGCCGGCGGGCGATGCCGGGTGCCGGCGCCTCCTCGATGACCTTCTGGTGGCGACGCTGCATGGAGCAATCGCGCTCGCCGAGATAGACCGCGTTGCGAAACTCGTCGGCCAGCACCTGGATCTCGATATGCCGCGGGTTTTCGAGAAACTTCTCGAGGTAGACGCTCGGATTGCCGAAGGCCGCACCGGCTTCGGCACGCGTCATGGTCACCGCATTGACCAGGGCTGCTTCGGTGTTGACCACCCGCATGCCACGGCCGCCGCCGCCGCCCGAGGCTTTGATGATGACCGGATAGCCCACGCTTCGTGCGATCCGGATGATCTCCTTGGGATCGTCCGGCAGCGCCCCGTCCGAGCCGGGCACCACCGGCACACCGGACGCCCGCATCGCGTCCTTGGCGCTGACCTTGTCACCCATGATCCGGATGGTTTCGGGTCGCGGGCCAATGAAGACGAAGCCGCTTTTTTCGACCCGTTCGGCGAAGTCGGCGTTCTCGGAGAGGAATCCGTAGCCGGGATGGATGGCTTCGGAATCGGTAACCTCGGCCGCACTGATGATCGCCGGGATGTTGAGATAACTGTCACGCGAAGCCGCCGGACCGATGCAGACCGATTCGTCGGCGAGCTTGACGTATTTCGCTTCGGTATCGGCTTCGGAATGCACCACCACCGTCTTGACGCCGAGTTCACGGCAGGCCCGCTGGATGCGCAGTGCGATCTCGCCTCGGTTGGCGATCAGGATCTTGTCGAACATCAGTTCACTCGATGATGAAAAGCGGCTGGCCGTATTCGACCGGCTGCCCGTTCTCGACCAGGATCGCCTTGACCGTTCCTGCATGGTCGGCCTCAATCTCGTTCATCAGCTTCATCGCCTCGACGATGCAAAGCGTGTCGCCTTCTTTGACTTGCGACCCGATTTCGACGAAAGACGACGAGTTCGGGTTGGCCGAGCGATAGAAGGTGCCGACCATCGGTGACTTCAGGACATGTCCGGACGGAGCGGCTGGTTCGGCGGGTGCGGCAGCCACCGACGCGGGCGGTGCAGCGGCAGTCTGGGCAGCGGCAGGCATCGCGGCATGCGCTTCAGGCGCCATGGCGACCGCCTGCATCGGGGCATAGCCCATCGCCACTTGCTGCGGGCTTTTGACGATCCGCACCTTGCCGTCGCCCTCGGTGATTTCGAGTTCGGCGATCCCTGATTCGGCAACCAGGTCGATCAATGTTTTGAGTTTGCGTAGATCCATGTGTACGGCGTCTCCCGGACGATGTTGGATATCGACTGCCCGCAGGCGGTCGGCGGCTCACCGAGCAGCCTTGCGGCGCTCAATGGCGAACTGAAACTGACGGGCTAATGGCGAATGGATTCGATGGCGAACTGCAGGGCGAAGCGATAGCCGCTTGGCCCCAGGCCGGCGATGACACCGGTGGCCAGATCCGACAGGTAGGAATGATGGCGAAAGGGTTCCCGCTGATGGACATTGGACAGATGAACCTCGATGAAAGGAATCGCAACCGCAGCAAGCGCATCGCGGATCGCGACACTTGTGTGCGTGTAGGCGGCAGGATTGATGATGATGAAGGCAACTTGGTTGTCGCGGGCTGCCTGGATGCGGTCGACCAGCGCGCCTTCGGCATTGCTCTGAAACGATTCGACCCGCACGCCGCTTGCCGCGCCAGCCTGGGCCAGCATCGCGTCGATCTGGGCCAAGGTGGTCGATCCGTAGATGCCGGGTTCACGCGTTCCCAGCAGGTTGAGGTTGGGGCCGTGCAGCACCCAGACCGTCTTGTCCATGAAAATCAGAGCAGGTTTGCCGAAGTTGGCGCGGATTGTGCGCTAGTTTTAGTAAAACTGTCTAGTGGACGCAGGGCTGACCCTGGCTCGATCCGGATCAGCCGAGTGCGGTGAGCTGCTGGCGCAAGGTGTCGAGCTTCACTCGGCCGACGATTCGAAAGACAATACGACCACGCCAGTCAATCAGGACGGTGTAGGGCAAAACCCCGGCTGCGTTGCCGAATTCGCGACCAAGGTCGGTGCCGCCCATGCCGGCCACGACCAGCGGATAGGACACCGGTGTGCGGGCCGCGAAGTTGGCGATCTTGGCGGGCGAGTCGATGCCGATGCCAATCATCTTCAGGCCGAGCGGCGACCGCTCAGCGTAGAGCGCTGATAACTCCGGCATCTCCTCAACGCAGGGTGGGCACCAGGTGGCCCAGAAGTTCACGACCAGCGGACGGCCGGCCAGACCCGAGAACGCGAAAGGCTGCCCCGAAGCGTCGGGCAACGACATGGCATAAAAGCGGGCAACGGCATCGTCAGGTGCGGTCGAACGCAGGCGTTGCCAGCCCGTTGCTGCGCCAAGCCCGATCGCCGCGATCCCCACAGCCCCAACAATCAATGAGTTGCGCCGGTATCGGTTGGGGTAGTCGTTGTTCATGGTGTTTTCAAAGTGTGGTGGCGTCGATCAGGCGTTCGACGTCGATGGCAGTACCCCGTTCGGGGGGCGTCGCGCGCAACGCGCCGCGCAGATCGTCGTGGCGATAGAGCGAGATCACGACCGGCTCGCGTTGCCAGTCGAGCCGCAAGGCTTCGACCTCACCGCGGCTCGCGTCGCGAAAATGCGGCAACTCGCCGACCTCGAAATCGAGCCCGTCGTTGAGCAGATCGATTTGAACGGCTTTGACGTCATCATGAAAGAGTTGCAGGTGGATCGGCGCATGTTCGGCGACGATGCCTTTCCAGACTGCACCGGTGAGGTAGGGCTGGTAGGCCGCCAGGCGCCGCATCAGGGAGAGCGCTGCGCGCCGCATTCGCCAGACCCGCTGCGGATGCTCGGGATCGAACAGATCCAGATGCTCGCGCAACGCCTCGTCGATCTCGAGGTTGTCGGGCAACTGGCCTCGCGGCAGGGGGCGTCCGTCGAGCAGCTCCTGGGCGGCCTTGCGCTTGGCGCTGGCGTAATCGAGTCCGGTATCGGCCACGAGTCGCGCAGCAGCCAGCGCCAGTTCCTGGCGCAGCGGCTCGCCGGGCGGTCGGCTGCCGGCTTCAGGCGTGCCGGGCGGTCTCGGGATCGGGCCGGGAACAGGAAGAACAGGGCCGGGTTGAGCGGTGGCGTCAGGCATGGTGTTCGGCAGGGCAGATCGGATCGAGTGTATCCGACGGTAGAATCGACTCCCCATGCACCTTCACATCCTCGGCATCTGCGGCACCTTCATGGGCGGGCTGGCGGCGATCGCCCGCGAGGCGGGGCACCGGGTCACCGGTTGCGACGCTAATGTCTATCCGCCCATGAGCGATCAGCTGCGCGCGCTCGGCATCGACCTGATCGAAGGATTCGACGCTTCGCAATTGCAACTGGCGCCCGACGTCTGGGTGATCGGCAACGTGGTCTCGCGCGGTAATCCGCTGATCGAGGCCATTCTGGATGCGCGCCAGCGCTATGTGTCCGGGCCCCAATGGCTGGCCGAGTCGGTGCTGGCCGGCCGCTGGGTGCTGGGTGTGGCGGGCACCCATGGCAAGACCACCACCGCCTCGCTGCTGGCCTGGATTCTCGAGGCCACCGGCCGGGCACCGGGGTTTCTGATCGGCGGCGTGCCGATGAATTTTCCGTTTTCGGCCCGCCTGGGGGCGCCGGATTCGCCCTTTGTGATCGAGGCCGACGAATACGACACCGCGTTTTTCGACAAGCGATCGAAGTTCGTGCACTACCGTCCGATGACCGCGATCCTGAATAACCTCGAGTTCGATCATGCGGATATCTTCCCCGATCTTGCTGCGATCGAGACGCAATTTCACCATCTCGTGCGCACAGTGCCTGGCCGTGGGCGGCTGGTCGTCAATGGTGGCGAAGCGGCGCTGGCCCGGGTGCTGGCGCGCGGCGCCTGGAGCGAACGGGTCGAGTTCGATACACCTGGCGGCTGGCACGAGGCGGCGGTGACCGAGTCGGCCGATGCCACCGAGTTTGATGTGATGCGCGGCAACTCGATGCTGGGGCGTTGTCGCCTGCCGCTGGCCGGGCGCCACAACCGCTCGAATGCGATTGCCGCCGTGGCGGCTGCCGAGCATGCCGGCGTGCCGCCCCAAGAGGCGATTGACGCACTGTCCCGATTCGGCGGCGTCAAGCGACGCCTGGAGGTGCGCGGTGCGGCGGCCGGTGTCACCGTGATCGACGATTTTGCGCATCATCCGAGCGCGATTGCCGCCACGATCGAGGGGCTGCGAGCCCGGCTGGCCCCCGGCGAGCGCATCCTCGCGGTGCTCGAGCCGCGCTCCAACACCATGAAGCTCGGTGCGGTGAAGGCTGCACTCGCAGGCAGTCTGACCGGGGCCGATCAGAGTTTCTGCTTTGCCGGCGGTCTGGGCTGGGACGCGGCCGAGGCGCTGGCGCCTCTGGGCGACAAGGCGCGTGTCCACACCGAGCTTGATGCGCTGGTGGCCGATGTGGTGGCGCATGCCCGTGCCGGCGATCGGGTACTGGTCATGAGCAACGGTGGCTTCGGGGGTGTGCATCAGCGCCTGCTCGATGCGCTGCAGCGCGGCGCGCAGTCATCGTGCTGAACGTCTCGTGCTGATCTCGCAGTGCTGATCTATCTCCACGGCTTTCGATCTTCGCCGTCGTCCTTCAAGGCTCGGCTGCTCGCCGATCGGCTGCGTGAACTCGGTCGCGGGACAGAGTTTGCCTGCCCGCAGCTGCCAGTTTCACCGCGCGCGGCCATCGATCTGATCGAGTCCCGCTATGCGCCCGGACCGGCCGACACCCTGATCGGCAGCTCGCTGGGAGGCTGCTATGCCACCTGGCTGGCCGAGCGCCACGGCTGTCGCGCAGTGCTGCTCAACCCGGCCACCCGCCCGGCAAGCGGGCTGGCGAAATATCTCGGGCCTCAGACCCAGTTTCACGATCCGTCGCAGTCATTCGAGCTGCTGCCATCCCATCTGGACGAGCTGGCGAGCCTGCAGGTGCAGGCGATCAGCCGCCCCGAGCGCTATCTGCTGATCGCGGCCACCGGCGATGAGTTGCTCGACTGGCGCGAGATGGTCGCCTTCTATCGGGGCGCACGCCAGATCGTGATCGAGGGCAGCGATCACGGACTGTCGGATTTCGCCGAGTACATGGACGCGGTCCTGGGTTTCGCTGATGTAGCGGGCCGTCGCCTGGCGGTTACCTATGGCTCGTCCCGGCCAGAAGCGGTCGTTGATCAAACGAGGAAGCAGTCACTCATCGGCTGAGTACTGAGTGGACCAGCTGCTCGACCTTAAGGGTGCCTACGACTGCAATAAGTCAAATTGCCCCGCATCAAAGATTCAGCTTCACTGCACCTAACGAGCCGCTCATCAACGACAATGGTACTTACGTTGTATATACTTATGAAGTACGTGAAATTCGATGAGGCAGACAATGTCCAAGGAAGCCGTTTTCACCATGAAGTTGGAGCCAGAGCTTCGGGCCGAATTCATGGCCGAGGCCGAGGCTAGCCATCGATCTGCCTCGCAGATCATGCGCGAATTGATGCGTGAATTTGTACAACGCCAGCGAGAGGCTCGCGAATACGAAGCGTTCTTGCGCAGCAAAGTGGCAAGCGCTCGGGAACAGATCAGTGCCGGTGACTACGCCAGCGCTGATGATGTTGAGGAAGGTTTCGCTGAAAGACGCGCAAAGCTACTGGCTAAGGCTGGCACGACCGGCGCATGAAGGTCTTCTGGGCAACGGCTGCACAGAGAGACCGTGCCGATATCTTCGACTACATCAGCCAGGACAGCCCACTCGCCGCCATTCGAATGGATGAGCTTTTTGCTGATGCGGCTGCTCGCCTGGCCGATCACCCGCGCCTTGGTAAAGCCGGCTTGATCCCAGGCACGAGGGAGCTGATCCCCCACGAAAGCTACCGGCTGGTGTACGAGGTACAGGGCGAAAAGGTGTGGATCTTGGCGCTGGTGCACACGGCAAGGATGTGGCCTGCGCGAAAGCCATGATGAGCTTCACAAATTAAAGATCAGATTTCGGTGTGCTCTGAGATCTCCGGCGCATCGTCGACCTCAATGCCTAGATCGGACGCTTGGTCTTTTGCTGCATCACCGTGTCGCGGACCTTCAGACTCACGAGGTCGCAGCGGCAAGTGATCGCCCAGCTTGTGCGGCGCCGAAAGGGCTGGCACATTGGCCTCAACTGCTGCCGCTTTACGCATGAATTTAGTACTGTATAAAAACACAGTCAAGCACGACTTAGTGCTGCACCATCAAGCACTTGCCCATGCGAAGGCTGCCGTGGTTATGCAGCGTCGGTCGGAGTTATCCGGCAAGGCGTGCTGGATAAACTACTAGTTAGGCCCCGGTGAAAATTTCCTGCCAATCGTTGCTCTTCATGATCCCGTACTGGGCGGCGTTGACGTCACAGGCGCCAACGTTTCCAAAGCCCGACGAGGTCCAGCGAATCGTAGTTTGGTCTGGCCAGAACCTTGACGTGTCTAATCGCATTAGCGAAGTCATGCGCGAAGTAAGCCATCTCCCGAGTTCATGGCAGCGCTCCTGGCATACACCACCGGCACCTCAAGCCGAAATCACACTTACTGCCGCGAATCAGAAGGACGCTTGCGTGATTTGGCTTGGACCGAACTGGCTTGCGTCGAAGTGTGGACTGCCGGATCAGTGCAAGCCGATGTATGTTCACTTAACGTCGTCACAGGGGCGTTTCTTCCGTGATGTCGTTAACGGGAGCTGGGAAGTAAAGTGAAGCACATCTGCCTGCAGAACGAGATGCGCGCGTGCGACATGCCTAACTTGGAGTTCAACCGGACAGCTCGCGCAGCCTGGGCTTCCAGGGCCTGCGTATGGTCCCTTCCAGCCCAGGCTGCGCAAGCAGCCGGTTAACGCAGCGTTAGGCATCGAAATGCACATCCGGCGCCTCACGCCCGCAGACGCCTCAGCCTTTCAGGATTTCCGTCTAGCGGCGCTTCAGGACGCGCCTACAGCCTTTGGCTCTAGCTACGAGGAAGAACGAGACATCCCTGCGTCAGTTGTCGAAGGTCGCCTCGCCATCAAGTCAGATCGTGGGCCATTCGGCGCATTCGAAGACAGCCAACTCGTTGGCTTCGTCGCGCTTGGCCGAGAGAATCTGAAGAACCTTTCTCACAAGGCTCTCATCTGGGGCATGTATGTCAAGCCTGAGTACAGAGCGAAAGGCATCGCCAAAGCTTTGCTGCAAGAGGCAATATCCTTGGCCCGATCCGTCCCCGACATTCATCAGGTGAATCTAAGCGTCAATGCCAGCAACGCAGCGGCGATCGGACTCTACGAGTCGTTCGGGTTCAAGATGTTCGGGCATGAGCAAGGAGCATTGCGTATCGACGGAGAGTTTCACGATGAGCTGTTTATGTCTCTTCGCCTCACCGATGCCTAACTCAAAGTTGGAGCGGACGGCTTGCACGGGCCGGCGCTCCGCGGCTCGCAAATGATCCACTCCGCGCCGGCCCGTGCAAGCCGCCGTTCAACGTCAGCGTTAAGCAGACATGAATCGTCTCGTAGTCGCGATCTTTCTCTCTATGCTGACCTACCACTCACTTGCGAGCGCACTTGAGCTATCCCAGGCTGACGCTGGCGTGTACGTCGTGCTGGACCAGAATCGTCAGCCCACGTCGCTGCGTTATCGTTTTGTGAACGATGCAGGGTCTTGGCGTGCTGAGGGGCGGGACGGCGATGGCGCGTGGCGCAGCATCAGTTGCGAAGGCGACTGCCAGTACAAAACCGTGGAAGGCGCATTGGCTCTGACGTACTTGCCTCCAGCCATGCGACAAAGCTACACGATCGCCTGCGTCAAGAACGTGGCGCAAGCCTTCTGCAAATATGTGGACAAGGAGAACCCGTCTCAGGGCGGCTATGTTGTGATGGCCCTCGTAGCCAATCCACCGAGACCGATACTTGTGCGTCGGGAAAGGTAATGCCTGGGGTGGGGCGTATGCCTAACTTGGAGTTCAACCGGACAGCTTGCGCAGCCTGGGCCTCCAGGGCCTGCGGATGGTCCCTTCCGGCCCAGGCTGCGCAAGCCGCCGGTCAACTAGGCGTTAGACCGCATGAAACACTTCATGCCCCTTCTCGTAGCAGTTGCAATTGCAATTGCAATTGCATCGCCGCTCGCTGCGTGGGGACAGACACGATTGCTGCCCGTCGATGAGGCTGCAGCCGTATCCGACTTTCTCAGTTTTCGATCGCAACTTCGAGCTGCGGTCGCGAAACGAGACCTGAAGGTCATCCTGGCGGCAATGTCCAAGAATGTGAAGCTCTCCTACGGCGGTTCTGAAGGACTGTCTGATTTCTTGATCATGTGGAAGCCCGAGTCCCCAGACACCAAACTGTGGGAAGAACTAGCCGAGGTGCTCGATCTTGGTGGCACCTTTGACTCACAAGGTGCGTTCACCGCACCTTACGTCTTTAGCCAGTGGCCCAGAGAAAAGGACGCGTTCACACACATGGCGGCCATAAGAACGGGAGTGCGCGTACGCACGGCTCCGAATGCGAGAGCTCCTGTCATTGCTTCCCTGGACTTCTCGGTCGTAGAAACCTCGGAATACGACCCGGCAACAGGCTGGGTAAAGGTAAAGCTGAGTCCCGGTCGCGCTGGATATGTCCACGTTCGCTATCTTAGAAGCCCGCTTGAGCACCGCATCAGATTCGAGAAGCAAGAGGGAAAGTGGCAAGCGGTTTTTTTTTTCATTGCGGGAGATTGAATGCGGCCTAATCCCGCTTAGTTCGAACGCTGAACGGCTGCTCTCTGGCGATTCATTCGCCTAGGCCAACTTCCGCTTCGGGTCGGATCCGGGTCTTCGAGCCGCGCGCTTAATCGACCGCTTTCCCGCATCAAGCTGACATTTGCCTGTCCGGGTTCTTTGGGGCCGCAGCAGCCGATTTCTGTCGCAGTCCCTCAACGGGCGATCTCGGTGACGGTATCGATTCGGAGACCGTCGCGGGTTCGAATCTGAAACCCTAGCGCTTTTGATCCGGAATACTCAGTCGCTCGGCTGCTAGCCAGCGCCAGATGGCGAGAGAGCGAGTCCACGCTGACAAATGTTGGATACGTTGCTACGTGTACTGGCGATGCGAACGTGATTGTAGTACTGTAGGTACATAGATCTTCTTTTCGTAGAGTTGCACTATGACCGTCACGACAATCTCCAGCCGCGAATTCAACCAGGATGTCAGTCGGGCCAAGCGCGCGGCAGAAGCGGGGCCGGTGTTCGTCACCGACCGTGGCCGTCCCGCCTATGTGCTGCTGCAGTACGAGGCCTATCAGCGCCTCGCTGGCCCCCCAAAGAGCCTTCTTGATGCGGTGGCAATGCCCGGCAGCGACGACATCGTGTTCGATCCGCCCCGCATGGGTGCTGGCGTGTTCCAGGTTCCGGACTTGACCTGATGTTCCTGCTCGATACCAACGTCCTGTCCGAATTGCGGCGGGCCGATCGTGCCGATGCGCGTGTCGCGGCATGGGCGCGGTCCGTTGATCACCTGCAGTTTTATCTGTCTGCCATTACGATCTTGGAAATCGAAGCCGGAGCCTTGCTGCTGGCACGACGCGACGTGCAGCAAGGGCTGGTGTTGCGAACCTGGATTGACGAGCACGTCTTGCCCGCTTTTGACGATCGAGTCCTTGCCGTGGACACGGTCGTAGCCCAGCGCTGTGCCCAGCTTCATGTGCCCGACCGTCGACCTGAACGCGACGCCCTGATTGCTGCAACGGCTCTGGTGCATCGCCTGAAGCTCGTCACGCGCAACGTCGCCGATTTTGAGCCCATGGGTGTTCATCTCCTCAATCCTTGGGAATAAGGCAGCGCCCAAGAGGAGCAGTCGACGAAGGGGGAGGGTCAGTCAGTCGCCCGAACCGCTCCCAAACCGGCGAAGCTAGTTGTCGCCCTGCGCTGAGCCAAACGCTGATTAGTC